>JACTND010000070.1 GCA_014584305.1 Planctomycetota bacterium | reverse complement strand
GTTCGACGCCCTTTCCACAGAGCATTGCCTGCCGAACACAGCGGGAAATGCAGTGATAATACCGGGTTACATCGATATCGACCAACATTCTTCGGGGCATGGTCATAGAAAATGGTTCCTTTCACAAATCACATCGCGATACGCTGTTTATTTCCAAGAAAACAATTTTCGCTCAATTTCCCCGGCAGCCGAAAAACACACGCAAAGTTACCAACTCGTCGGTACTTCAGTATTGGCCTGGATTGCTCACAACCCCTCCATTGACCACCAGAATACCAATACTACCAAATGATGTCAACATAAAAATGCCTGTCCTTAAATACGATTTCTATAGGTGGGAGGGGAGGTTCAGCTCGTGAAAGAGTTCGTGGCGATAGCGCTCGTGGTGGAGAAGCGTTTCGCGGGTTTGGGTGTGCCGGCGCTCGACGTGTCGTTGGGCAATGCGAAACCACTTGCTAAGGCGGGACAGCTGTGCGGGCGCACGATGGCTATGACGCCTGAGGCGCGCCATTTGGGCAACAGATAACCCTTGGACCAAGATATCGTCATCCAAGCTATGAAAGAATCGATAGGTACCCGGGTCTCCCTGGCGAGCGCAACGCCCTATCAACTGACGGTCGATGCGGGCGGATTCATGCAGTTCCGAACAAATCACGTGAAGGCCACCAGCCAATTTCGCCGATTTGTCGAGCCGAATATCCGTTCCTCGTCCAGCCATATTGGTGGCTACAGTGACTTGTCCCTGGCACCCGCCACGGGCAATGATTTCGGCCTCCCGTTCCAGATGCCTTGCGTTCAAGACCTGATGTGCGATACCGGCAGCGTTCAAAAGCTTGGAGACCAATTCGGACTTTTGGATTGACCGGGTACCGACCAAGACGGGCCGCCCAAGTTCATGAAGCTCCCCGACTTCGGAGACGATCGCCTGCCATTTGCGCGTTTCGTCGCCGAAAACCTTCTCCGGCCAAGCGATACGCCGAGATGGGACGTGCGTTGGAATCTGGCAAACGGATAAACCGTACACATTCTTTAATTCCTGGCTTGAGCTGGCAACTGTCCCGGTCATGCCAGCCAGTTTCTCGTATTGCCGAAAAAGGGCTTGAATCGTTATTTTGGCGGCGTCGCAGCCTTCCTCCGTTATGACCAGACCTTCCTTGGCTTCTATGGCCTGATGCAGCCCATCGCGCCATTTCCGGCCGTCTGCCAAACGGCCGGTACCTTCATCGACAATGACAATTTCGCCGTGACGGACTACATAATGCCTGTCCTTTTCGTAGAAGGCGTGGGTTTGGAGGGCGCGTTCGATGTGCTCGTAGATCGCTAGTCGCGTCGCGTGGGCGGCATCCGGGGAGAGGAGCAAGCCGCGGACTTTGCGACGTCCTGCTGAGGTCAAACGCGCGACCCGGCGGACGTAATCCAACTCTACGTCCTCCGGCGAGTGAAACAATGAAACCTGCTTGGCCGCCCAGCGATACAGTGCCGCCCGTTCCGAGGGCGACGCTGCCGGGCGCCCGCTAACCACGAGCGGCGTGCGCGCTTCGTCAATCAAGATATTATCGGCCTCATCGACCAATGCAAAATGCAACTCGCGCAGAACGTATGTGTCGGTGCGCACCGTCGAATGACCGCCGTCAGCGGCCGCTCGCAATTGATCGCGCAAAAAATCAAAACCCACTTCCTTGGCTGTGGCATACGTCACGTCCGCACGATAGGCGCGGCGGCGTTGGTCAGGATCGGACTGGGATTCAACGGCTCCCACGGACATCCCAAGCAGGCTAAAAATCGGCCCGGCCCAACGCGCATCTCGAACGGCCAAGTAATCGTTTGCCGTAATAAGGTGAGTTCCCCGGCCCAATAGCGCATTCAAGTAAATCGGAAAAAGAGCGGTAAAGGTCTTTCCTTCACCGGTTTCCATCACGGCGATGGCATTTGCCTGAAGCGCGATCGCGCCGAGCATTTGAACATCATACACACGCAATCCATGAACTCGCTGGGACGCGGCCGCGACCAGGGCGAACGCTTCAGGCATCAAGTTATCGAGCGATTCGCCGCTCAACGCCCGATATCGCAATTGCAAGCTTTGCGACTTGAGTTCCGCATCGGGCAGCTCGTTCAGTCGATCGGATTTCAGTTGAATGCTGTGGACCAAACGGCGCCACACGGCAGGCCGAGCCCTCAGCCATCGTGCGCTCCAAGCAGCCACCGAAAATCGGCTCATCGATGCAAAGGCGCGGAGTTTGTGCCTTGATTAGGAGGTCTCCAGCCGTTTTGATAATTGGGATTCTGCTCTAAGGGCAACGTAGTGGCCTGCGCCAGAACTTGGCGCTGGCCGACTTGTTGCGGAGGTCCCGCAGCAAAATAGGTATTACCCGCTGCGGCCGCTCCGGGAGTCAAATACTCAAAGGTTCCTTGTCGCACATTTGCCGTTGGCGCGCCCGGTGGAATTTGACCGCGATACAACGCTTGCGCAAAAGGACCAGCGTTCGGATTCATTCCCAAGGCAGCGGGCGCAGCAACTTGGCTGGCGTCGCTTACTGCCAATCGCGAAGTGTCCATGCGCGGGTCCACTGCAGTTGTATTGAACGTCTGGGACAGGAGCTGAGGTGTACCATTGGGCGAAGGAAAAGCGGTCGATGGCGCTCCGCCCGCCGGCGCATTCCAAGTACTAATCGGTGTCGAATTCTGCGCGGTACGCCATGAGTTCGTAGCCGGCGCCGGAATTCTGGGTGACATCGCGAATAACGGGCGCGGGCCACAGGGACCGCATTGGTTGCGACAACCAGCCACTCCCAGCGCAATCGCCGTGGTGCAGATTCCTAACATCCATTCACGCAGGCAGAATATTTGCATCGATCGCAGCTCCTGAAAGATCGGCGGAAGGTTAGCAGGATTCCGTCAATCAACAAGCCCGATTTGCATTCGCTCCGCATTTGCCCTGGGAGCTAGCGGCATTAGCAAAGTCGTAACTCCGTAAACTAGCTAGCCATCGAATAAAATAAAAAGTTGACGGCATCCGACAGTTTGACGGTAGCGTCTATCAGTTTTCTAGAAAGCCGAATCGCCATGGACATGGAGCTGCCTCACGCGTTCGTCGCCCGATTGTCCGAAATTTTGGGCGACCGAACCGCTCAAACCGCTATCCAGCATCTTCACGATCGGCGGGCGGTGGCCTGGCGGGTGAACGAGTTGCTAGCGGCGCCCGAGCTAGTAACCGCGGAACTGGAAAAAGTGGGTGTCCCCATTTGTGAGGGGTGGAATCGCGGGTCAGCTTGGGCGACCGCCGAGTTTCGGGAACGCGTCACACACCATCGATTTGCCGAGACCGGCGAGTTGTACGTTCAGAGTTTAGCGAGCCAGTTCGCCAGCCTCCTGCTCGATCCGCAGCCGGGAGAGACCGTGTTGGATTTGGCGGCGGCACCGGGTGGCAAAGCGTCCCACCTGGCTGCCTTGATGAAGAATCAAGGAGAACTGTGTGTCGTCGAACCGATTCGCCCGAGGTTCTTCCGATTGCGCGCAAATCTGCATCGATTGGGTGTTAAGATCGCCAAGTTCTTCATGACTGATGGGCGCACGGTCGGTCGCAAAGTCCCAGAGAAATTCCACCGCATTTTACTTGACGCCCCTTGTTCCTCTGAAAGCCGCTTTTGCGTCGGCCAACCCGAAACGTTTCGCACTTGGAGCTTGCGGAAAATCCGTGAATGCCAAAGAAAACAGATTGGGCTCATCCAGTCGGCATTTCAAGCGTTGAGGCCCGGAGGCCGTTTGGTCTATTGCACGTGCAGCTTTGCACCCGAAGAGAACGAACTCGTCGTTACCCGATTATTGGAACATTTCCCCGAGCAGGCCGAGTTGTCTTCGATCGACCTCGATCCAGAAGTGTCGGCCCCCGGTTTGACATCGTTTGCGGGGATGACCTTTGCGCCAAAGATAACCCGCTGCCGCCGTTTGCTGCCTAGCGATAGATTCGATGGTTTCTTTTACGCGGTGATCACGAAAGCTGGTTGAGGAGAATTCCAAGGCATTCCCGGTCAGTCTTTAACAGTGATTGACGAACTCCAACAAAGTCGTATAAGAGTGACGGCCGAACCCCATTCGCTGTTCAGCGACAAAATCCGAGGAGATGATGACGAAGGACGAACCGTTTGACGTAATTGCCGTGGGCGCCCATCCCGACGACGTGGAGATTGGATGCGGCGGAACATTGGCAGCGCTGGTGGACCGTGGTCATCGCGTCGGCATTGTGGACTTGACAGATGGCGAACCGACACCGTTGTCACCTCATCCCGATGTTCGGCGGGCGGAGGCCCAACGAGCCGCCGAGGTGTTGGGGGTCCATCACCGGAAGATCCTGGAATTGCCAAACCGACGGTTGTTCGATTCGTTCGAAGCGCGAGTGGCCCTGGCCAGCGAGTTTCGCCGATGGCGGCCCAAACTAGTGCTGGCCTTGGGAAGCAGAACTCCCTTGGCGTCGCCCGATCATTGGCAAGCGCGGCAGATCATCGAAGCGGCAGTCTTTTACAGTCGCCTGACGAAATGGGACGAGCAATTTGCGGGCTGGCCACCGCACACGATTGAAATGTTGGCGTACTATCCCCTGGGGTTTGACTCGGTCGCGTTGGATGTGCCCGGGAGCCGCTGGGTACAAGACATTTCCAATGCATTGGACCGGAAGTTAGCGTCGATTCGTTGTTACGAAACTCAGTTTCCACCGGCCAAGGCGAGCCTCCTGAAGCGCATTGAATACGCGGCGCGCTATGTCGGGCTTTCTGTGGGTTTTGAAGCCGGCGAACAGCTTTATGCGCCGCGCACTCCGGCAACCGTGGACATCTTGACCGCTTTGACGGGGGCAACGGCCATCTAAGGTTGCCCGGCGGCTATTGCCCCAAAAAACCGCAATCGGTACACTCAATCAGGGCCGTTTGACAAAATGGAAACGGGCGCAGAGTTCGAAGCGCCTGCACGTTTTCGCTGCCACTCTCCCGAGGTTTGTGCCTTTACAGCCTGCCGAGCAAACGTGCGATCTAGGTGCGCCTGGCGTGCGCGCGGTGGGGTAAGCCAACCGCTCGGGGCTGTTCGCCTGAATGGGGATCGAGGAGAACAATGTTAGATATCATGACAACCGAAATTGAATTTGCACATCGCAGATTTCGCGACGACGAATTTTGGCGCAGCATACCGGCGTGGGAATCGGTTTCGGCGGACGAATTCTCGAACTATCTGTGGCAGGGTAAGCACTCCATTCGCAAAGTCAGCCAGGTGCAAGAAGTCTTGCGCGACCGCGTCTCTTCGGAATTGATCGCCGATATCGAGGCCGCCATGCACCTTGCGCCCATGAATGTGCGAATCACGCCGTATGTGTTTGCGCTGATCGATTGGGACAACCCCTATGACGACCCTTTGCGCAAGCAATTCTTACCTGTCGCTTCAC
The DNA here is from genome assembly GCA_014584305.1 of Planctomycetota bacterium. GTDB lineage: Bacteria > Planctomycetota > Planctomycetia > Pirellulales > Pirellulaceae > BJ22. Next base: position 10,745 of record JACTND010000070.1, on the reverse strand, counting down.
AGATGTTGCCAGATCATCCTTATTATTTGGCTGATTCATTGTATGAAGACGTCGATTCGCCGGTCCCCATGTTGACCCATCGCTATCCGGACAAGGTCCTGTTTTTGCCGTTGACCACCTGCCCCGTTTATTGTTCGTACTGCACGCGCAGCCGGATCATTGGCGGATCGACCGATGCCGTCGAAAAGGATACGTATGGTCCCAATCCGGCGAATTGGGAGGCTGCATTCGCCTACTTGAGGCAGCACCCGGCGATCGAGGATGTCGTGATTTCCGGCGGCGATGCATTCAATTTGACTCCCAAGTACATCGAATTAATCGGCGAGACGCTGTTGGCCATTCCCCACATTCGCCGACTGCGCTACGCGACCAAGGGGATCGCGATCTTGCCGCAGAAAATCTTGACGGACGAGGCTTGGGTCGAGGCGTTCTTGAAAGTCCATCGCCACGGCCGCGAGTTGGGAAAACAAGTTGTCATTCATACGCACTTTTCCAGCCCCCAAGAAATCACGCGTTGGAGTCAACTGGCTATGGAGCGCCTCTTTTCCGAAGGCGTGATTGTCCGCAATCAGGCTGTGCTCCAAGACGGCGTCAACAATCGTGTGGATCAGATGGTCTTGCTGACGCGGCAATTGTCGTACATCAACATCCAACCGTACTATGTGTATATTCACGACATGGTTCCGGGATGCGAACATTTGCGCACGACAGTGGCCGAGGGCGTGGAAATCGAGAAGCACGTCCGCGGCAGCACAGCCGGATTCAACGTTCCGACGTTTGTCTGCGATGCGCCGGGCGGCGGCGGCAAGCGTCACGTCGCTTCCTATGAATATTACGATCAAGAGCACGGCATATCCGTGTGGCGAGCGCCGAACGTCAAACCGCGCGAGCTGTTTTTGTATTTTGACCCGCTCCATCGTTTATCGCTGGCCGCGCAAAATCGTTGGGCCGACCCCGCGCAACGCGAGGCGATGGTTCACGACGCCGTGCGCCGCGTCGATCCTTCGTTGACCGGCGCCGAGCGCGACAAAATCAGTCAACGTTTGGAGGGTGGCGTCAAGAAAAAGTCAAAGGGAACGCCAACCGACCGCGCGTTCTAATGGATCCAAGAAACACGAACCGAGCAAACAGTAACCGCCAGAGAAGGACTTTATGCCGCGAGGCTGGACCAAAGAACAGATGGCCGACGAAATCATCGGCATGATCGATCAGGGGGCCTGTGTCAATTTGGGAATCGGTATGCCTACCTTGATCGCCGAACGGATGCCGCCGGACAAGCAGGTGATGATCCACTCGGAGAATGGCGTGTTGGGCGTCAGCGGCCGACCCACGAAAGAAACCGTTTCGCCGACCTTAATCAACGCTGGCAAAGAGACGATTGCCGTCGCGCCGGGTGCCAGTTTTTTCGACAGCGCTTTAAGTTTCGGCATGATTCGCGGCGGGCACATCGACGTCTGTGTGTTAGGAGGCATGGAAGTCGATGCGCAGGGCAATTTGGCTAACTGGATGGTTCCCGGCAAAAAAATCACGGGGATGGGAGGCGCTATGGACTTGGTCAACGGCGCCAAACGAATCATCGTCATGTTGACGCATTTCGCCAAAGATGGTCAATGCAAACTGTTGCCGCAATGCCAACTGCCGCTCACAGGAGTGCAGGTGGTAGATACTGTGGTGACTGATTTGGGGATTTTCTCGCCGCGCGCCGGGCGATTCTATGTGGAAAAACTGGCGCCTGGTATCAGCCGCTCCGACTTGGGAATAGCCGACGATCTGCTTGCCAGCACCGCAGCGGAGGCGGCGCACGTATGAGTTTGCGCACCCCAGTCTTTACCGCCGGATTGCGCACGCCATTTGGACGCGCCACAAAGGGAATTTACCGGGATTGGCGTCCCGACGATTTGCTGATCGAACTCATCGCCGGACACCGTCAGCGTTACGCCGAACTGTGGTCGGAGTTTGCACCTGAAGACTTGATTGTAGGCTGCGCCTACCCTGAAGGAGAGCAAGGTTACAACGTCGCGCGGATGGTTTCTATTGGCGCGGAATTGGAGTGCCCGGGAGCGACCGTCAACCGATTGTGCGCCAGTTCGCTGGAAGCCATCGCCATGGCTGCGGCGCGCATTCGCGCTGGATTCAATCGCCAGTTGCTGGTCAGCGGCGTCGAATCGATGAGCCGCATTCCTCGCCGCGGAGCGCATTTCTCCGAATCCGTTCGGATTAAACAGGCCAATGCGTTGGCCTATACGCCAAACGGCGACACAGCCGAGCGTGTGGCAAAAAACTACCCGCAATTGTCGCGAGCGGTACAAGAGGATTTTTCTGCGCGCAGCCATGAGCTGGCCGATGCCGCTTATCGCCGTGGAGACTACGCGCATCAGATTTACCCGTTGCTGGTCGAGCGCGATGAGTTTATTCGCGTCCCGGTGGACAGAAAGAAGATGGCCGCTCTGGAGCCGGCCTTCGACCCCAACGGAGTCGTGACGGCGGCGACAAGTTCCCCACTCACTGATGGTGCCACAATAGGCTGGGTGGTCGATATGGAAGATGCTGCTCGGGCTAAAGTGAAGGGGGTATTGGAAATTGTCGATGTGACGGTAGCCCAGGTTCGGCCGGAAGTCATGGGTATGGGGCCTGTACCGGCCACGCGGAAGTTGCTCGACCGGAACCAACTCCGCGTTTCCGATGTGGCCGCGTGGGAAATCAACGAGGCGTTTGCCATTCAAGTCCTGGCGTCACTTGCCGATTTGCATGTCCCATGGGATCACGTCAATACCTGGGGCGGCGCGATCGCTGTGGGCCATCCCTTGGGTGCCAGCGGTCTGCGGCTGGTGATGACCTTGCATGATCGACTGGCCCAGTTGGGGAAGGATGGGGCCTTGGGCATCGTCACCTTGTGCGTCGGTGGTGGGCAAGGCGTATCTCTTCTCGGCCGTTGGCGCGTTCTGGCAAACTAGCGCAACTCGACGCCGCTAAGATTCTGCATTAACGGTAACGATCGGAATCGCCTCGCCAGTCCTTCGCTAGCGCTGGCTGCGGCACGGCCCATGGAGTCGGCCGCATCCAAACTCAGGTTGGGAATTGCCGCTGATCGTGCGCCACAGAAAAAACGGCCGTACTGCGCCCTTGTCCCGACATTACGTCCTGCAACAATTGCGAATTGCGCCTGAAAGGCAAACCTATTCCATTCATACTACGATGAATCGAGCAAGTACGTCGCGGCGGCGATACCGTGAGTTCCTGGAAAAATTCAAACGCAACGAAGTGGGGCTCGATACGGCGGAAGAGTTGGCACGCGCGCGGGCACCGCGTGGCGAGATGCCCGCAGCTGCCGATCCAGTCGGCGGCAGTGACGGGATCGGCAAGCGCCAACGACGTCGCCGGTATTTGAGGCTCTATTTTCGGGAACTGTGGCCTCATTGGCGCGTGGTCCTGTTGCTGATCATTCTCTCGCTTGTGGTCGCCGGACTCGATCTCGTCCAACCCCTGTTCTTTCGCTACATCGTCGATCACATCTTGCTTGACGTCAGCGCCTCGGTTGGTGAACGCGCGCGCAATTTGCATTGGATCGGATTGATTTCTCTGGCGCTTGTGATCGCCAGCCAAGGGCTCGGAATTTTCAAGAACTATTGGCAATATCTGCTGAACGTCGATGTGATCCTGAAACTTCGCCGGGCTTTGTTTGAGCGCATGCTGCATTTGCCGTTGGGCAAACTGTCTGAAATGAAGACCGGCGGCATCATCGCCCGTTTGACTGACGACGTCAACACGACAACGGGGTTGTTGGAGATGGCCATCATTTCTCCAGGCGTCGCGGCCGTCCGTCTGTTGATTGCGTTGGTCGTCTTGTTTGTTCTCAATTGGCAGCTCGCCTTGACCGCGATGTCGATCATCCCGTTTGTCATGCTGATCAGTTTCGTTGCCGCCCGGCGAATTCGCCCCATCTATCGCCAAGTCCGCACGGATGTCGGCGTGATCGACGGGCGCGTTGGTGAAGCGTTCGAAGGGATCCGCGCCGTACGGGCCTTTCAGGGCGAACGGCGCGAGGCGCACGAGTTTGCAGTTGGTCATAACACCATCACCCGCATGCGGTTGTTCGCCCGCAAGAAGGAACTCGTCCTGTGGAGCAGTTGGGGCTTCATGTTGGCAGTGATTGGTTTAGTCATTTTTTGGGTGGGCGGCTACTTGTATTTGCAAGGTCGCGCGTCGATTGGCGATATCACGGCGTTTCAAGTCTATACATTTTTACTGCTCAACCCCGTGTGGCAGATCGTCAATTCGTTCTCGGAACTCCAGCGATCATTAGCAGCCATGGAACGGGTATTCGATGTATTGGAAACACCGGCTGATAAACCCGACCGCCCGAATGCGGTGGTGGCCCCCACTACGGTGCGCGCTATTGAATTCCGGCAAGTGGGGTTTGCCTATGAACCGGAACGCCCGGTTATCCGGGACTTCAATCTGGTGATTCCGGGTAGTTCGGTCGTGGCACTGGTCGGGCGCAGCGGCGCTGGCAAGACTACCATCACCGACCTGTTGGCCCGGTTTCATGATCCCACCGGAGGCGCCATTTTGCTGAACGGAATCGATGTGCGCGATTTCCAGTTACAGTCGTACCGAAGTCTATTGGGCGTGGTCCAGCAAGACGTGTTTTTGTTCGACGGCACGGTTCGGGAGAATATCGCCTATGCCAACCGCAACGCTAGTTTGACCGAGGTCCGCGACGCCGCGGTACGGGCGAACGCCGATGAATTCATCACGCAATTACCGGAGGGATACGATACGGTTATCGGTGAACGTGGTGTGAAACTCTCCGGAGGGCAGAGACAGCGGATGTCCATTGCGCGGGCATTGCTGGCCAACCCCCAAATCTTGATTTTGGACGAAGCCACCAGCAACTTGGATACGGCCAGCGAGCAACTGATACAGGCTTCGATGAGTGAGTTGCTGCGCAATCGGACGACGGTCATGATCGCGCATCGACTATCCACGATAGCGCATGCCGATCAGATTGTCGTCATGGACCAAGGAGTCATTGTCGAACAGGGGACGCATGAGGAGCTGATGGCGCTCCGAGGGATGTATTTCGATATGGTGGAGCGGCAACAGAGCGCGATGATGATCTGAACCAACCCTCCGCCGGCGGGTGAACGTCAAGTATAGCGTACCTGGCGCAACTCGGGTTCGAAAAACACGGGGAGTAAACCGTCGGCACGGAGGAGGCCGGCGCGGGTCAATTCAATCCGCTCCGGAGTAATCGTCAACATCCCATGTGCCGCGTGCGCGGCAAATTCGTCGCGCCAAATCTCCATAATGTCTTCGCCAAACTTGCGGCGAAAGTAGGCGGGCTCCAAGTACCCGCGTTTCAATTGCAGAATCAGTTCCCGGATCAGCAATTGACGCGGCGTGGGACGCAGCGCGCGGCACAGCGGCAACCGATTGTGTTCCAACAAATCCCCCGTATATTCGCGCCACTCCGCCTTGTTCTGATAGTGCACTCCCGCAATGTGGCCAAAGCTGGCGATACCTGTGGCCAGCAGATCAGAGCCTTGCCATAAATTATCGCGGTAGCTAAAGTTCACTTTGTGCGGGTCGCGAACCATGGTGTACGCGCTGCTCACGTGATAGCCGGCGGAAGCCAATTCGTCGATGGCGTAATTAACCCATTCACGCTTAAGCGGCCAATCCGCCACGGGGCTTTCGATGCGGCGACCCAGGATGTCTTGGGAATACACTGTATTGAACGGCAACTCCATTTGGTAAATCGTGACACTGTCCGGTGCCAGGCGAATCGTCTCACGGATGTTGATGCGCCAGTTGTCCCAAGTTTCCCCGACCATGCCGGCAATCAGATCGATGTTGACGTTGGGAAACCCGGCCCGCTGAATCCACTCCCAAGCGCGGAAGATCTCTTTGGTCAGATGCGCGCGGCCATTTTCTTCCAAAACCTGATCGGAAAAATTCTCCACACCCAAACTCAACCGCGTAACTCCCAATTGGCGCAGAGTGGCGATCTTGTTTTCCTGCAAAGTCCCGGGTTCGCATTCAAAGGTGACCTCTTCTGCCTGGTCCCACTGAATGTTGGCCTGCAATCGCTCGAACAAACTGCCGAGCTGTTTGCTACTCAAATACGAGGGCGTGCCACCACCAAAGTAAACGAAACGAATCGGCCGCCCTCCCAGTACGGGTTGGCGGCTAATCAACTCAATTTCTCGAGATAAAGCCGCTACGTAGGTTTCAATTTCACCGGCGTTCTTGTCGGTAAACACCTTGAAATAACAGAATTTGCAACGCTTGCGGCAGAACGGAATATGCAGATACAAACCCAGTGGCACCGGCGCCGGCACACCCGCCAACGCGCGGAACACTTCGGGCAACTGATCGGCGCTCCACTGGCTATAAGGCGGGTAATTGGAAATGAAATAACTGCCGACTTGCGTTTTGGTAGGTTCGTTCGTTGCGATATCAGAATTCATCGCATCTCATCTTATCACAGGTGACCGCCGTGTGCGAACGTTGGACCGTGAATTGATGACCACAAGCAGCTAAAAAAGCGGCGCCGATTTCGGCGCCGCTCCGTGGATTGCCATCTCTTCGTGCCGTGGCGAGATTAAAAATCCGGACCGCCTCCCATGCCGAAGGCTTGAGCGGCGACTCCTATCAACTCCAAAATTCCGTCCTGCATTTCGAAGCGATAGTTGAAGCCATTACCGATCGGGTTGATCGTCACGCGAATGCGGTCCCGTTTGCTTTCGAGCAATTTTTGGGAAAGTTGCAGGACCATCGGTTCACCTTGCGCTTGCCCAATTTTGTTCATCAATGGTCCGAGGAACATATTGAACTGGACAGGGGGCGCACTGGGACTCGACGGTTCAGCACCGCCATCGATGGCGGATTTCAACATTTCTTCCGGATCCGACCCAGCCGCCAGATAAGCGGCTCCATTGCCAAATCCCAGCACTATCGTGGCTCGATCGCCGACAAATTCATACAATTCGTTGTATTCGTCGATCGGCACGACGATCTGATGGAACGTAACGCCGCCATGCGAGCCGGCGTTCATTCGCACATCGACCCGTTGGCCCAGTTCGCGACTGAATTCGTTGACCATGTCCTTGACGGCTTGCTCCACCCGAGCCGCATTGACCACGTGCAAACCCAGGGCGGCATTCGCCGATTTCTCGTTCATCACCAGGGCGCCGCCTACGTCCATCACGCCTTCGCGAATCGTCTGGTCCAAAACTTCAAACAATTCACCGACCACGCGCTTGACCAATTCGGCCTGCGCGGTGGGTAAATCTCCCTCTTCTTCCAGTTGATTGACAGCCGCTTCATGAAATCCTGACAACATCTTGGCCAATTCCGGTACGTCGTCGTCGCTCAGTCGCGCGGAAGCGACCATCGTGACCGCAGCACCGTCCATCAAAAAGCCATGGAACCGCGAAGCAGGAGCATCCGCGTAGCTGCGACTCTGTTTGGCCAATACCGACCCATCCAAGCCAATCATCTGCATATCGGCGAACAAACGTCGCTCGGATTGGTCCACAGTGAATCCCAACGTGAGTTCCTTCGACTCGTTGATCAGGCTCTTCATCTGGTTCAACTGATAATCCATGTTTTGACTCTGGATATCCGCCAACATGTCGTTACCCATCATGTCGAGTTGCTCGGCATAGGAGTCCTCGATCATGCCGATGACCATGTCGCGGAGGTCTTGGGGAATCCGTTGCACCAAAACACGGGCGGAGAGGTTGTATTGGGTGGGCAAGTCTCCCAACTCCGCCAGAGGAGCACTGGGAAGTTGGTTCAACAACTCTCGGTGATCACTGATGAAGGCAAAGCCATCAGCCTTTCGAACAAACATCTCCGATCCATTGGGCGGGACAATGGTCGTGACATCGTTTCCTTCCTCAATGTCCGCCCCGAACATCGACAGATTATCCAACACAGCATCCAAGTCGGAAACCGCAAAAAAGGCCAACGCCTTCGGTTCGGGGTTGCCCTCTTCAAAATACAAAAATACCCCGTGCGGGCGTTCGCGGTCCAATCCTTTCAAAAACTGTTCCGCTTGCATACGAAACATCGGCGCCGCAAAACCCATTCCGGAGGTTTCGATTAAGTAGGTGATATCCTTCAGTTGGCGCGACAAGGGAGCCAATGAAATGACAATTGACGGCGCCGGCGCGGACTGCGCTACCGCCGGCGTGACAGCCGACGGCGCGAGCCAAACCAGACTGACCGCCAACATCAGGGAAGCCAGTAATTTCTTCACGTGTTATCTCCTCAAACTTCTAGACGATTAATGGACAATCGAAACCTGGGGTTTCGGACGAAATAGACTTCAGCACTTCGCGAATGTACTCCGCGACCAACCGCATAGTTTCAGAAAACGTGGTTTCATCGCGCACGACTCAGCGTTCGCGGAAGACAATCCGTCCCTTGGTCAAGTCGTACGGGGATAACTCCACGCGCACCTTGTCGCCGGGAACGATCCGAATGAAGTTTTTTCGCATTTTGCCGGCGACATGCGCCAGAACTTCGTTGCCCGTGTCCAACGCCACACGAAAGCGCGTATTGGCCAGCGCCTGAACGACCGTTCCCATTACTTCATACGACTCATCTTTGGGCATGCAGCCTCCACGTTGAAACCGAATTATCCGCGCATTACCGATACACCGCGTTGGCGGAAACCGGCTGGTTCCCTCCGAATCCAACGGCCAACGACTGCTGCGCGGCAAGCGACCTTCGTAATCGCTTATTCTAATGCTAACAAGGCGTTGGCGCCTAGCGACGGCCAACGCACCAGAGTGGGCTTTTGGGGCCGAACACCGCCGCCAGAACAACAGTCGCGCCGCAACAGACACTCATCATCCCCGCTGTCGATACGCTGTCGCCACCCCACCATCCAGGCAGCTCAATGGCGGCACAGTGCCCCGCTACCGCACAGAAGGCGGCCAAGACCAGACTCCAGCCGATCATGCCGCTCAATCGCTTTGCCAGTAACCAGCCCGCCGACGCAGGACAAACCATCATGGCGACGACCAACACGCTGCCAACGCTCTCAAAACTGGCTACCGCCGTCACCGAAACCATGACCATCAGCACATAATGGAATACGCCGACAGGAATTCCGACCGCGCGCGCCATTGCGGGATCAAAAACACTCATCTTGAGTTGTCGGAAAAACAGCCCGACAAAACATCCATTGGCTGCCAGGCACGCTCCCAAGAGCACAACGGCCACTGGGATTTGTACGCCGCCCCAATGCAGGGTGTCCAACGGTGTCAACTCGATCGATCCAAACAAGACGCAGCCGGGATCCAAATCGACCCGATGCGCCGTATGCTCGATCAGAACCAACCCCACAGCAAACAACGATGTAAAGACGATTCCCAATGAAGCGCCCTCATCCACATTGCCGGCGCGGCGAATCCATTGCGTACCGGCCGCGGTCAAGATTCCCAAGGACATGGCACCCACAAACATCGGCCAACTTGCGCGACTTTCGCTGATCAGAAACGCGAGTGCCAGCCCCGGCAAAACCGCATGGCTAATTCCGTCTCCCAACAGACTCATCCGCCGCAATACGAGAAAGTTGCCCAACAACGCCGCGTTCAGCGCGCACAACACACCGGCGGCCACAATCCAGCCATCCAAGAACCAATACCAACTGTTCATTGGCGATCCTCGTTCTGAATCGTATCGGACGCAACATCCAACGGATGCGGGCTGGCCAACTCGACGGCTTTGCTTTCACCCAGCACGACGCTTTCCAGGCGCGACGTCAGATCGGCGTCCGTGACGTGCTCGATTTCATCGGCGGATTCATCTACACGATGGAGCGAAACATCTCCGAGCCGCAGCAGATACAACTCCCATAGTCGATGGTAGTGAGTCAACATGGCCCCCGCGCGCAAACCCGCGGCCGTCAATCGCACGTCGCGCTGGCCCCAGCGCACAACCAACCCTTCGCCTTCCAATCTCCGCAAGAGCCGCATCAATTGGCGCGACGGCCAATTGCGTTTGGCCCGCAAGGCCTCAAAAGCAATCGTCGTGCCCCCCAATACGGCGTCGATCGCGTTGGTGCCCCGCGATTCCGCCAACTCAAAACAAGCACGCAACACGTGTTGCCTCTCGATGTGCCGGCGATTCCGCCAATCGCGCAGGGCATTCAAGCCGACTCCCCGCTTGGCCCCAAATGCCATCGAACAGCCGAACCAGAGGCTGCCGACGAGAACGATAGCCGCTCCGGTCGGGACACTGGTGACTACCGCGCTGATTCCCGCCCCCACACACCCGCAAATACCGCCGGACAATCCCGCCATCCAGACACTGCGCCAAAGATCGTTAGTCCAGAATCGAGCTGCCGCCGCGGGAATCACCAACAAGGCAACCATTAAGATCAAGCCCACCGCCTGCAAGCCGACCAACAACACACAGGCCACCAACAGCATGATGACAACATCCATCGCCGTGCGTCCTAAACCCATCGCTGCCGCGAATCGACTGTCAAAGCAAAACATCTTCAGTTCTTTAAACAAGACGACGATCGCCGCTACCGCCGCAAATCCGACGACTCCGATCAGCCAAGCATCGCGCGCCAACAGCGTGGCGGCGCGACCATATAAAAACGTCTCCAGGCCCGCGGCATGACCCTCCTCTAACTGTTGCACGTACGTTAACAGGACCACGCCGGCGCCAAAAAAAGAACTCAACACAATCCCCATCAGGGGAATGACACCCCCCAC
>JACTND010000008.1 GCA_014584305.1 Planctomycetota bacterium | reverse complement strand
ACCGCTCCCCACCGAGCTTGCTCGGTGGAAGCATGATTGTCCACTTGAGCCTTGCGTCGCGGGATGCGGGCGAAGCCAGCCATAGGCACCGATTCTGCTACAATACTACAATACAGGAATGGCACGCAGGGTTTCGTGCTTGTGCTCAGCCTGCGATGGTGCTCGACATCGTACTCGAATCGCAGTCGCCGAGTACGACTGACCCACTTTGGGGAAATCTGCACCTTGGAATAAGACAGAGCAACTTAGAAATGAACGCGTTGGGTTGTGAATAGATTAACCGTTCACGTATTGGTGAGAAAGGAACAAGTGGCATGAAGGCATCTACCTTACTCATGTGGTTTGGCGGCGCGTTGCTGGCGGTAAGCGGGGGATTGATCGCCTACGATTGGTATGCGGCCGCACCACCGAAGTTCTCGATCGCGGTCACGATTCCTGAAAACATCGCGGCCAACGAATTTCACACCATCCCAGCGGTGATCGATAACGGAACCCGGCGGCGGCTGCGCATCGTCGGCTGGACCGCGTGCTGAGGGGGGAATTGTTCCTTCCAGTTGGAAGGCACCCTACCGCTGACTGTCGAGCCCAAGCAACGCGACGAATTGCCTTTGAAATTCATCGCTGGGCCGGGAACGTATACGCAAACGCTGACGTTTTTCGTGGAAGCGAACAACGCGCTGTACCAGCGGCAGATCGACTTGGTGGGAACCACCGCAGCGGCGCCTGCCGTGGATAAAGAATAACGAAAACGGTTTCTCGCAACTAATAGGCGCGACTCGCTAGTCGTCGATACCACGGACAAAGGCACGCAGCACCGCTATCCGGTAACTCGACCAAGTCCGCGACAGTTCACCGCGTAGCTTGATCCAGTTTTCACCCGCCTCGCCCTGTTCGGGCCGATGGGCTACACTCGTAGCGTAGAACATCAATACCCGCACGAGTGTTTATGAAGAACTTGCACTACCTGGTTTTCGTCGCGTTGGCATTTGTTTCGTGGGGTCTTTATGGACCGGTGCTGCGCGAGGGTCAACACCTGCTGGGGACGCCCAGCGCCCCGAGTTCGTTGCGATCGTTGATTTGCGTCGGCATTGCCTACTTTCTGATCGCCGTGATCGTGCCGCTGTATGTCTTGTATTCGCGGGGCGAGCCGGGCAAATGGTCGTTGGGGGGGTTTGTCTGGTCGTTTGTTGCCGGTGCACTGGGGGCCCTGGGCGCATTGGGAGTTGTGCTGGCCTTCAAATTCCACGGTGACCCAGTATTTGTGATGCCACTCATTTTCGGCGGCGCGCCGGTAGTCAATACGCTGGTCACGATGGCCTTGGCCCGCAATCTGCGCGAGGCCTCACTGTTGTTTTACTTGGGTGTGATCGTCGTGGCGATCGGCGCAGCGGGGGTCCTGTTTTTTAAACCCATGCGGTCGTCCGCATCGCACGGCCACGTTTCGTCCCCTGTGCGCATGATGGCATCGACAGAATTTGGAAACACCGCGCACGTTACATTCACCCGGGTTGGTATTGGGCTGCAGTCCCATCGGGTCGTCCAAGATCCGCCCGAAACTCAGGATGGTGATCCCTCTCCAGCACCCGCCGCGGGCCAACCGACGAGCGACACGAAACCGGCGCCGCAACCGGTTCAGAACAGCCCGATCATGGTCTTCCTGTCGGTGATCTTGACCGCGTTGTGCTGGGGGACCTATGGCCCGATTTTGCATTGGGGCCAAGCGCGGATGGAAAATAGCCGCATGAGGCCGTTTTTGTGCGTGGGGCTGGCCTACTTTGTGTTGGCCGTCGTGTTGCCGATTCTGTTGTTGCCCACCTTTCCGGAAGGGGAGTCCATTTCCTGGTGGGGGGGCGTGATGTGGTCGCTACTGGGTGGGACTGCCGGGGCGTTAGGAGCGTTGGGGATCATTTACGCCTTCAACGCGGGGGGAAAGCCGATGTTTGTGATGCCGTTGGTGTTCGGTTTGGCACCGGTCGTCAATACGTTTGCGGAAATTGTCAGCCGCCAATTATATGGGCAGATCTCGCCATATTTCTTTGTTTCGCTGGGATTGGTGATCTTGGGGGCGGTCACCGTCTTGGTGTGCGCTCCGCGCGCCAAACCGAAAGCGGAAACAGCCCACTAACATCCGGAGAGTTCCGTGGTCCCTATTGTTTGTGGACCTCCACAAAGTTGATTTTGTGCTGGACAAATGACCATTTCTGCTCGCCAACCTTGAAATTGGGCCAGTCAAAAGGCATTTGCGCCGCGTGGAAACGCGCTGTCGGGGGCGGAACCCGTCAAAATCCCCGGCTGCGTTTCGCTTTTCGCCAGGAGAAATCCGCGATTTGTGTCAAGAAAACTACAGAAAAGTCAGGTGCACTGATTCAGTTTCCCCGCCCCTCGCCCAAACGTGTGAACAGTTAAAAAAAATTTCTCGCCTGGTATTGACTCGCCGCTGGTGCTGCTAACAATCGCAGGCAGCTTCGCATACGATGGGTTGTTCGCGGACCCACTCGCGGCAAAACCCCACAAGGTACAGACATGATTCGGATCGTGCTCTTTATCCTGACGGTAATTTTTGCCTTGGCGGCCGGCGGCAAGCTGTGGCTGCTCGCGACCGATCCCTTTGCCGACATCAAACTTGGGTATTCGCTGGCTGTTCTGTGGCTAGCCATCGCCGTCGAGTTCGGATTGGTTTATTCCAATCTGCGCGCAATTATGCCCTCCCCCCGCCCAAAGATTTTCCAGCTTGCCTTTAGTTTGGTTGGCGAACCTGGTGTTCGTAGTCGCGCTGTGGATCACGTCGATCGCTCGCTGGCTGCTCGGATACGTTTCCTGCGGCTGTTTCGGCGCATTTGAGTTACCGATATGGGCCACGCCGATGCTCAACACCCTGGCTATCATCGGTTTGGCAGGTTGCTATCCAGGGACTAGCGCCATCTGGTCATCCATTCAGGAACTGGTCACGCGCATCGGCTTGGTGCGCGGC
>JACTND010000236.1 GCA_014584305.1 Planctomycetota bacterium | reverse complement strand
TATCCCCGCCAAGCTGGCTGGAGAGCCCGCCCCAAGCTTGCTGGGTTAAGCCATCTTTTCGAGAGTGCGCCTACCGACGATCGACATAGAAGACCACTTTTGGCTGTTCGCCAGTGCAAATTCGTGGAATCGTACTCGTACTCAATGATATGGTACTCGTACTCGAACCTGCCTGCCGACCGAGTGCGAGTACCGCCGACGGCTGAGTACGAGTAGGATTAAGACTAGGCGTAACCGTTCAACGCCGAAGGCCGTGAACGGTTACCCGACGAATGGACCGTTTCGGCATGGAAGTCGTCCACCGCTGGCGCGGTTCGCTTGTGCGCCATCCTGCGGCGGGCTTGTTTGACAAGAATCCGCCGCATGGCCTCGGCCGCGGCAGCGAAGAAATGCCGGCGGTTGCTCGATTTCGCCGGCGAACCGTCGGCTGGCGTGATCCGCAACCAGGCCTCGTGAACCAACGCCGTGGCGGAAATCGAGCGCTGCGCCGGATCATGCTTTAGTTTCGAGCCCGCGATCCCACGCAGTTCGTCATAAACGCGCTCCAGCAACTCGTGGTGCGCCAGCGCGTCGTCGTCGCCCATCCGTTGTAGGAGCACCGTGATTTCCACCGCGTTCATGTTTCTTCATTGTCGCGTTAAACCGGAGGTCCAACTATCAGCATACACACTGAAAACACATCGGCAACTTAAGTGCGTGAAATCCCAAATCGGCGAGCTTAGATTATCAGTCCGCATATGGTGCGGGCAGGTACGGACCCCGAGGTTAATGGAGCCTGCCTTTCGCGCCGCACTCGCGCGGGGCGGCTTAGCAGTTCTCGACCGGCGAACCTTCGAGGTTGGGGTCAGGGCCATCGAGGAAACCCGAAAGGGTTCGCGCCCGGTAGGGTTGTTGCAGCTTGCGGACGGCTTTGCTTTCGATTTGCCGAACCCGTTCGCGAGTAACGGAGAAGATCCGCCCGACTTCCTCCAGCGTGTAGGCATAACCGTCCGTCAAACCGTAGCGGAGTTTGAGAATCTCCCGCTCACGATAGTTGAGGTGTTCCATCGCTTCTTCAATGCGCGATTTCAACGCTTGTTGGTTGGATTCGTACAGCGGATCGTCGTCGCGGTAGTCTTCCAAGAACTCGCCGAAATAATTCTCTTCGTGTTCGCCAACCGGCTGATCTAGCGACAAGGGTTGCCGGGCCATTTTCATGATGACGCGGGTATCGTCCAGCGAGAGTTGCGCGCGGTCGGCTGTCTCTTCGGGGCTTGGCTCGCGGCCCAACTCTTGAACCAAGTCTCCGACGACGGAACGAATCTTGGTCATCGTGTCGATCATGTGGACGGGGACGCGAATCGTCCGGCTTTGGTCAGCAATGGCCCGCGTGATCGCTTGCCGAATCCACCAGGTTGCGTAGGTAGAAAACTTATATCCCCGTTTGTATTCGAACTTGTCCACCGCCCGCATCAAACCGGTGTTCCCTTCTTGGATCAGGTCCAAGAAGCTCATCCCACGATTGCGGTACTTTTTGGCGATCGAAACCACGAGCCGCAGGTTGCCCGCCGACAGGACGCGCTTGGCTGCATCGTGCCGCGTTTGCCACTCGAGCGTGGCGGAAATCTTCCGCTGCAACGTCCGCGGAGTCTCATGCGTCTGCCGCATCAAGCAGACGAGTTCGTTGCGCAATTCCGCCCGCTGCGCCGGCGCGATTTGCGCGTTATGGAGCATGGTGTACAAAGCTTGCATCCGGTCATTAAGCGCGCGAAGCCGCAAAAAGACGGGATACAATCGGGAGAATCGCAGGTTCATTTCTTCGATCAACCGAACGCATTTGTTGCGTCGCACGACTAGACGACGCCAAGCGTCATGCCGCAACTTGCGCGGATGGCGTCGATTGACGGCGAACATGTAGTCTTGCCGATTCTGCGCCAACAAATGCCGCAGGGTGGTCAAATTGGGACCCAACCGCATCAGAATCCGTTTCTTTTCGAGACGATTCGTGACCGATACTTCAATCGTCCGGTCCAACCGGAGTTGACCCGCGCCAATTCGCTGCAGCATGTCGCAAGCGGCATGCAGCATAAAGTCGTTAGCCAACATCATATTGCGGAAATGCCAGCGCGTCGCTTCGATCTTGCGCGCGGATTCAATTTCTTCTTCGCGATCGAGCATGGGGATGCGCCCCATTTGCATCAAATAGACGCGGACGGGGTCCTCTAACAAAGGGTCTTCATTCCCATCATCGTGTTCCGGAACTTCAGCGACTTCGTCGGTGTCATCCAAATCGATATCGATCGCCAGATTCAAGGGAATGACGGGGAGTTTGGGGTCGTTGTCGGAAGAGTGGTGGCTCGCGGCTGCGGGATTCTTCGCCATGTTCTGTCAGCTCCGTGAAAAGTCGGCGTGGGGAACAGAAGACGTTCGTAAGGAAAGCACAACGAGTGCCATCGGTTCCGGTTGGGCCCAGTCCAGAGCCGCATCCACGGTCGTCAAACCCGGATTTTCAAGGGTTTATTGGCCATCGAGCGAATGTCGGGGGAGGAAATTCCGCATAGGGTTCGTCTGCCGAAGTGTTGACAAAAGGCTACACGTCGCTGGGCGAATGCACCGGCGATGTGGCCGAAATGCAACACCGCGTCTCAGAATGAGGCAGCCCAATGTCGAGCCGCTGCCCCGCGTTCCCCTCAGGGCAGGCTCGATCAAGATGGCTTGCGAACGGTGCATTTCCTTGCGCACCCCGCGCGCACGTTGAATTGCCAGACGCTAGCGCCGGATCGAGCTGACCACCCTGCCGTCGATGATCGTGCCCAGACAATGTGTTGTGTATTCAAACGGGTCGCCGTCGAAGAGGGCCAAATCGCCGTCCTTTCCGACTTCGATCGTCCCCACTCGGTGGCTGATGCCCAAGATCGCTGCGGCGTCGCGGGTGATCGTGGCCAACGCTTGTTCTTGTGTAAGCCCGTGGGCGGCGGTCATGGCCGCTTCGAACAACACGACGCGCGTCTTCGGGACATATCCTTCAAATCCGCTTTGCATGGCCAATGGAATCCCCGCCGCCACCAGTTTCGCGGCCGTCTCGAAGCTGAGGTTCTCGTATTCGCCGACAGCCCGCGTCATGGTGGGATGCAAAATGACCGGCACGCGCGCGGCGCGAATCTCGTCGATCAACAAGTACGACTCCGCCGCGCCATCCAGCCACAGGCGAATCTTAAACTCCTCGGCTAATCGCAGCGCCGACGCAATATCCTGCGCGCGATTGGCCGTCACCAACAACGGCAATTGTCCGTCCAGCACCTGCGCCAACACCTCCAAACGCAAATCGCGCGCGGAGGCGGTCGTTTCGCCGTCGCGCGGCGGTCCATTGTCGTTCGCGGGCTGGTTTTGTTTGCGGCGATACTCCTGGGCCTTGATTAACTCCTGACGCAGCATCGCGATTTGTTTGCCCCGCGTGCCGGGAGACCCGCTGCTGCGCGTCGCACCTGGCCCTAACGTCGCCGCCACGGCCGCTTGTCCCACGACTTGCGCGTCTTCGACCGTTCCGCCGACGGTTTTGATAATCATTGTTTGTCCCGAAACCAGCTCACCTGGTGCATGCCCCGTATGCATGGTGGTGATGCCGAAACTGCGGAGATACTCGATCAATTGCTCACGGGTGTTGACGGCGTCGATGGCGCGCAGTTCCGGTTGAATCGGTCCGCTGTTCTCCAATTGGTCTTGATCGTGAGGTTGGTTGAAAATGCCTGTCAGGCCGGCCGTACCATGCGCGTCGATCAAACCTGGTGTGACTACGGCGGCCGAGATCACTTCGAACTCCTCCGGAATCGCAACTTCACCGAATCGGCCTACTGCCGCAATCTTGCCGTCCCGAATAACGACGACGCCTTGTCGAATAGGCTCGCCCGCCATCGTAATTACGACATCACCGCGAACGGCAATTTGGGCTTCCGTAATCGCCTCATTGCAAACGGCGAAGGCAACTAAACAGGCGAAGAGCAATGCTCTCCAGGCGTGAGCGATGTCAACTTGTGATGTACTACGGAACACTAGGCCGGTGCCGCTTGGTGAAATGGAGCGCATGCTTTCCACTCAATCCTGTTGCTGTGTTATTTGTTGTTGACTCAACCCATACTGCCGCATCATCCATTCGTGAAAGCAACAGAAATAGGGTTCTTGATCGCGGCCGGCGCCAAACCCTCCGACGGCATAAAGCCGATCCTCGGAATCGGCCCGGTCAAAGACCCGTTGACCCTCGACCCAAGTCTCTAGGACTTTGGTGTACACGCTCAGCGGATCGCCATCGAGAATGATAAAATCCGCGTCTTTCCCTGGGGTCAACGATCCGATGCGTCGATCGAGGTCGAGCATCTTGGCGCCGTTGAGCGTCAGCGCAGCCAATGCTCCGGAGCGGGTCATTCCGCCGCGTACCGCCAGCGCCGCCGAACGAAAGAACAGTCGCGAATCGGTGATGTAGTCGTCGGTATGAAAGGCGACTAAAACTCCGGCCCTTTCCAATATGCCGCCGGTCTCAAACGACAACTCGGCGGCCTCGAGCTTACCACCGGGGCTATCGATAACAATCACCGAACAAGGAACACCTGCCCGGGCGATCTCATCGGCGACTTTCCACCCCTCGCTGACGTGATGCAACACGACGCGAAAATCGAACTCAACCGACAACCGGAGCACCGTGATGATGTCATCGTGGCGATGCGTGTGATGATGCACGATGCGGCGTTTGGATATGACCTCTTGCATTGCTTCCAAGCCGATATCGCGGGGAGGGAGGCGATCGGGATTACCAGCCGCGCGTTCCACTTTGTCGGCGTACTCGCGGGCCTTGATAAAATGTTGACGCACCAACGACGCCGACTTGCCGCGCGTCCCAGGAAACGGCCCACCCCCCGAACGGATCGAATTCGTGCCGTTAGCCATTTTCAGTCCGCCCATCAACCAACCATCGTCGGCGTAAATCAACAGGTCGTCGATCGTATGCCCGCGGCGCAGTTTGACATATATCGTTTGCCCACTGAGCAAGTGCCCCGAGCCGGGCATGATATTCAACGTAGTGAGGCCGCCGGCCACAGCGCGTCGAAATCCGGAATCGCGAACATTGATCGAATCGAAAATGCGGACATCGGGTTGAATAGGTCCACTCCCATCGGCACCACCAATGCCGCCGACATGGCTGTGCGTACAAATCAAACCCGGCATGATCGTTTTGCCGGCGACATCGATGCGCTGCGCTTCTGCCGGAATGGCTAGCGCCTGTTGGTCACCGACCGCAATAATCCGACCGCCGTGGACGATCAGTGTCCCGCGCTCGATTTCGGGTCCATCGATCGGGATCAAGCGGGCGCCGATGAAAGCCAGTGGTTGCTCTTGGCCCTCGGCAATCTTGGGGGGCGTGACGAGAAGGGCCAATACCATGGCGAAAGTCACGCAGGCCCATTGGCAGCCCGCAATGTGTCGATTACCCATATTCCAGTTCTCACTTCGTTGCGCAATGATTTTCGTGGCCGGCACGTAACATGCTTCGCTGCCGAATTCCGCGCGACTCATCTTAGTCCAAGCGCATCGGGTTCGCTATAGGTTGGCTGGCGGCGTTGGTTCCGGGGCCGAGGGCCGATCGCGCACTAACCACTCGAAAATGGGCGAAGCCATCAGAGTAGTAACAATCGCCATGATTACCAGTGCGGCAAACAACTCTTCTGAAATAATCTGACGCTGCAATCCGATGTTAATGATAATCAACTCCATTAATCCGCGCGCATTCATCAAGGCACCGATTCCGAGCGCCTCGCGTCGCGGAATTCCACTGGCTAGCGCGGCGGCCCAACAGGCCACGCCTTTACCCAAGATTGCGGCCAGCAACACCAGGCCGCACGCTCCCCACAACGCCCAAGAGTTTAACAACGTGATCTTGGTGTTCAGTCCCGAATAGGTGAAGAACAACGGCAGCATCAAGGCCACGACCAGGGGCTGCATCCGCGCGGTAATCTGTCGCTGAATTTCACCGCGGGGAATCGTCGTTCCGATCAAAAACGCGCCAAAAACCGCGTGGAGGTGAATCCAATCGGTAAAGCTGGCGCCCGCCGACATCGCGGCCAAGGCTACCACAAATCCCAATTCTGAGACATCCCCTTTGTCATCGACAAACAACCTTTTGTATCGCGAAAAAATCGGGCGAACGACGCCCAAGGCCACTACGACAAATCCAACTCCCCCCAGAATGCTCCACGCGGCGTGAATCGGATCACCGTCGATACTGGCCAACACCAGCGCCAACAAACACCAAGCCGTGGCGTCATCCATTGCTCCCGCGCCGATCGCAACAGTTCCCATGCGCGTCCCGGTCAGGCCTTTGAAATGGATGATTCGCGCCAACATCGGGAATGCGGTAATGCACATCGAGGCGCCCAAAAACAACATGGCTTCGTAGAGAGTCGTCTTTTCCTGGAACAGATGTGTTTGACTAAAAAACAACCAGGCCAAGGCTGCACCCAATAGAAACGGCGTCACCATCCCTGCCGCGGAAACGGCCAACGAGCTGCGCCAATGGCTGCGAACAATTTCGATGCGAAACTCCATCCCGACAATGAACATGTACAAGGCCAAGCCTAGTTGGGACGCTGGAAACAAATAACTTTGCGTGTCCCGTGACGCCTGAGTGGGATCCCAAGGGAATAGCCAAGCTTGCCAATGCGGCAGCAGCAGCCCAAACAGCGAGGGTCCCAACACCACTCCTGCGACCATCTCGGCGACTACTTGCGGCTGGCCGAATCGAAGGGCAATCGCGCCGGCCACTCGGCAGACGATCAAGATGATGGCAATCTGCAAAAAAAACAGGATTGCAAGGTCAAGATTGTTCATGTTACACGAAAGCTTCGCTTCGACTCCACCAACGTCAACGCAACTGATCGATTGTGCCCGAGCGCTATTCGCAGGGCAAGGTCGGCTAAGTTCTCCCGGTAGATGTCCCTCAAACCGACATAGGAGGTCGTCAGCCGAGGATTGACGTCCACAATGCGATCGCGAGTCGCTGGCTGTGCCGAATCAATAACCAGATCGAAACCAATAAAACCTTTGGTCGTCGGCAACACGGCGATGGCGCGTTGAACCAACGCGCGAGCCCGATCGCGAACAGTGGGTTCCACCGGAAATGCACCTCCGACATAATGTCCAAATGGTTGGCGATCAAATTGCTGATACAGAGGTTCCAAGAGCAACGCGTCGGTGGCTGGCCCTTGAATAACCGCGAGGCTCACCGCAGTTCCCGAGAAGAACGGTTCCACGCGGCAATCCCTGCTCGCCCGTTCCGCTACGCCGCTGGCGGAGTCCACCAGAACAACCCCATCGCTCCCCGCGCCGTCATCGGGTTTGATCACGAAGGGAGGCCGCAGGTGGACGGGGGCAGCGCTCCCCACAGGGAATAATGAGCCTTCGTTTGGCTGCACACCATGACTTGCGAAGAATTCCGCAGTTGCCTGTTTACTTCCGGCAAGAGCGACAAAGCGGCTGTCTGGTGTCACCAATCGACAATTTGCCAACTCTAACCGCTTCGTCAGATCGCCGAGACGTCCCCCCGATTCTGGAGCGATCACCCACGTGGCGTCGGCTTCTTGAGCCAGGCCCACTACATCCTGATGTTTCAACGAGTGGACGAATTGTGCATTCGCATCACAGCCCGGCCATTGGTTCTTCAAGCGTGCGTCGAGTAGCAAGCGTACCTCATGGCCGGCGTTGCACAAATCGGTGGCCAACGCGCTGGCCATGGCCCATCCTTGACGGAGCATCGGGTCGGCGGGATTCAATGGATGATCATCGATTAAGAGACCGCCACCCACCAGCCATTCAAACATGAATAACTTCATGACATTTCCAGTTTTTTTCGGTCTCCGAGTTTACAACCCTTTCGCTTGGAGTAAAATCGCGTCAACCACCCGCCGATCGGTCGAGGTGGCGAAATTCATACGACCTGGAGACAAAAATCATGTCCACACTCCTTACCCGAAACAAGGACGGCATCTTGGTCATCTACTTGCCGGACGTTCGGTTAATCGATCTTTCCCGGATTGAAGCACTCGGTAGCGAGTTAATTAACTTGGTCAATAAGACGGAACAACAGCGGTTTGTACTGAATTTCCAAAACGTCTCGCACATGTCGTCGGGGATGATCGGCAAACTGATCGCCTTTGCCAAGAAGTGTGAAGCGGCCAACGTCGCCCTGCGATTGTGCGGGATCAACGACAATATCCACAAGATCTTCCAAGTGATGAAACTGGAATGGCAGTTCAGCATCGAGACCGACGAGGAGGCGGCGATCGCCAGCTTCGATAAAAAGGGTTGGTTCGGTTAGCCCTGGCTGCGCCGCAATACGGGGAGCGCTGCAATTGCTCTTGGGTCGTGCGAAGGCTGGCAGTTGGTTGTGGGTGGAATGTGCCTTGGCATCGTTGGCGGCGTGCAGCAATGCGTGCTGACAAGTTGTATTTGGCAGGCCAGGCAGTTGACCGTGTGATGGTATTCTGCCTCGATGGGGCAGCGATGTGCCCATCCGATCGCGGTGTTCGCGCTAACGGCGTTCGCCATGCCGTTTCTAGACAATTTGCGCCGCAGTGTCCGGTGTGACGCAACAGTTGAACGTGATCGAAAGGATCAACGCCTGGGCAATCGGCAGTGCAGCGACGGGTTTGATGGACTCGGATAATCCATGGGTGGCAATCAGAGATCGAACATGCTGGTGTTGCCCGCGCGGGCCAAGGTCAATCTGTATTTGGAGGTTGGCGAGCGCCGCAACGATGGCTACCACGACATCGATACGGTGATGGCGCCGCTGATGTGGAGCGACACGCTCACACTCGCGCTCAATTCCACCGGCGAAATACGCTTTTCGTGGCATGCCGCAGATGGATTTGATCAAGCAGTCCCTGTCGGCGACGACAACCTTGTGGTCCGTGCCGTCCAGCACTTGCGCCGCGAGGCCGGTGAAGAGCGCGGTCTGGATTTGCGGCTCATTAAACGCGTTCCCGTCCAAGCGGGGTTGGGCGGCGCGTCGAGCAATGCGGCGGCGGCCCTGCGCGGCGCGGCGAGACTGTGGGGAATTGACTGGCCAAGCCGCCGATTCCGTGAAATCGCGGCAAACATTGGGTCCGACGTTCCCTTCTTTCTCCAGGACGGACCGGCGCGCTGTCGCGGAAGGGGCGAAATCGTAGAGACAATACCTGCCGTGGGGAGTTTGCCGTTGGTCCTCGTCCAGCCCCCACGAGGCTTGGCCACAGCAGATGTCTATCGCCGAACGGACGAATTGGCGAAGGGTCATCCCGCCCCGCACGGGCCTGAGCCATTGTTAAGGTCGTTGGCCGAATCTCGGTTGATTCAGATTGCATCCCACTTGTTCAATCGGTTAGAATCGGCGGCGACGAGTATTCTTGAAGAAATATACGTGGCTCGGCGGGCCTTCAGTGGGACCTCCGCTTTAGCGTTCCAAATGTCGGGCAGCGGTTCGTGTTGTTTTGGGTTGTTTGGCTCCAGGCGAGCCGCCGTCGTAGCAGCGGCGCGGTTGGCGCAACGCCTTGGCGGGTTTCGTGTCATCACGTGCTTAACCAGCGGTTCCGTCTGACCAGGAGGATGGCCGTCAACTAGGAAAAACGCGCTCCCTTACAACGCAGGAGGAGACGCCATGCGTATTACGGAGATCAGAATTAAACTGATTGACGATGCGGAAGATCGTTTAAAAGGATTTTGCAGCGTCACCTTTGATTACTGTTTCGTCGTCCGCGACATCAAGATTATCAATGGCAATTCGGGACTGTTTATCGCGATGCCCAGCCGCAAGTTGAGCGCCCACTGTTCGCGGTGTCGTGGCAAGAACCATCTCAAGGCTCGGTTTTGCAATCAATGTGGAGCCAGGCTCTCGTCGGATCGCGGCGAGCCGGCACCGATTGATCGAGTCAAACTGTATGCGGATATCGCCCACCCCATCAATCAGCGCTGCCGCGACCATTTGCAAGGCAAGATCCTGTCTGAATATCGCGCCGAACTGGAACGCGCCCGCCAACCCGGGTACCAGAGTCGTTACGACGATCTATATGAGGCGGACGATGCGGCGGCCCGCGCCTTCGATGAAGAATTGGATGTCGCACAGGAGCCAGATACGCGCCACGATGCCGCCGAAGCCGACACATCGATCAAGCCCGCGGCAGCCCCACATTTCCAAAACCGCCCCAATCAATCGAACATACGAAAAGGGGACGGCCGTTAACGCCCGTCCCCTGATTCGATTTCTCTATTCAGTCTAACCGGTGGCACAAGCGCTTGCCGGTCAATCAGCCCCGCTCAATTTAATTACTTTGGAATGGTCCACCAAAGGCGATCTGTCTGGGGAGCATTGTTGACAAGCTCATGGACCTGTCCCAAAGCAGGAACTGTTTCAATCGTTTCGGCAACTCTCCACGAATCGACCAAAACGCCGCCGCTGACAAAGACATTATTGAAGCCGCGCACCGCCACATAGGAACATTGCGCCGGAACAAACTTCGGCTCAGGCCAACTCGGTGTGGTCACCGGCGACTCCGCCTGCACAATGGTACCAATTTCCAACTGCGCCGTCGCCAACAAGTTCTCTTGGGCGATCAAGGCCGCAATGACGCTCATGTCCATCACGTTTCGCAACTCGGCAAACACCGGTTCGGCCTTGGCCAATTCGTCAAAACGCTTGGTCATGTTCTCGGCCCACGTTTCGGCAAATGTGTTGGCTCTTCCCGTTGCTTGGCGAACACCATGCTTGTCGAAGAATCCGTCTTCGGTCAGCGTTTTGATGCCGCTGCCTCGGATCTGCCACACCAAACCGTTTTCGCTCCGGGCCACTGGTTGATAATTGCATTCCATCCAGAACCGGGGGGCGCCATTCATGGTGGCGTCATTCCGCGCCAACATGTCGAGGATGCTCGGAAAATTGCGGAGCGGTGCAGGGTCCAATCCCATCGACAACCGCTTCAGTTTATGATCGGCGGCGGCTAAAACCTGAGCATATCGACTGTCCGCCGGCACGCCGGTCAAGGTTATAACGTTCGGTCCCATCGCTTGCTCAATCTGCGGGGCGAGACTCGGATCAAAATGTCGCGCGGCTGCCAACTGGCTGAGCAACTCCTGTGCTTGACGCGCGCCATTCTCCGTTGGGTCGATCGAAACAGAAATGCCGTTGCCCGAGCGTGCGGCCTCCACCGAGCGGAATGCCACCAGCAAATCTTCCAACTGCAACACCGGCGCCCCCGTAGTGGCGCCAACAATATGACCCTGGTCGTTAATCTTCCAACCTTCGCCATACCCCGCCAGTAAAATGTCGTTTTCAGCGGGACGGACGATCACGTACTCCAATCGCTGGATGCCACCCAAGAACGCCAGTTCTGGAGAAATCGGCTGGTTGTTCACACGCGCGGCGGTCAACGCTTGGTCGAGCTGCTTGAGTGAAATGAACCGCAAACCCGGTTGCGTCAAATCGGGGTCCGCTTGCTGAAGCTGTTGCAATAACTCTTGAAACTGTCGCTGGTCGATCTGCTGCGCGGCAGAGGACAAGACTCCTTGCGTATTAAACCAGACGCCACCTACGACGCGATTGAAAATGCCGCCCTGAAAACCGCTCCCTTGCGCGCGGACTTCGGAGCAAGAGAATAGCGCGACGGTCGCAACCGCCCAGGCAGACAAACAGGCAACACATTTGCTCCAACGAGCTAACATTGCAAAACTCCTCGGTTAATTCCTTGCCCCGTCATATGTCGATTCGGCCCGCGTCGCCACAAGCTGCCGCCAACCTTCAAAATCGAAGGTCCAAACACTGGCAGACAGGCGGTCTCGGTCGGTACAATACGTATAGAATTTCTTCAATTTAGCGTAATTCGCCTATCGGTTAAATGCAAGAAAATCTGCGACGATTTACCGGAAACCCCGACGCGCCGCCGAACCGGTTCTAATTATACGATGGAAAATGCGAAAAAAACCGCGAATTCATTGCCCGGCGCCTACCTCGTCCTGCGCGATGGCTCCAAATGGTCGGATGTATTTCGACTGGTACCTGGCCGGACCGTCACGATCGGCAGAGCTCCTACCAACCAAATTGTGGTACGCGAAGAACAGGCTAGCCGCCAACATGCGGAGGTTTTTCTCAATGACGGCAAATGGGTCATTCGGGATCTGAACAGTCGCAATGGGACCGCGGTCGGCAAAACACGGCTAATCGGCGACCGTGTGCTCAAACCTGGCGATGTGATTTGGATTGCCAAGACCCAACTGGTCTTTGTGGACAAACTGTCAACCGCGTACGACAAGAAAATTCTGAGCCAATCGTCCGTGGCACCGGAAACACTGGTTGGACTCGAACTGGAAGACGACCAGCCAACCGTTTCCAGCCCTAGCGAACCGGCCACGATTACGCACCGCCGACAAAAAACCATCTATTTGGACGATGAGCACGACGAGCAGTGGGAGTCGATTCCAAAAGTAGGCCGCGCCGCAGCGCGCCTTTGTCGGCTGGGCTTCGATCTGGCCAATGAAACCACGGTTCGCGGTATTGCCCGGATTGTCATGGACGCCCTGATCGACGAAGTCGGCGTCGATGCCGGCGGTGTATTGATGGTGCCCCGCACACGACCGACAGCCACCGATCCGGAATTGCTCGAGATCGTCGCCTGGCATTCATCTGTGCAACCTGAATATCAACGCGTGTCTAAGTTTCTAGCGGAAACGGTGTTGAAGGAAGGCGAAGCGGTATTGGCCCGCGATGTCGTGGACGATAGCGCCTTGGGGCTTCGGGACAGCAAAGGGGAAATTGCCGCTACGAGTGTCATTTGCGCGCCCATCCGCGTCAACAATCGCAATGTGGGACTGGTGCATCTCTATTCCACGAAGTCGGAATTAATTCTCAAAGAAGGAGATTTGGAGTTCACGCTGGCCGTTGCGGAAACTATGGCCTTGGCGCTCAAGATGCGCTACCGCGAACAACGCTTGGTGGAAGACTTGTCGAAAACCAAAAGCGAAGTGGACCAATTGCGCGAACAACTGGGTGTACAAAGCGAGATCATTGGGTCCAGCCCGGCGATGCTCGCCGTGCATCAACAGGTTGTGCGGGCGGCGCCCAGCAACGCTACCGTCTTGATCCGCGGCGAAAGTGGCGTCGGCAAGGAGTTAGTCGCGCGTGCCATTCACTTCAATAGCCCCCGCCGCGATGCGAAATTCATTTGCTTAAATTGCGCAGCACTTTCGGAATCGTTATTGGAAAGCGAGTTGTTCGGCCACGAGAAAGGGGCCTTCACCGGGGCTACCGACCGCAAGATTGGCAAATTTGAGGCAGCCGACCGCGGCACGCTGATGCTCGATGAAATTGGCGAGATGAGCTTGTCGATACAAGCCAAATTCTTGCGCGTGCTGGAAGGCCATCCTTTTGAACGCGTTGGCGGGAGCAAATCGATTAAAGTGGATGTCCGCGTCATCGCCGCTACGAATCGAGACCTGGAACGCGCGGTTCGCGAAGGGTTGTTCCGCAAGGATTTGTATTTTCGCTTGAACGTCGTGCAAATCGAAATCCCGCCCTTGCGCCGCCGCGTAGAAGACATCCCCGAATTGGCTCAGTTTTTTCTGGGGCTGTTCGGGCGAACGAGTGGCCGCCGAAATATGGAGCTGACCCCGACGGCCATCGAAATGTTGAAACGTTACCGCTGGCCGGGAAATATCCGCGAACTGCGGAATGTGATCGAACGCGCAGTATTGTTGACGCGCGATCCAATCATTGACATCGACGATATCCTGTTGACGAACTTGACGACCGCCAGCGAATCCCAAATGGAAAGCCCTATCTTGCCACTCAATTCCTACCGGCCATTGACTTTGGATGAATTGGAAGCGCGTCACATTCGGGCTACGCTGCAACATACCGATTGGAACAAAAGCCGGGCCGCCCAAATCCTCGGAGTCGAACGCAGCACTTTGGATCGCAAAATCAAGCGGTACGAGATCAACGAATAGCGTTTGGCCACCATCGTTGCTGCGAAGGCGAAATCGGCTACTTGCCGAAAACGCATGTCGTATTGCCGATATGTCGGAGTATTTTTATCGCTGCCCGTCGCGTTTTCTGAAGAAATTCGGCGTCATTGGCTCTTTCCAACTACTTGCACCAACGGCGATAATTCAACTGACGGTACGATCGACAAACCATGACGAGAACGATGCCTGAGATGCATCCATTCAACCACTGACAAAGGGATCGGCCCTGCATGTGGATTCGCAAATACATTGAGATCAATGATTTTGATATAGCTTGGGGGTTACTGCACTGCTGTTTACCCGGCGATCGGGAACTGATTGTCCGACGAATCCAACAGTGTTGGCGCACCGATGACCTGCTGGCCTGCTTATCGATCCGCAGCGGTTTTGATTTGTTGCTGCAATGTTCTGGCTGGCCGCCCGGCAGCGAAATCATCATGTCCGGTTTGACGATTCCCGACATGCCGCGCATCGTCGAAAAGAACAAAATGGTCCCCGTGGGTGTCGATCTCGATCCGTTGACATTGACGCCGGATCCTCAGGAAATCGCGGCGTTGATTACCCCCCGAACACGAGCCATCGTCCTGGCCCACCTCTTTGGCGGTTGGTGCGAATTGAACCCCCTCTCGGAAATCGCTCAGCGGCATGGTTTGATGTTGATCGAGGATTGCGCCCAGGCCTACACCGGAAACAGCCAACTGGGGGATCCGCGCGCCACAGTGTCGATGTTCAGTTTCGGCCCGATCAAGACCAACACGGCCTTGGCCGGGTCGGTGTTTTGCGTGCGCGACCCACAGCTACTCAATCGCCTGAATGCACAGCATGCATTGTGGTCTAAACAGACTCGTTGGTCGTTGGCCCGGCGATTGATGAAGTATTGGTGGATCCACAAATTGTCATCGCGTCTTGGGATGACCGCCATTCGCGGCTTTCATCGCCTGTTGGGCCGCGACCACGATCTGTTCGTCGCTCAGGCTGCACGCGGATTCGCCGGCGGCGATTTCTTCGCTCGCATTCGGCGCCGTCCGCCAGAGCCGTTGCTCAAAATGATGCTCCGCAAATTCCAAGACTTCGATCCGGCAACTGTCACCGAAAGGCAAAACCGAGGCAAACGATTGGCCAGTATTTTGGACGGGGCGGTGGCGATCCCAGGCGGAGAACTTAAGCGTCATACGTACTGGGTGTTTCCGATTTTGGTTGAACAGCCCGCTCCTCTCGTTACGGCCATGTGGCAACAGGGCTTTGACGCTACCCATCGATGCAGCTTACACGTAGTCGGAAATCGGCCACTTCCCCAGTGTCAACAAATCCTAGACCATATCGTTTACCTCCCCTTCGACGCGAGAATTCCCGATCGCGAACTCGATCGCATGGTTCAACTGGTGTTGCGTTCGAAAACTGCCCCGCCGCGCTGGTGGAAATCCAAGCCAAAGGTGCCGAGCTTGTCGCAGAACGCCCGATCCACAGCCAATTAGATTCCCGCGTTGATCGCCGCCCTAAGGTTGATGAACGAAGGCGAGTCTCCTCGGCGACAAAATCCCCGCGACCTGGATCATTTACTCATCGTATTATTTCCCACATGGTCTCTAGATCTAGCAATTGCCCGCGTGAGCACGGCAAACGACCAACACCCTCGCGAACACGGAAGTTTCCATTCGCGATGAATGACGAAAGCACCGATTAGGTCGATCGCTCGGCGAGTTTGATGCCGCGCCTTCAGAAAGTGGACGCGGAGGCTTTGCAACCGAGGGTCTTACCAAAATTAATATAGCCGTTTCGCCCTTGCGGACGCCCCGGCTATCGATCGTTTGGCTAAGCCAATCGGCTAGCGCCAAACATAAAACAAAGGAATTTCAATCTGTGTCAGCCCCGCCTTTGCCGGTCAACACGAACTCGATGACGATACGAATAATTCAAAAATGTACAGGGACGAACAATTCGAGAGGCAAGTTTCGGGAGATCATTGATGAGAGAAATTCTCGCCTCATTCGCCCTGTACAAACCGACCAATTCACGCAAGTCGCGTGCCAATAGGATTTCACTGGGATTTGGTAACTGGCTTTCAACAAATCATCAATATTTCGATGTACACTGAATGCCGCCAACTCTGCCGCGCTGATTTTGAGACGATTATCGATCGAAAAATCTTAAATTGAGACAATTGGTTCATTGAATCATCCTTTCATGAAAGAAAATCCGGTTCGAGGGCCCCTAATTGAACGCTGAAGTCGAATTGACGACTGCCGATGTGCTCGGCGCAGGTGGTTTGGTCGAGTCGCGCCTGACTCAGTTTGAAGTCCGCCCCCAACAGCTGGAGATGGCTGAAGCAGTC
>JACTND010000174.1 GCA_014584305.1 Planctomycetota bacterium | reverse complement strand
CCAGCGATTGAGCAGGGGCGATATCACAAGCGCCATCGCGCCGCTAATGATTCCGATCTGTGCCGAGAAAAGGAACAGTTGGTAATACTTATCCAAAGCATCGCTTAAAACCAACGTTTTCAAAGCTTCCTCGTCGATTGCCGCCATTTTGCCCAAGCCGGCCGCCAGGATTTCCGCATACGAAGTCCCCAGAAACCAGGCGCCCATCATTAGCCCTACAATCCGTGGCACGGATAACTGAGTTACCGCGGACAATCCGATCGGCGAGAGCATGATCTCGCCAATTTCCAAGATGAAATAGGCCAAGACAAAACTCGCCAATGTCGTCATGCCTCCGGCGGCCCCCGGATCCTTTGCCGACCAGGCCAACACCAAAAACGCCAGTCCCGCGAATATCAACCCCAATCCGGACTTCACCGGCTTGGTAGGATTCCAGCCGCGCTTTTCCAGTTGCGGCCAAAGCCAGGCAAACAGAGGCGTCAACACGAAAATAAACAACGCACCCAAGGATTGAAGCTGCGACGCTTTCCATTCGTAGCCAAACGCCCAACGGTTCATCGTGCGGTCGGAGAACAGCGTCCACGATCCAGCAGTTTGCTCGTAGAGCGCAAAGAAGATGGTGCCCAAAACAATTAGTACGAACAGGACGATCATCCGCTGGCGTTCGACCCAGTCGCAGCCGGAAATCATCATCCGCACGATCACGACGATGACGCACAGCGACACCGCGTGCATCGTCAATAGAACCGGCGACAACTCCAGCCATCGCGGAATGATTTTTACAATCACGCTATGGCCTTGAATCAACATCCATATCACGGCCAGGCCCAACAGGGTACTGACGTACACCGCGTATTCCAGGGAAATCGGCCCCCAGACGCGCTGCTTGAGACGCTGCGGGTCGGGCGGTTCGGCTTTACCGAGTAGGTATCGTTGACCCGCCAAGAACACCACCAGTCCCAATACCATGCCGATTCCCGCGGCGCCGAATCCCCAACGCCAACCATACGTTTCGCCCAGCCAGCCGCAAAACAAAGCGGCCGCAAAGGCGCCCAGATTGATGCCGGCATAGAAGATCGTGAATCCTGAATCGCGCCGCGCATCGTTCGCCGGATACAGTTGGCCGACGATGGTCGAGATATTCGGCTTTAAGAATCCGACGCCCACAATGATCAACGACAACGAAAGGTAGAATATCTGCAATGACCACTCGTCGCGCACCACCTGACCGTCAACGAGGCGGGCTTGTGTTCCTTCAATCGCCATTCCAGCATGGCCACACACCAACAAGATGGCGCCGAAGACCACCGCTTTCCGCATCCCCAAGTAGCGATCGGCCAACAGACCCCCAATCACGGGAACGGCATAGACGAGTCCGCCATAGGCGCCTAACAAATTGAGGCCGTGTTCATCCGAAAACAGATGGTATTTCGTGATGTACAACAGCAACAACGCTTTCATTCCATAGAATGAGAATCGTTCCCACATTTCGGTAAGGAAGCAGACATAGAGTCCTACCGGGTGCCCCAAAAACTGCGGGTTGGAACGATTGTGTTCGCTGCCATTGGCCATTGCTTCAACTCGTTTAGGATCAAGCCGTTGTCCATTCCGGCGATTTTAGTCAGGCTGCCGAGCCCCTATGATGGAGCGACGGTATCCGTCACCAGACGCCAGGGCCGCGCACTTGTGATACGATAAGAGGGCCACTAGAGCAATGCAACTCGGCGTCATTGGGCAAACAAAGTTTCCGTGCCAATTGCCCATCGCCGAGCGCGTGCCCAACGGCGACATCAGCGGCAAATCGGCGCGTCGGCGGAAAATCGGACAACTTCGAAATAATCTCGGAATCGAAGCCCGTTTGTCGGGCACTACATGATTACCAAATCGACGGCGGAACGACGGTAGTTCAATGCCGATGCACTACATTTGCGGAACAGTGCCCGGCAGGTTACGAACAGGCGGAGAATGTGCACAAGCCGGGAGCGGTTCCTGAAGCCACCCTGTCGCAAGTTCAACACGAATTGTTGGAAGCAGAAATCCGCTGGGAGGATGCGCGCCGCAGAGCCAAACTCGGAATGTCGGCGGAAGAACAGGCTGCCCTACGCGAATGCCCGCTCGGACACCTGGCCTAGCCAATGCGATGGTGATTGGACTATACTTGATCGAAAGGGCGGATGCGCTCGGTGTTGGAGTCGTTCGGCTGGCGGCCAGCCAATTCCCCTCGGAGCCACTCCCAATAGTTCTTGAGCGCACCGGGTTGCGCGACGAAAATTCATGCATTTATCAATAAAATTTGCTCCGAATCGCGACGACGGCGGCTCGAACGTTCCTCCCGATGATCTCGTCCTCGATTTGTTTTCGGGCGCGGCAAAACACTTCGAACCCATCGATGATGATGAGGATGATGAGGAACAACAGTCGGCGGTGAAATTGGTTGCACAAACATCCGATCGTCCGACCAGCATTTCCACAGCCCCTTCGGCCGTCCAAGAACCCCAACGTCCGACCGTAGTGTCAATGGCAAGTAAGCCGTCGAAGGAGCCGCCCAAACGAACCCAATCTGGAAGCCGTTGGGACGATCTAGCCGCGGCATTGGGTTTAGAGTCGGAACAGCCGCCTCGCGAATCCGAACCGGTCGGCGATTCGAGCGCCGGGCAGGATTCTTCGTCATCAGCGCGGCCCATCCCAGCCGGGACAGAGTCGGCACCGTCGGCGGACGAAGACATGTGGAAGAAGTCCGTGGCTGACCTGTTTCAAATCGACCCATCAGAAATCCCCGATCGGGCAGTGCTGCGGGACAGCGACGATCCAGAGGAAGACGAAGTGGAGTTTGAAACCGACATTGATGCCGACTTTGTGGAGTTTGAAATCAAGGATTTGGCGCCGGGCAATCAGCGCCGCGCCGAATCGACCGGAGACCGCCCAGCGGGTCAACGCGACCGCGATTCGCGCCGCCCTCGCTCCACGGATCGCTCGCGGGAGTCGTCGCGAGGTACGTCCAAGCCTGGTGCTCGCACCACCGAGCGAACGCCTGCACCCGCGC
>JACTND010000222.1 GCA_014584305.1 Planctomycetota bacterium | reverse complement strand
CTACGTCATCCGGGGCGGCGACCCGACTCCCGATCCAGGTCGGCGGAATCACCTGCAGGGGACCGAGCGCGTGCTGTGCTTGGATGCGGCCAACGGAAAGGTTTTATGGACGGTGGAATATGACGAACCCTACAACATTTCGTATCCCAACGGACCGCGCTGCACTCCCACGGTGGACGGCGATTTCGTCTATACGCTCGGGAGCGAAGGCCGCCTGCTGTGTCTCCGCGCGAAAGATGGCAGCGAAGCCTGGTCCCGGCGGTTGAAAACAGATTATCAGTTAGCGGAAGCCCCTTTCTGGGGTTACTCCTCGCATTTGTTGGTTCACGGCGATCTGGTGTTTTCGCTCGTCGGTGGTCAGGGGACCGCCGTGGTGGCCTTCAACAAACACAACGGTCAAGAAGTTTGGCGGGCTCTCGATGCCGATAATCCGGGCTATTGCCCGCCGATCATAGTCAAACGCGGCGCAGTCGAACAACTGGTCGTCTGGACACCGGAATCGATCAACGGTCTCGATCCCAAAACCGGTCAATTGCAGTGGACGTTTGCGCTTGTTCCGCAGTACGGCATGTCGATCGCTCCGCCTCGACTGGAGGGGGACTATTTGTTCGCCAGCGGTATTGGGTCGGCATCGATTCTGATTCGTTTTCACCGTGACGCGCCGACTGCCGAACTCGTTTGGACCGGCAAAGGCTTTAACACCAGTTTCAGTCCGATCTATTCTGCGGACGGTCACGCCTATGGCGTCGATACGAGTGGCAAGTTGCGGTGCATCGAGTTGTTGACTGGTGAAAGGAAATGGGAGACGACCGAGCCGACTACGGGCGGCCGCCCGGCCAACAGCGGATCGGGTTTCATCGTTCGCAACGGCGATCATTTTCTGATCGCGGGCGAGAACGGTTTCTTGACGATCGCCCGAATGTCGCCTGAAAAGTATGAAACGCTCAGCCGCGCGCAGTTGTTGGAGCCAACGCAAGACTCATTCGGACGCCCTGTCGTCTGGTGCCAACCAGCCTTCGCTCAAGGCTGTATCTTCTGGCGGAACGATAAAGAGATCATCTGCGTGTCGCTGAAGAGCGAACCGTAGGTTGATTCCGCCTGCCGCGCGCACCCAGCGTTAACGCTATTGCCGTTCGAAAACAGGAAGGACGCGATCCTCGCGGCGATCGTAAACGCGTCGGCCGTTGACATAGGCCACTTCGACGTAGGCCCGATAGTCCATCGGTTGGCCGTCCAGGATTAACAGGTCGGCGTCTTTGCCGACTTCAAGGCTCCCAAGGCGGTCGTCCATCCCCAACAGGCGGGCCGGGACGATGGTCAATGCTTCCAGCGCTTTGGATTCGCTGGCCCCGCCACGGACGGCGAAGATCGCTTCGAGCGGCAAGCTCGACAAGTCGCGCCCCGCAATTCCGTTGAGACTTATCGCCTCGGCCAATGCGGCGACGGCAAACGATACACCGGCTTCTTCCAGGATGCGCGGCATCTCGATGAAGCTGCCGCTCCGGTCTTCCTCACCGAAGCGCGGGGTACGCTGCAAACGGGGCGTAATGACTACAGGAACACCTGCCGCCGATATTTCGTCGGCAATCAACCACGCTTCGGTGGCCCGGTCGAGGACTAGCCGGAGGTCGAGTTCCCTCGCTAACGCAATCAACTCACGAATTTGCGCAACGGATTCGGCCGACGCGCGGAGCGGAACCTCTTTCTTGACCAAGCGCAGCATATCGTCAGTGACGGGGCTGCGCGGCGGTTGGCTGCGCTGCCCAGCGCGGACGGCCGCTTCGTGTTCGGCCAAGGCTTTCAGATACTCGCGGGCGCGGGCCACTTGTTGCCGAAACTGATACTGCGCTAACGAGCCATTGAGGGCCCCACCGGTGGCGTCAAAGAACACGTTCTCTTTGGCCAGCATGCCATCAAGACTTCCCCAACTCATCTTGATGACAGCTTGGCGGCGCTGTTGCGGGGTGGGTTGCGGCGATTCATCGATCGGTTCCAGTGGCAAATACGTCAATCCGCAGCAGGGGCAGGTCGGCAGACTCTCGCCGTAGTCCCATTCAGCGGCCGAGCCTTGGGCCAGCAGTTGTTCTTCGTCAGGGTCGATGCCGATAAATCTCGCTTCTGGCGCGCGACCGCCGCGGCGACCGCCTCCACCACCGCCGGCAACCTGAATACAACCCGAGGTTATCCCGGCGCCCAGGGCAAACTTGATATTCGTGTCGAACGGATTGAGCGCATCGGCGAAACGCTCGTTGCGGTCGGCCCCTCGGGCTTGCAGTCCCAGACCAGACATGTTCATCGCAATGAAGCCGGGGACGATCACTTTGCCGCGCGCATCCACTTGTTCGGCGTCGGCGGGAATCTCAATGCGCTGGC
This sequence comes from Planctomycetota bacterium, assembly GCA_014584305.1. Taxonomy (GTDB): domain Bacteria; phylum Planctomycetota; class Planctomycetia; order Pirellulales; family Pirellulaceae; genus BJ22. The sequence goes on along the minus strand of JACTND010000222.1, from coordinate 28,980 downwards.
CGATTTCGGCGATCTTGCCATCGCGGATGATGATCGTGCCGTTGCGCACAATACCGCGTGTCACCGTGTGGATGTCGGCGCCGACAATGGCCGCGACCCGCGGTTTGTTAGTAACTAATTGGTCGTTAGGCTTGGGGGCGGCATCCTGAGCCCCGGCTGAATCACTCAATAGAGCCGTCACGATCAACGCCACGAACGATGAACGCAAGGTACGCGAGCCGCACATGGTTTATTCTCCATGAATGAGTTGGCCGCCGACCCAGACTTGGATGACTTCCGCCGTCGCATCCATTGGGTCAGCATCGAACACCACGAAGTCCGCACGCTTGCCGGGCTCGATCGAGCCGACCTGATCGGCGATTCCCAACATCCGGGCGGGACGAATCGTCAAGGCTTCCAACGCTGTCGTTCTTTGCAATCCGGATTTTACCAAGATTGAAACAGGAAACAAAGGATTCGGCAGCGTGTTGCGGTAATCGGATTGCGCCGTCGAGAGGCTAAAGGCGAATTCGATCCCCGCCTCGTGCAGTATTTTCGGGACATTGACGCGGGTTTGATTCCGCGGTTCCGTATCGAGCCGCGGTGGAAGAATGGCCGTGACCCGGTAGCTGGCGAGTCCGTCCAAGCAGAGATACCAATCGCCGCCGCTGGCGACGGCTGCCAGTTGCACGTTGGGCGTTTTTTGAACTTCTGCCAAGACGTACAGGATGGCGGCGGCGTTGTTGGCATTAACAAAAAGGGGTTGTTGCCCGGCGCGGACGGATTTCCAGAGTTCCTGCGATGGACTAGCGCTGGGCGTGGCGTCGGTGTTGGCCGGCACCGTACCGCCACTGTCCTGAGCAGGCCGCCCCGCAGCCCCTTCGTCGCCCGAACCGCCGCCTCGCGCGCCAGGCGCGCCGCGCCGACCGCCCCCCTGCCCTGCCGGCCGCGGTTCTGCCAAGCCGTCCCGTACCGTCCGCAAGCTGGCCGAGTCATTCGTCACCGCAGTAAACAACCGGCCGTTCGGCTCAACGATCATCGGATGACCTGCACCGGCAAGATGCGGTGTCATGTCAAGACGAACCGTCGGCCATGGATTCGCCACCACGCTTTGCCCGTAACCGCGCGTCACAACATTCGCGGTCGTGATCCCCGAGCGAAGTGCGGAGTTCCAGTCGCCACGTCGCGGGTCGAACACGTCGGCGATTTTGACGAAGGCGGCGGGTGTCCCGGCCGCTTGAGGAACTTGAAATCCACGGCCGCGAACGGTGATTGTTCTTGGTTCTTGCGTCGGTTCGGCGCCCAAGGGGAAATCAACGACGAAGTACGGATCCACGAACCCCGGCAATACGGACTTACCGGAAAGGTCGATGATTCGAGCTCGGTCGGGGATCGGAATATCGACTCCGACGGAATGAATTCGCCCGTTCTCAATCACGATCGTCGCGCGTTCGAAACGGCCCGCAGGCCCCATCGTTTCGATGCTGGCGTTGCGCAAGGCCACGATGTCTTGACCGGAGGCGCTCGCCGTGCACCACATCGACAGGATCGACACGCAAGCAGTTCGAAACCAGTGCTTGATCGGTCGATCGATCGTGGATGGACATGTGCGCGCATTCATGTGGGCCTCAATGCTCAATAGCGCCTTCGATCGCGGGCGATGTTGTACACACTGCGCCCATCGATGAAGACTTCGACCACGTAATTTCGCAAATCGACGATCGAGCCGGTGGCGATGACAATGTCGGCGTCTTTGCCAGGTTCGAGCGATCCCACGCGGTCGTCGATCATCAGGGCCTTGGCCGCTTCGATGGTCATGCCGCGAATTGCTTTCTCTTCGGTCCAACCGTAGCGAACCGCCATCGCCGCCTGGAACAGCAAGTCTTCTTGCGGCACGACCGGCGAGTCGGTGTTGACCCCCAGCGCCGTCACGCCTCGCTGATCGTATTCGGCCACCAGTCCCCGCAGTTGACCGATTTCAGGATCGAAATAGAATCCGCGCGGGCCCGCCATCACAGGGATACCCCGTTTGACCAGTTCTGGCGCCAGATGAAAGGCGTTGAACTCCGCGTGACCGATGATGATCTTCAAATTCATTTCGTCGTGCAGAATTGCGATCGTGGCGTGCACGACCTGATATTGCTGTGTGTGCACGAGAATGGGTATTTGCCGGCGAAACAGGGGTTTGAAATTCTCTAGCCGCAAGTTGACTTCGGGCGGATGTTCGAGTTGGCCCGCTTCGTACAGGTCCCACTGGCGGACGTAATACTGTCCTTCGAGCAATTGTTGCCGGATGACATGGTTCATCCCCATGCGGCCCGAACCCACTTCGCCACCCTGACGTTCGGGGTTTCCGGCTTGAGCGATCTTCAGGACTCCTGGCGCGCGGATGATGACGTCCTCCGGCTTGCCCGGTCCGGTTTTCATCAACACGCCCCACCCCCCCATGTTCGTTCCACTGCCAGGAATAAAACAGACCGTCGTCACGCCACCGGCGATGCCGATTTTGAGCCGGTCGTTGTGCGGAATAATCTGATCCCAGTTGCGCAATTCGGGATTGGTTTGATAGACCATTTCGTTCAAGTCGCTCGAACCACCGACGTGGCAATGGGGGTCGATCAAGCCCGGCATGGCGAATCGGTCGCGGTGGTCGATTTCTTGATAGCCTGCGGGAACGGCGATCTCGGCGGTCGGGCCCACGGCTTCAATCTTCCCCGCCGAGACCAAGATCGTGCCGTTGATTATTGGCTCCCCCACACAGGTAATGATCTTGCCGACGTGAATAGCCAAACGCGGTTTGTCGTCGCGACTTTGATCGACGGAATCTTGGCTCAGCGCCTCGGCCGCCAACAAGACGGCTGGAGCAAATATTAACAGAGCAACCGCTAACGGTCGCAAGGAGATTTCGTTACCCAACTCCATCACACCGCGTTCGACAATTGGTCGCTGGCCAGGTCCACGGATTCGGTTCATTTCTTGGGCTCCCGTTGAAAGACCCACGCGCCGTCGATCATCACGGCCAACACTTCGGTCCCCAGGTCGAACGGCGGACCGCTGAGGACGACCAAATCGGCGTCGTAGCCCGCTTCCAATTTACCCAATTGGCCCAGTTGCAAAAAGCGCGCGGGCTCATGTGTGGCGCCGCGCAAAGCATCACCTGTCCCCAGACCGCGATAGGTCGCATAGCCGATCGCCGTGGGCAAACGGGCCGATCCGGTGGCCGCCTGGGACTGAAATCCAAAAGGGATTCGAGCCGTGGCCAAGGTCTGCGGGACGTTGACCGTTTGTTCGCCCCGACGGCTCGTGAGCGTCGGTCCGACGACTACCGCTAATCCGTCTCGGCGCAGAGCTTCGAGCGCCAAATCCGCCTCGTCTGCGCCAGCGATCACCGTGCGTAGGTGAAACTCATCGACCGCGATCTTCACCGCCAACTCGATGGCGTTGGCCTGTTGGGCGACGATCATCACCGGCAACTTGCCGGCGAAAACGTGGCGATAAGGTTCCATGTTGGGAACTGCGCGCGGTTTGGTTGGTTCCGTCGGCTTCTGTGGTTGATCGGCTGTTTTCTCTGCGGCTGGTTGCTCCGCATTTTGTCCCCCCGCGCCGTCCGCAGCACCATCGGCGGCATCTTGATTGGCCCCTTGTTGTTCCGTTGGCGATGCTGCGTTAGTCTTTTGCGCGGCTTCATAAGCAGCCAATGCGCGCTGGTACTCGGCATATTCGGTTTCGTACTGGGACCATTGGTCCGCATAGGCTTTGCCCTGTGCCAACGTGCGCCGCAACGTTGTTTCGGCTGTCGTCAAGTTGCCGCTAACCTCGAATCGCAGCGCGGCGGGATCGCGAATCACGCGCGGGCGATCGGACAATTTGATCGCCATCATTGGCGTAGGCAAGCGCGAGGAGCCGACCAGGACTGTCGTCACGCCGGATTGGCGAACCAGGCGCACAGCTTCGTCGTCCGAGACGATCCAATCGGCCAACGCCGTATGGAGTTCCACCCGGTCGCGGAGCGCACCCCCCAAACCAAGTTCGGTACTCAGGTCGATGAAGCCAGGAACTATCACGGCGTCGGGAAAGCTATAGACCTCGGCATTCGGTGGCAGAGAAACCTCTGTTCCCACCGCGGCGATCTTGTCACCGGTCACAACGATTGCTGCACCGGCCCACGGTCCATGTTCGGTGTGAACGGCGCCAGCGCGAATCACGACGGGTCGCGCCGCGGTGGATGGTGCCTCGGCACGATAGACCTCGCGTCCGTCAATATAGGTCGCCACCACCTGCGCCCCACGCGCGAAGGGATTGTCGCTCATTACGACAAAATCCGCATCTTTGCCCCCTGTCAATTCACCGACGCGGTCGTTGACACCCAGCAGGACTGCGGCATTGTTCGTCAGAATTTGCAGGATCTGTTCTTCGGTCAAACCACCGGTTCGCAACAGGCCAGCCAACCACAACACATCGGCTACTTCGTTCGCGGCAATACCGCCGATAGCGATTTGATCCAATCGCCCGCGATCCGCCAACCAGCGCGCCGCCGTCCAGAATTCGTCCGCGCGTGGCTCGCCGGGGACTGGGACGGGGATATTGGTGATGGCGTTCGGACGCGATGGTGGCACGAGCACGAACCCCTCGAATGCATTGAAGGAAATTTCATCCGCCGCACTCATCAACGTCAACGCTTGGGGATCGACCAACAGCGCCGAAACCGCGTGGTCGTGAATGAGGCGCGCGGCAGCGCGCATTTCGGCGGCCGACTTGGCGGTAATGCGCAGGCTGCGTTGCCCGCGCAAGACGTCCGCCAAACTTGCCAGGATGTCCCGATCGGCGTCTGTCAGTTCGGTGCCGCGCACTTCGCGGGCCGCGTCGAACAAGGCGCGCAGCCCGGCCACTGCGTCGGCCAACGAGCTGGCCAATTGAGGCCGTGTCGGTTCCAACGGGCGGTCCTCCGAAACCGCCCCCACCGGCGGTTCATAAATCGTGGGAGGGTTCCACGCGGCGGAGTTTAATATCAGACGAACACGCTCGGTTTCACGCAGAACGCGGCTGTCCAGATCGCCAGCCAATTTGATAACCGCTCCTTGCCCCGGCAACAGACGCTGCGCGCCGGGCGAGACCTGGACCGTGGTGATGCCCACCGACAGCAACGCGCGATGATCGGCAAACAAGTCGAGTGCATCGACGACGCGCAAGTGGGGCGTCACAGCGAATTCGTTATCCTCGGGCGCACCGATGGAAGACTCCGCCAGAATCAATCCCGGAATCACGACTCGATGCGAAAAATCATGGTAGCGCGCACGGGGAGGCAATTCCATAGACGTGCGTGACCCAGCGGTGACGATTTTGCCATCGGCGACGACCATGACCGCGTCATCGATCGGCGCGCCGTGCCCAGTCCAGAGGCGCCCAATGCGGTACACGTCGATCTCAGGGGTGGATTGCGCTACCAAGGGATGCACCAACACGCACCACAAGACCAAGGTCACCCCCCAGCGCACCATCCGAACCGACCGAATTGAGTTTCTGAAAATCATCGGTCCGGTTGCTCCAGCAGACGGCGGAGTTTTTCATCCTGGCCGCGATCGTAAACGACTCGGCCGCCAATCAACGTTTGTTCGACCCAGGTTGTGGTCGCCAGCGGATCGCCAGTCAGAACGACGATATCGGCGTCCTTGCCGGGCTCGATCGACCCTACCCATGGGTCGATCCCCAGCGCGCGGGCGGGTTCGATCGTCAGCGCAGCCAAGGCACGGTCGCGGGGCAGCCCGTATTTCACGGCCGTGGCCGCTTGGTACCACAAATAATTCGAACCCAACGTGGCACGGCTGGGATTCGTGTCGGCTTGAAACATGTAGGCCACACCGGCGTCATTGAAAACTTTGGGAAGGGAGATTTTCTCTTCGACGCGGGTGCGCGGTTGGCTGCGCCAAAAGACCAGATTCGTATCGAGTACAATCGGATAGTTTTTCACTTTCAGCAAGTCCACTGCTTGATCAACCTGCGTGCCTAATACCAGCAGGGGACGCAATTCGAACTCCTCGATCAACATCAGGGCTTGCCCCACATCCATCGCGGTCTCGCAATAGATGACCGCCAGCAATTCGCCGCCGATGAGCTTGCTGAGGATCTTGATGCCCTCTTGTTGTTGTGCCGCCGTCGGAGCCTGAGCGGCGGCTTCGGTTCCTTCGCCCCCCTGCGCATCGCCGGGCACTTCGGCTTCTCCGCGCGATTCCGCTTCTGCCGGGGCTGCCTCATCTCCTCCCGCCGCGGCAACCAATCCATCGGCCTTGAACTTCTTAGCGCGGTTCAGCTCGCGACGGAGCAACGCTAGATGACTCATCCGACTCCCCGCGGGAGGTCGCAAAGAAATTTTGATGCCAACCAGCCGTTGCAACGTCATTTCGGGAACGAAGGTTCCATCCGTCTTCAGGGCCGCGATCTGGCCACCAATCATGGTGCTGTTGCCCGGCGCGATACCAGCCGTCGTAATGCCGTTGCGGCGACATTCTTCAAAATAGGGAGACTTGGCATCGATCGTGTCGAGGACCGAGAGGAATGGAACGTTGGGATTCCGTTCGTTGGCTTGTCCCATCCCGCCCGAGGAGTGGACGTCGATGAATCCCGGCATTACCACCTTGCCCGTGACGTCGATGACCTTGAATTCCACGGGAATCCGCAGGTCAGGGCCGACCGCCTCGATCCGGCCATCGCGGATCAGGATGACGCCCGAGTCAATTGGATCGCCGGCCATCGTAAGGATCCGACCTCCGCGCAAGGCTACCTGGGCTTCAACGCTGGCTGGCCAACATTGGCCCACAAGTAGGGCGGCGCCAATCAGCGCCGCCAGCCGATGTTTTGTGTTCGTTATCATGAGTGCAATTCCGCTTGATCTAACGATTTATGATTACGTGTCGTCCGTTCACCATGGTCCATTCTATTTGCGTCGTCGCTTCCAACGGCGGACCATCCAGTCCAACCAGATCGGCGTCTTTCCCAGCGGCAATCGTCCCCACGCGGTTGTCGATGTTGAGCAGTTGGGCGGGCGTGATGGTGATCGCCTCCAACGCGGCGCGTTCCGAGGCGCCGAAGCGTACGGCAAATCGCGCTTGGTCGAGCAGGCGTCCGCCGGCCAGGCAGAAAACCACGCCCAGTTCTTCACATTGGCCGGGCAGATTCCAAAACAAACTGGTCCCTTCCGGACCACGGACAGCACCAGACGTCATGCCTTGATAAATCACAGGAATTTCTTCGCGGGCCAACTCTTCCAGGACTCGGTAGGCTTCCTCTCCCCCGACAATGATCGGTTGAAAACCGAACTCTTTGCGAAGCGTCAATACGCTTTGGATATCGTGCCCCGCGCGGGAAACGGCGAACATGGGTTCATCCCCGGACAATAATTTCTGGAGCGATTCCATTCGCACCGTGCGCTGCGACGAGGGGGAAGTGATCTGCGCCTCGCGCAGCCGCGCGCGGATAATCCAGATCACTCCCATCCGATTGGTCGGCTGCCGCACGTAAATACTGTCCGGTCGCGAACGCGAACTATTCCCCGCAGTCGGATCGGAACAGACGGCGACGACACTGCCGGCGCGATCGACCAGCACGCGTTCACCCGGATTTCCAGCCGATTTCACAATGCACGAGCCGCCGGCAAAAACATTGGCTGTGCCGGGCAGAATATGCAAGGTCGTGGTCCCTTCATCGACAGCCGTTAAAAAGTCTCGCGACAGCCAATCCAGCGTTGGCAAGATATTCATTTCCGGGGTCACTTCCGATGTTTGTTCCGCCGAACCGCCAGCAATTCCAGCGGCAGAACTGGCGTCGATGAAGCCCGGCATGAGCGTGGCCACGCGCAGTCGCTGGCTGCCCAGTGGAATCGCCAACTGCTCGCCGACCGCCTCGATCCGGCCATCGCGGATAATGACGACGCCTCCCGTCAGGGGCTCGCCCGTCATGGTGTAGATCACGTCGGCTTCGATCGCCACGACGTGCTCGTCAGCAGCGCACGTCGCTAACATGCGGACAGCAATACTTCCCGCTACAATCATGCAGGCAACGATCCAGCGCGCTTTTCGCCGCATATTAGTCCTCCACTGTCTCCACCGCGCGTCCGTCCACAGTAACGCGAATGGGTCGCGACCGGAGATCGGTCGGCAATCCATCCCAAATGACAAAATCCGCTGGCGCACCAGGATGCAACCCGACACGATGCGGATCGAATCCCAACCAGCCGGCTCCCGCCGTGGTGGCGCCTGCCAAAGCCTTTTCGACATCGACTCCCGCGGCGATTGCTTCCGCCAATAACCAGCGCAACTGCTGTGCGGAATCCGCGGACCATAAGATCGGTACGCCAGCATCGGCGGCTCCGGCCAGGTCGTCGAAGTACCAGTTGAAATCCGTCTCTCCGCTAGGGCGCGCAATCAGCGTCGTTTTGGTCGCCAACAACCGATCGATGAACGGCTCAATATTGCGACAACCCATCACGGCGGCGCGCAATTGATGTTGTTGGATAATGTCCAATGCAACCTGCATTTCCGCGTCCGTGCCAACCTCGAATAAGACCCACCGCTGTTGGCCTAGCGTATTTTGAGTTTCCGCTTGCCGCACCGCCATCAAGGCTGCTTGCACAGGTTCGGGCAAGTACATACGGCTAGCAGGCGTGTTCCCTGTGAACATCGCGTGCGTTAGTTCGATTTGCCCCAATAGGCTAGCGGGAAACTGTTCGCTCCTCCGCGCAGCGCTCGTGAGCACGACCTTGTCGCCGACATCGGAGTTGACGACGCTCACTTCCATCGCCAGTCGGACGGTCCCCATGCGACCCGCCAATGTGATTCGGTCATCCGGAGCAATGACTGCCAACAACACGCCGCCCGATCTCAATCGCCGTACATTGCGATGGGTTGAGTTGAAACCATCCAGTGCCGCAAGTTGTCGTCCGTCCGACTCGACGGCGCCGTAGTCGGCGTTAACCATCCCAGCCGTCGTGTGGGCCATCGTCAATCCCGGCGCAACCAGATGGCTCCCCACGTCGAAGACGGGCCACTGATTGTCCTCGGCTAACGTCTCGTCGCAGCGTGTGATCCGGCCTTTCTCGATGGTCAAACAACGCGGCGCGATTTGCCCGCTCGGCAGCAACACGCGGGATGACGACAAGACAAACTGCTCTGGCCATTCGTCGGGCAAATCGGCAGCCTGATCTTTACGAACGACAACCGCTATCGGGGCATTGCGCCGCGGCAATTCGTAAACGATGTCACCCGCGACGATGGTCAGTTGCGCGGGAGCGGAAATATCCAAGGGATCGCCGGCAAAGACCACCAAGTCCGCGCGCTTCCCCGGCGCGATGGAACCGACCTGATCGGCGACACCCAGGACGTCAGCCGCGTGTACCGTGATCGCACGCAGCGCTGTTTCCGGATCGCAACCTGCCGCAACGGCGCAAGCCGCATGGGCGCGCAACCAGCGCGAACCCCGCCCGGACGAAGTATAGCTGGCGATAACCAACCGACCGGTATCCTCGCGGAATGATTGTCGCCACAGTTGCACCACGTCGCGCGCGGCCTGATCGTTTCCAATCCAGGGGCCAAGCACCAATGGGTACCGCGCCCCTCGCAGGTCGTCGGCGGCCGTCCCCGTACCCACTAAACCCTCACATATCCAGCGAACGGCGGGAAATTCCTTGGCTAGCAGCAGTAGGCGTCGGGCCTCGTCCCCGTGCCGAACATCGATCCGCACAGGAACTTCTCCCGATAGCACGCGGACGAATCGCTCTTTGACCGGATCGTGGTCTGGTTTCGTTGGTGGTTTGGCCTCCTCGGCCGCCGGGGATTCGGCTGGTTCTTGCGGCGGAGGCTGCGCAGGAGGATTGTTTGCTTCGGTTCCGCCTTCATTGGAAATCGCGCCGCGGCCGCCACGACCGGAGCGCCGGCCCCCTCCTGGAGGCGGGCCTTCGTCGCGGCGCCCCTCCCCTGCATCAGGAGGCGTTTCGGTTTGCGCTGGTGGCGCCGATTCGCTTTTCTTTTTTTCGTATTCGCGGTAGGCGGCCCAATCGTCTTGATATTTCTTGGCGTCGGAAAAGAGTTTTTTCAGTCGATCAAATTGACGCACTCGCCCACGGCCGCTCAAGTCGGCACCGACTCCCAATGCCGCTTGCATCCCCGCATCCCGGCGTAAGATCCAGGCGGCTGGATTGTTTCCCGGCGCAGCGGCCACCACGACCCCGACCCCAGCGCACACGTCGCCGCCCGCCGGTTGCACATATACTGCGGTCACCCCGTGACGAACGACTTCGCGCCAATCGTCTTGAAACCTATCGAGTCCGTCGTAGGCATCGAGCGCTGCGTCACCTCCCGATTGACCGGCCGATGCATTCTCAAGCCACAATCGACTCCGCGCGTCGATTAAACCCGGCGTGATCGTCCAACCGGTGCAGTCAATGACTTTGGCTCCAGCCGGGATCGCCACTTCAGAGCCGACCGCCGCAATCTTTCCATCGACAACCAACACCGTGCCCGGCTCGATCGCTCCTTGGTCCGTCATCGTGACCACGCGGCCATTGATGAGAGCAATCGCTTGCTCGTCGGCCCAGGAGAAACGGGGGAGCAGACAGAAACTCAGTACCACCAATAGTCGTGCTAAATATCCCAGGGCGTGTGCGGGAAAGGCGCTAAAATCGAACTGTTTATCGGCGCGCCGCGCGGGGGCGCGACCGCTACCCAGTTGGCAATCCATGAGCGAAACCAATACTAGTATTCAATAATGATGTTCGCAATGTCGCGGCGCGGAGCCTGACTACCCGTCCAATCACCCGCCGCAACAGTGCGCCTCTGCGGCGGTCGACAAACACCGACCCCTGCCAGCACCTGAACGCTTTCCGAATTCCCGCCCGGTTCCATCTTGTTTGACGGGCCAAGTGCTGTCAACTCGATGGCGCGCGAGCGCCGCAAAGCACGCCGATGAAACCCACAAACGAAAAGGACAGGCATTTTTTGGCATATTGCCCACTTCGCCAGGCTTCCCAAGCCCACATCCGTTTATTTGGCTTGATAATTATGCCTGTCCTTTTGGCTTTCTTTTGGCTTTTGGCCTTTTGGCTTGCTTTGGGCTTGTGGAATTGGCGAATTTCGTCTGGCATTGGGCCGTCACCTCTGCTAGTTTTCCGCCGCGCTTGGTGCTGGTGTTCGTCATTTGCCTTAATCGTTGGGGATTTGCCATGCTGTTAAACCGAAGCTGTTGTCCGGCTGTCACCTGTATGACATTCCTGTTCGTACTGGAATCGATGATTGTTTCAGCGGCAGCACAACCGGTACGGCGACCCAACCTGCCGTTTGGTCCCCGCCGGGCCAACCCGCAGGAAGTCTCGTATGAACTGACTCAACAAGCGGGGCCCTGGTTGATCATCTGCACCTCGTTCACTGGCGAGACCGCCGAGGAGCAAGCGCTGGCGTTATGCGAGGAGTTGCGGACGGCTCATCAACTGCGACCGTACATTTACCGGCAAGTGTTCGCACACGATCAGGCCGTTCCCGGAATTATGCCTAGTCGGACACCGCATATCGATGCCTCGGGCCGCGCCCACGTCAAACCCAAGATGATGCGCCCACAGCGGAACCGGCAAGATGAAGTTGCCGTCTTGGTCGGGGATTTTCCCACGCTGGAAGATCACCGCGCGCAGCAAGTGTTGGAGAAGATCAAACACCTGCATCCGCAGACATTGGTGCAACCGGAAGCGGAGTCGTCCTTAGCGCTAGGCGAGTATCGGCGGCGACAAGTCGAAGAGAGCGACAATCGCGAGTTGACATCTAAAGGTCCCATGCGCGCCGCTTTTCTCTTGGCCAATCCATTGTTGCCCGACGAGTATTTCGAAGCGGTCAAGGTCGATCCTTTTATCGTCAATCTCAATCGCCGCGCTGAAAACAGCTTGCTCAAAGCGTCGGGAACCTATACGGTGCGGGTCGCCACGTTTCGCGGAGATTCGACGTTTGACCTGAGCAAGATGGAAGAGATCGAACGCGAACAACAATGGCGAGTGCAAAACAACAAACCGCTGGACTCCAGCAAACTCGTCGAGGCCACCGTCAAGGCCACGTTGTTGGCCAAAGAACTGCGCAAGATCGGCGTGGAAGCCTACGAATTCCACAACCGGACGGAAAGCATCGTCTGCGTCGGCTCGTTCGATTGGTGGATGAAACCCGATGACGTGGGGAATCCGACTTACAATCCTGACATGTTGACGACGATGGAAAGTTTTCGCGGCCGCTACGAAAAACTGCCGAACGGACAAACCGTTTTTCTGCCCCGTTCCGTTTCGTCGCTAGGCAATCAAGGCTTGTTCTTCGATATCGAGCCGAAAGCGATCGCCGTTCCCCGGGCCACAGCATCGACCCGCACGTCTTTCTTTCGATAGATTCAGTTACACCCGCGAACGACATGTAAACGATATCTTCCACCGGGACGACAAATAGTTGATTGTCCGATTCAAAATCGACGGGGATGGCGTTTTTCGGGTGAAAGAGAACTTTGTCGTATTGTCGGAGGGGCATATCCTCGTCGTGGGCCACAGCGGCGGAGATCGTTACGATGCGGCCGGTGATCGTGGGTATTTCTGCAGCGTCGGGAAGCGCAATCCCTCCTTTGGTTTCTCGTTTGGGTTCATCCTTACGCACCAGGACGCGCGGGCCGATAGGTTCGACATACTCCAAACGTCGGGCGCCCGCTTTGCTTTTTGACATAAATTTCGACCTTTTTTCCAGTGTTCGTGTATTCTTAACGGCTCCTGGTCTGCAATTCAAGGTCGGCGCGGGGACCAAAAAACAGCCCTCTCCGGCCTATTTGGGCTTGCAAGCGGCAGCTGATTTGAGAGAATTCGCGGTTCGCTCATCCATTATATTGCGATGGCCCGAAACTGCTTGGTGCCAGTGGCCAGGTTCGAATAGCACTAGGCGCATCCGAAATAGAAGGTGTAACAGTCGTGTTCGAGAAGTTGACAGTTGACGCGCGGACAGAAACAGGCACGGCCCGCATGAAACGCCTCCGTGCGCGGGGCTATGTTCCGGCAGTATTGTATGGCCACCAGCAAGACAATGTTCACTTGGCGGTGCCGGAAAAAGAGCTGCTGGCGGTTTTGCGCCACAGCGGCCACTTGGTGCAGCTGCAGGGCGCCGTTACGGACAGCGCGTTGATCAAGCACGTGATGTGGGACGAGGTCGCGGCCAACGTGTTGCATGTCGATTTTGCGCGCGTCGATGCTTCCGAAGAAGTGGACATCGAGTTGACGGTCGAGTTGCGCGGGACAGCCAAGGGAACATCGCAGGGTGGTGTGATCAACCACGTGGTTCATTCGGTGGAAATCCGCTGTCCAGCGAATGTGATCCCGGAAAAATTGGAACTGCGGATCGGCGACCTGGAGGTTGGCCAGGTGTTGCGCGTGAAGGACATTCCTTTGCCACATGGCGCCAAGCTACTGGACAATCCCGAGGCCATCGTTGTTCAATGCGTCACCATCGTGGAAGAAGCCGAACCGGCGGTGGAACTCGGAGCGCCAGCGGAACCGGAGTTGATCGGCCGCAAGAAGGAAGACGAAGAGGCGGAGGAATAATCAGGTTTTGGCTGGCCGGGCGGACCCCGGATGGGCGGCGCTCGTCCTATGAAGCTGATCGTTGGCTTGGGAAATCCTGGGGCCCGTTATCGCGGAACGCGGCATAACGCCGGGTTTGACGTGGCCGCCCGACTGGCAGACCGCTGGTCCTCGGGAGCACATCGCCCCAAAGCCCGGTTTCAAGGGGAAACGCTCGAATTCGGCGTGGAACCCGACAAGTGGGTTCTGTTGACCCCCCTGACGTTTATGAACCTCAGTGGCCATGCCGTGCGGGAGGCGGTTAATTTTTTCCGACTACCACTAGCCGATTTGCTGATTATTTGCGATGATTTTAGTTTGCCTTTCGGCCGCCTCCGTTTGCGCGGGTTGGGTTCGGCCGGCGGGCAAAACGGATTGAAACACATTTTGGAAGTGTTGGGAACGAACCAGATTGCACGGCTGCGTGTCGGCATCGGGCCGGTTCCTCCTCAGTGGGACGCCGCCGATTTTGTCCTCTCTCGATTTCGTCCAGACGAAGCGTCGGAATGGGATCGCGTGTTGGATCAAGCCGCCGATGCGGTCGAGTGCTGGGCGCGCGATGGACTGTCCGTGGCAATGAGTCGCTTTAATCGCGCCGCTGAGTCCGATGCGCCCGATAGCGACAAAACAGAAAACTAAACTTTTGAAACTGGCGATAGTAGTAGTAGATTGACGAGGGAGAATTCCTTTGGCGCAAACGGTTTACGAATGCATGTTTTTGGTCAACCCCAACGCCTATGCGCGCAATCCGGGTGACGTGGTGAAGGCCGTCGAGAATACGATCAAGAATGCCGGCGGAGAGATTCTCGCCAGCCGCTTGTGGAATGAACAGAAATTGGCTTTCCCCGTCGAGGGACACCGCAAAGGTGTTTACTGGTTGACGTATTTCCGTATGGAAAGCACAGCCATTCCAAAGTTTCGCCGCAATTGTCACCTGCAAGATTTGATCCTGCGACACTTGGCTATCCGGATCGATCCGCGTCTAGTCGATACGTTGATCGCCGTGGCCAAAGGGGAACGCGTGGCGCTGACACCCGAAATTGAATTGGTCGATGAAGTCGATGCGGACGCCGAGCCCGTGGGCGTCGGCGCCGACGACGTACCGGAATAGACGGTCGCGGCACGAGCTGCACAACCATGAAGCGTGTGATCCGGCCCAATAGGGATCCGCAGCCGGTTTGACTTGGATAGGGACTTGTCGGCAACCTCCTCATTTTTAAGGAGTATGACGATGGCTAGTTTTAATCGAGTGATCTTGGTTGGCAATTTGACGCGCGACGTTGAACTGCGTTATACAGCGCAGCAGACGGCCGTAACGGAAATTGGGTTGGCTGTCAACAACCGGGTGAAGAAGGGGAATGAGTGGGTGGATGAAGCCACGTTTGTGGACATTACCCTGTGGGGCCGTTTGGCTGAGATCGCCAGTGAGTACCTCTCCAAGGGCTCGCCGGTATTGATTGAAGGGCGGCTTAAGCTCGACACGTGGGAACAGGAAGGCCAGAAGCGTTCGAAACTTCGCGTGGTCGGCGAGCAAATGCAAATGCTGGGTGGACGCGGTGGTGGTGGCGGAAACCGCGGCGGCTCCGGACAACAGTCGGAATCGCGGATGGCGACCGTCAATGAGTACGAACCCGCGGGGGGCGGCGAACCGCCAGAAGGCGACCTCCCCTTTTAAGTGCAGGTGATACGAAAAACGGTGCGGCCGCGCCCTCGCGCGGCCGCTCTGGCCAAATCGATGGGATCGTCTTCGTAGGACACGGTCCTGGTGGGAACAAGCGAAAGGAAACATGTCATGGTGAAGACCAAACTACAACGCTTTAAGCGTCTGCCGCTAGGCAAACACGGGGGCGTCGAACTGTTGCTGATTCAGTCGGTGGACGGGCTGGGCAAGCAGGGCGATGTCGTCGAAGTTCGGCCGGGGTACGCCAACAACTATTTGCTCCCCCAGGGGTTGGCGACGGAAGCCACTCCCCACCATAAACGGATGGTCGAGAAACATCGCGCGAAACTGATGGAAATCGAACAAGCCCGGTTAAAAAGCTTCCGCGATTTGGCTGATGCCGTTGGCAAGCTCAGTTTGACGATCGAGGCCAACGCCAATGAGGAAGGTCACCTGTACGGCAGCGTCACGGCGCCTGATATTGTGTCGGCGTTGAAACAACACGATGTTCATTTGACCAACGATCAAATTCGTCTGGACGGCGTCCTGAAGGAGCTTGGGCTCTACACGGTGCGCGTGCACCTGCACCATGAGATCGAAACCGAACTTAAGGTTTGGGTTGTTCCCACCGCTCAGGAAACCGGAAAATCCTGACGCGGCCACTGACCGCAATCCAACGCCAAATGGTACCGTTGTCTCCTCCGGACAGGGGGGGTACCGCGGGCTCGTTTCGCTGGACAGACCGAGGACCCTGCTGCCGTGTAGGCTCCATTTGGAGGCTGCAACCCCCTGCATGAGCTGACCTGGCCTGGAATAGCTAGTTCATTCGGGCCGTCCAGTCTCCGCGAGAAACCCTGAGTGGGGAAAAGGCGTGCGCACCGAATAGACGCTATTGTCTTCTCCGTCCCTCTTGAATTACCTTCGAATTTTGAGTCCCGTTAAGAAAAACAGTTGGCGGCGTCCACCAAAATGGTGATAATCTAAATCAGGGACAGAGTGGGGCTGAAGCAACTTCACGTCGCGCCTTATAATCACATACGGTCGGCCAGAGGGCGCTTCGGCTCGCGCGCACGATCGCGAGACCTGGGTGTTAGGAAGCAAATGCCCGAACCCAAGGTCGATCGCGATGCGAGTTCTCTCGGGGGAGGGGCGTATGTATTTTGATGCCATTACGCGTCAGTCGGAGGAGTCCGCCTCTGGTTCCGATTCCTCAATCACGATCGATGCCTCTGTGTTGAACATCGTCGTGCCCAGGAAACCGCACGGGCCCCCGTTGCCGTCCCAGCTCCCGCAGCCAGTAGTGCCCAGCAATCGACCAGGCGGAGCAGCGCCTACGGCAGGGTTACGCAGTCGGCCGATGGAGCGTCCGCTCGTCGAAACAGTCGCCGAAGAACCGCTGACATTGACGGAGCGCGCGCAGCGTTCGCTGCCAAGTTGTCTCAGCAGTTTTTTCATTCATGTCATGCTGATTGTGGCCCTGGCGTTGCTGTATTTGGCGCCGCCCCAAGAGCGCGTCGTGGTGGTCTCCGCGCTGGACGACTGGATGCAACCCAGTTCCGGCGAAGTTGTGGACCTTTCCGTAACATTTGAAGCGCAGACGTTGAATCAGGAGATGTCGCGCGCCGAGTTACCTCCCGCCGAATTGTTGCCGATCGACGCACCTCCGCCTGTGACCGACTTGGCCCCGGAATCGTTTGTCGGTTCGCAGTATTCGGACGCTTTTGCCCAGAGCTTTACCGGAATCAGCGGTTCGGGCATCGATCACCGCGCCGCGCCGGGAAATGATTCGGACAAGATCGCCGAAGGGGCGACCCACTTTTTCGGTATCGGCAGCGAAGGAAAACGGTTCGTCTTTGTCATCGATCGTTCGGGCAGCATGTTCGGTTTGCGCTGGGAGTTGTGCAAGCAAGAGCTGTTGCGATGTATCGAACGGATGAGTGAAGAGCAGGAGTTCGTGGTCTTGCTTTACAGCAGCGACACGATTGCGATGTGGAATCAACCATTGAAAAACCTCAACTTGGTCCCGGCGACTCCGGACAATTTTCAGAAATTATACTTGTGGATTCAGCAAGTGTATCCGTCGGGAATGACGCGGCCGCGCGAAGCAATGCGCGTCGCGTTGGAATTGAAACCCGATGCGATCTTTTTGCTTTCCGATGGGGAAATCCAGGACGACACCTATGAATACTTGCTAGCCAACAATCATCCGCGCGCCCGTGACGGCGGGTCGGCCAAAACCCCGGTCCATACGGTGGCCTTGGATTACACCCTCGGAGCGATCTATTTGCAGAACATCGCCAAGACCAATAACGGCAAATTTTCGCAGAAATTCTCGCAATGACCGGTTCGGCTTGACATTTTGGCTCAGACCGGTATCTTGAAGAACGTGATGCCGTTGGCGCGGTTGCGTCGATGGGCGGCTTGGCGTGTTATTTGTGGCGGCCGGCCTGCGGCGGTTCGCTGCGCTCAATGGATGTGAATGGCTGACGAGATGCCGCGCAGCGGATTTCGCGAGCCGGCAAATCCGATGGGCGGGGATGGCGACAGTCGAACTGTGCGAGGCAACCCAGTGTTACTCAGCTGGGCGACGCGCCGTCGATGACGTGTCGTTGCGCGTTGACGATGGCGAATTACTCGTTGTCGCTGGCCCGAGTGGAAGCGGCAAGAGCACGCTGTTGAGGCTGGTGGCGGGTTTAGAACGCCCCTCCACCGGACGCATCCTGCTCGGCGAGCGGGACGTGACGCGCTGGGCGCCGCATCGGCGAAATGTGTCGATGGTGTTCCAGCACGATGCGTTGTTACCGCACTTGACGGTTCAACGGAATTTGGAATTTGGTTCACAGCTGCGGTTGCGAGGAGGCATCAGTGTTCAACGGTTGAGGCATTGGATCAATCCCGCGAAAGCGGCCGTACAGCAAGCGGCGGCTAGCGAGATTGGTAACCGGGTACGTCAGGCGGCGGAACTCCTAGGGATCACATCCCTGTTGCGGAGACGCCCCCAAGAGTTGTCCGGCGGTGAACGTCAACGCGTCGCTTTAGGGCGCGCGATGGTACGGGATCCGGCGGCATTTTTGTTTGATGAGCCTTTGTCGAGCCTCGACGCCGAACATCGACGCCAATTGAGCGACGCGCTGCGGGACTGGCACCGCCGGCGCGGAGTGACGACGTTGTGGGTCACGCACGATCAGGCGGAAGCGCTGGCTGTGGCGGATCGCATCGCGGTTATGCATCGCGGGCGATTGCAGCAGGTGGCGACGCCGTCGGCGCTGTATTGGCAGCCGACCAATTTGATGGTCGCCCGCTTTATCGGGACGGCGCCCATCAATGTGGTTGGCGGGTACTGGCAACCCGACGGCGAACGGAGTGTGTTGGTAGATGACGGTGGTCGAAGATGGTCCTTCGCTGGCGAACCCAGCCGGGGCCAGACGCCAGGGGCGGACGGGGCTCGGGTCATCCTGGCGTTCCGTCCCGAGGACGTGCGGCAACAACCGGACCCGCCAGGATTGGTATTGCCGACCGCTGCGGTGACGCAGGTGGGCTGGCGCGGCGACCACGCGTTGGTCGGCCTAGCGCCCGTGGAAGGAGCGCCCGCGCTGTGGCGTGTGCGCTGCGAAGGAACACCGCCTGCCATGGGCGAGACACGGCACTGGTCGGTGCCCGCCGCGCGCTGCCTGTGGTTTGACGCGGCGACGGAAAAACGTATGGGGATTTGAGAAACATGAACGCCAACGAAATCTTGCGCATTGTCGATTCGCTCCACCGCGATAAGAACATCGACAAGGACGTGGTGTTTCGCGCCATCGAATCGGCCATCGTTACCGCCGCGCGCAAACATTTTGGCGAAGAAGTCGAAATCGAATGCCTGATTGATCGGACGACGGGACAAATCAGCGGCCGCTGCGGCGATCGGCTGCTCGATTACGAAGAAGTGGTCGGTCGGATCGGAGCCCAAACCGCGAAACAGGTGATTATCCAGAAAGTCCGCGAGGCGGAACGGGATGCGTTGATCAAAGAGTTTAGCGAATATATCGACGAGATCATCACGGGGACGATTCACCGCAACGAGGGACGGGTGACTACCGTAACGCTCGGTTCTGTCGAAGCGATTCTGCCGCGCAGTGAACAGATTCCCGGCGAAAAGCATGAGCCCAATGAACGCATTCGCGCGTTGGTCACCGAGGTGAAACCGTCCGGCAATCGCATCAAGGTGGTCCTCAGCCGCACGCGCCCGAAGATGGTTCAGCGTTTGTTCGAGCAGGAGATCCCCGAAATAGCGGAGGGCGTAATCGTCATTAAATCCGTGGCCCGTGAGCCGGGGCATCGCAGCAAGATCGCTGTGACCAGCATCGACAGCCATGTCGATTCCGTGGGCGCTTGCGTCGGCGTGCGCGGCAACCGCATCAAATCGATCATTGAAGAACTCAATGGCGAACGGATCGACATTGTCCCTTTCGATGACGACCCGCAGACCATGATCCGCAATGCCTTGAAACCGGCGGAGGTGGAAGAAGTCATCCTCTGCCGCATGTTGGGCCGCGCCATTGTCCTGGTCGTGGAAGATCAATTGTCGTTGGCAATTGGAAAATGGGGGCAGAATGTGCGCTTGGCCAGCAAACTCAGTGGCTGGGACATCGAGATTATGACGCAAGCCGAGTTGGAACGACAAATTGAAAAAGCGGTGGTCGGTTTCAGCGCGATCGAAGGCGTCTCGGACGATCTCGCGAACAAGCTGGTCGGTGAAGGTTACTTGTCCTATGACGACTTGTCGGTCATTGAACCGACTGATTTGCAAGCTATGGGCCAGCTAACCGACGAGCAAGTGGATCAAATCGTCGCGCAGGCCGAGTTGTTAGCCGAACAAGCCGAGGAAGCAAAGAAAACGGAAGAGACGCAGCGCCAAGCCACTGACCTAACCACGCGACCGCGCGGGGAATCAGACGGGCGCGCCGGGCCGAATCCTCAGGCGAACGGCGGTGCGGAAACACAACCAGCGGCGACCGGTCACGCCGAAGGCGGCGAGTCGTCCTTAGTTGATGAAACCAGTTGAATCGGTGTTTATCCCGGTGGGCCATCACCGCTGGGGAAAGGGTAGTTGTACGTGGCGCAGCGCATCTACGCGTTCGCGAAAGAACTGAAACTCGAAAACCATCAACTTCTGGAGATCTGCGAGAAACTCGGGATCAAAGGAAAGGGATCGGCGTTGGCGAGTTTGGAAGACGACGAGATCGCCAAAATTCGCGGCTATCTGGTGGAGTCCGCTACTGCGCCGACCCCGGCTGGCAAAAAGGCTGCGGCGCCGATGCCCGTCGTTCCCGCGCAACCGCAGCGCGAAGCGACGCAGCCTCAACGCTCCGCCCCACTTCGCGATCTGGACGAACGGACAAAAAAGAAGCGGAGTGACGATGAGGCTCCCGCACCGCGCCGGGAAACACCCAAAAAACGAGCGCCGGCGGTCAATGCACTCGTAGCGGCCATGCCGGAAGTACAACAGCCGGTTGTAAAGCCGCAACAACCGGAAATTAAGGTGCAGAAACCCGATATCGCCCTGCCCCAAGAGGCTCTGCGCAAGCACCGCACGGGCGGCGGTTTGGCGCCGCTGGAACAGTACACCGCACGCTCGAAGGATACCAAAGGTCAGGACAAGCCTAAGAAAAAGTTCAAATCGAAAGACGAACTCCAACCGACAATTCCTCTGATGCCGCGCGACTTGCCGGGCAAGACGCGTGTGAAACGGGACAAAGAGGCTGGCCCAGCCGGTGTCGATTCGGAACTTGGCACGACGCGTCAGCAACGGACTCGTCGCCGCGATCGCGTCGTAGCCATCCTGGACGGCGATGAGGATCGTCTCGCGCGCCGCAAAACGCGACGCAAATCCAGCAGTACCGCCAGCACAGCGGCCCCGCGGCGAGAGAAGGTATTGATCAGCTTTCCCTGTACCGTGCGCAGCTTTTCCGAAGCCTGCGGCGTTTCCGCTGTGCAATTGTTGTTATCACTCCCTAAAATCGGAGAGACCTCGCCCAAGACCATTAACTCGGAATTGAGTCGCGATTTGGTCGAGTTGCTGATCCATGAATTGGGCGTGCAACACGTCGAACTCAAGGAAGAAGAGTCCATCGAACAAAAAATGCTCGAACGGTTGGACCCGGCCAACGATCCGCCGGAATCCTTGTCGCCGCGTCCGCCGATCGTTACGTTTTTGGGGCACGTCGATCACGGCAAGACGTCGTTGCTGGACGCCATCATCGGCACCAATGTCGTCGCCGGCGAAGCCGGTGGCATTACTCAACATATTCGCGCCTACCAAATCAAAAAAGACGGTCGCAAAATCGCGTTCGTCGATACGCCGGGGCATGAAGCCTTTACGGAAATGCGGGCGCGGGGCGCCAATGTGACGGACATCGCCGTGCTGGTGGTGGCGGCCGACGATGGCGTGATGCCTCAAACCGAGGAAGCCATCAGCCACGCCAAAGCGGCCGAGGTCCCCATCATTGTGGCCCTCAACAAAAGCGATCTGCCGGGCGCCAATCCGGAGAAAGTTTTCCAAGAACTGGCCGCACACCAACTGATCCCCAGCCAATGGGGAGGCGATGTGGAAGTCGTCCCCACCAGCGCCACCAAAGGAACCGGGATCGATACGCTGCTGGAAACCATTTTGGTCACCGCCGAACTGCACGATTTCCGAGCGAATCCCACGCGGCCTGCGTACGGCATGTGTTTGGAAGCCGAACAAGAATCGGGGCGCGGTGTCATCGCCAAGATGATGGTTCAAGGAGGCTCGTTGCGACCGGGCGATATCGTTCTGTGCGGCGCCGCGCATGGCCGCGTCAAGGCCATGTTCGACACGTTGCGCCCCAACGTGCGGCTCGACAAGGCTGGTCCGAGCACACCCGTCAACTTGACCGGCTTGGATCGGCCACCTCAGGCCGGCGACAAGTTTTATGTTTTGGAAGATATCGTAGAAGCCCGCCAATTGGCATTAGCCTGCGAGAATCGCCATCGCCAGTTGAACTTGGGGGGCGCTACCGTCAAGGTCTCGTTGGAACAGTTCCAACAGATGATCGAAGCAGGCACCTTGGGCAAAGTCGAAGATGTAGTGACTTTGAATTTGATTATTCGCGCCGACGTGCGCGGCTCGATCGAGGCGATCCAAAAAGAGCTCGGGAAGATCGAACATCCCGAAGTGCGTATCAACATTCTGCAAGCCTTGGTAGGCGGAGTGACCATCGCCGATGTGCGCTTGGCGCAAGCGTCGCGCGCTGTGATTATCGGCTTTAACGTTGTGCCGGACGAAGCGGCTCGGGCCTTGGCCGATGAATTGCAAGTCCAAATCCGCCGTTACGATATTATTTACAAGGTTTCCGACGATATCAAAGCCACGCTGGAGGGCCGCCTCAAACCGCAGGAGCAGGTAGTCGAGATGGGCATGGCCTTGGTGTTGCGAACCTTTGCCATCAGCAAAGTCGGCACGGTCGCCGGGTGCCGCGTGATGCGCGGCACGATTCAACGCGATTGTCGCCTGCGCGTGATCCGCGATAGCCGCGTCATCGGTGAATATGCCATCGATTCGCTGAAACGCGAAAAAGACGACGCCCGCGAAGTGCAACGCGGCATGGAATGTGGCATTCGGCTGGCGGGTTTCAATGACGTCAAAGAGGGCGATACGTTGGAAGCCTACAAGATCGAGCAAGTGGCGCGTACGCTGTAGGCAGCGGACAAGCGGGGATACGCATCATGAGTTCTCGACGACTGCTCAAAGCTGCCGAAGCGATCCGCGAGGTCGTCAGCATGGCGATCTTGGTCGAGCTGAAAGACCCGCGCGTGCAACACGTCACCGTGACGTTCGTCGAAGTCTCGCCGGACATGCGGATCGCCAAGATTCACGTCTCGATCATGGGTGATGAAACCCAGCAACGTCTGAGTTTGGCCGGGCTGCGCAGCTCGACCGGCTTTTTACAACGCAAGGTCGGCGACCGGCTAGAAACACGCTACACACCGCGCTTGCAGTTTGTACTCGACCACGGGGTCAAGAACGCCATGATCGTAACTCGCATTCTCAATGAAGTATTGCCGCCCAATAATACCGCGTTTGACCTGGCTGACGAGGTGGACGAGGAATCTCCGGCGGATGACGAATAGAAACCTATTGGGACTTAATATGAGCACTGCGCAGACTCGCAACCAACGCATTGAAAAACTCCATAAGATCGCCCGCAAACACTACACGCCTTTGGCGCCGCCGTCCAACCGGACGCTGCTGGAACATTTGATCTACGCCTGTTGCTTGGAAGATTCGACCACGGAAGCGGCCGACGAAGTCTTTGCGAAATTGCAAGTCAACTTTTACGACTGGAACGAAGTCCGCGTCACGACAACGGCAGAGCTGGCCCAGATGATGAAGGGCCTGTGGAATCCTGAGGCGGCCGCTACCCGCGTCCGCAAATCCCTGCAAGGACTGTTCGAGGCGCATTACTCATTTGATATTGACGCGCTGAAAAAGGAGAACCTGGGCAAAGCCCAAGAACAAATTGCCAAATATCGCGGCGTGAGTCCCTTTGGCGTTAGCTATGTGACGCAACACGCCCTGGGTGGGCATTCGATTCCCTTAGACCAGGCGATGTTGGCGCTGCTGTTCACGGTCGGCATCATTACCGCCGAAGAGCGGAACCAGGGTAAAGCTCCCGGTCTGGAACGAACGATTCCCAAAAACAAAGGCGTTGAGTTCGCCAGTGTGGTGCATCAATTGGCGGTCGATTTTCTCAACTCCCCCTTCAATCCCAACCTCCGCAAAATCTTGATGCAGATCGATGCTACCGCTGGCGAACGCTTCCCCAAACGAGGCGGAACGAAGAGCAAGGAACCGGTTGTCGTCGAACGCAAAACCGACAAACCGGCAAAGGCGGCTGCCAAGGAAACGGTGACAAAACATCCAATGAAACCGGCCGCCAGCAAAAAGAAGCCGCCGACTCCCAAACCGGCCAAGTCCAGCGGAAAGCCGAAACCCAAGCCGTCCGCGAAACCGAAGGCAAAAACTGCGCTGAGCAAATTGTCCAAGCGCAAACCTCGCTGAACATGGCGCCTCAGCCGGCGCTATTCCAAATACCAGCAACGAAGAAACTGATGCCACGTATCGGGATGCGCTGGCAGTGTGGACAGGGCCGCGTCGTCGGAACCCTCTTCATGGCGACTCCAGATGTTCGGCAAGACGACCGTTTCCAGGTTGACCAGCTTTGCTTGAGGATGTTCCGCCAGCCAACGATTGGCAGCTGCCACACAAGCCGAAAATGCTTCGAACTCGGCTGGCGAAAACAACCTTGGCGGCTGCGTCATTTGCGGCAAGAAGTCAATGTACTTCAACACGTGGGTGCTTCCGTCGTATTCGTCTCATTCCAATCTCAGCGCGACGCCCTCGGTATGCGGATCACTATAACGTTCAGGATCATCGGGGCCGAACAGATAAGCCACCATCAAAACCGCGCTGTTGAGCGCTCCCGTGCACCCGCTCCTTCGTCAGGATACCCTAGTCGTACTCCTCCTCACCATCGCGGTACCCGTACTCGATACGTTCCGTGCCGCCACGATCCTTTCGAGCGCGACCTTCCTGTCGAATACCCATTCGGTGGGAATGCCCAAGCGAACATCCGGTTCCGGCCACCTTCATCCGTCCACCCTTAACCTAATTGCCGCACCCCTGTACGTTCTACAACCGATACCATCGGCACATGCCGAACGGCGCCATTGTATGCCGGCCGGGATGGAAAAACAGAACCTATAGTTGCGGACGCAGGTGAGACCATTTCGCACAACAGTGTATGTCAACGCAACCGGACAAAAAAGCCATTTATGGATTGGCGCAGCACGCCAGCGCCCTGCTCCGCGCGGTTGACTGGTGCGGCATCGCCGCCGGTTTGGTTGTGACCATCGTCTGGCTGCCGGAATTGAACAGCAAGTCCACGGCACTCTGCGGTCTTATCGCCGCTATCCTTTTCACCGCGATCGGCGATCTCGTGGGCCTCTACCGCAATTGGCGCGGCGTTCGCTTCAGCCGCATGGCCGCCAGCCTAATCGGATGTTGGTTGATGACCAGCCTGCTTCTGATGGCCCTCGGCGTTTGGGCGCAAGCCGCGCACGAGTTGTCCTGGCGAGGCGTGCTGGTTTGGCAAGGAAGCACGTTGATCTTCCTGCTAGGTTTCCGTGTGTTGCTGCGTTGGATCGTAACCTGGACCATGCGTTGGACGGGACGCACGCGGAATTTTGCGGTGGTCGGTGTCAATGAGTTGGGGATCGACCTTGTGCGCAGTATCCAGGATCAGCCCGAACTGGGCCTGACGTTTTGCGGTTTCTACGATGATCGTCCGCGCGGACGCCGCGCGGAACTGCCACCGGACATGAACCTGCGTCTCGGGAACCTCGATCAGCTCGTTGAACAAGCCCGACGCAACGAAGTTCCTGTGGTGTTCATCGCTTTGCCGATGCGCGCCGAGCAACGCATCCGCGAGATTACTGCCCGTTTGGCCGATTCGACGGCATCGGTATATATCGTGCCGGATCTATTCGTCTTCCAGCTGATGCATTCGCGGTGGACCGACATTCAAGGCATTCCGATCGTCAGCGTCTATGAGAATCCATTTTACGGGGTCGATGGCGTGGCTAAACGCTTCTTCGATCTGGTTGCCGCTGCGGTATTGCTGGCGCTGGCCGCGCTGCCGATGACCGCCATTGCGGTGGCGATTAAATTGACCAGCCGCGGACCGGTTTTCTTCCGCCAGCGGCGGTTTGGCTTGGACGGAAAGGAATTCTTAGTCTGGAAATTCCGCACCATGACTTGCTTGGAAGATGGAATGGACGTTCGTCAAGCAACCAAGAATGACGCGCGGTTGACGAAGATCGGTGGGTTCTTGCGCAGCACTTCATTAGACGAGCTGCCGCAATTGTTCAATGTCCTCGCAGGTCAAATGTCACTTGTCGGGCCACGGCCTCACGCGACGGCACATAACGAATTCTACCGGCGGCAAATTGACGGCTATATGCTGCGGCACAAGGTAAAGCCCGGCATCACTGGCTTGGCGCAAGTCAACGGCTGCCGAGGAGAAACCGAACAGTTAGAGCACATGGCGCGGCGCATCGATTATGACCACAAGTACATTCGCCATTGGTCGTTCTGGCTCGACCTCAAGATCTTGTGGCGCACGGTTGGAATCGTGTTGCGTCGGCAGAACGCCTATTGAAGGCCGCCCGCGCGCGGTGTCAATTGCCGGCGCCTGAGGCAGACGCCGGCAAATCGCCATTTGGCTTCTGAAAAACCTGCGGACTCCGACACCCACACGGATCACACATGTCGTCGTCGAGCAAAAGCGAGCAACCCAAGTGCGCCGGTGAGCAACAATGCGCTCCCAGGTTCGGGCACAACGATCTGCGTGCCAGCAACTTGAATGGAATCCAACCGCCAATTGCCCGACGTGCTGTTGATGACATTGCCCGCCAGGTTAACGTACTGACCGGCATTGGGTCCATCGGGGGCGTAGGTCGAGACGATGCGGATACCAAAGTTGGCATTGTTATTGACCCCGGTAATGCTGCTCAGGTCGATGGAAATGCCGACCGTCCACGCCTCGGGACTTGGCGCCACATGGATCGGCCCGATGTTGGTCCAATTCGAACCGTCAGTGGTATATTGAACTTGTTGGTGCTTGACGCCCTGCGTCGTCGCAAACCAATCGTAGGTTACAACGATGTCCTTGTAACCAACCGTGCTGACATCGAACTGGGCGCCTTGCGAGTACTGAGGTGCCGCGGCGGCCCAACCGTTGCCGCTACCAGTGCCACCGCCGCGAATACGCCAAGCTTGTGTCGGCGTGGTGCTCCCCGCGTTGTTCAGAATGTCGCAATTGGTGCTGCTGGGAGGAACTGTAAAATTGTTGGTCATCCCCAACGGTGTCGCCACGCCAGAACCCGTTGAAGGGCCAGGATTGTTCTCGACTCCAATCGCATAGTTTTCGAAATTCCACTCGGTGATGACGTCTCCTAATGATGCCTTCCCAGCCAAACCAGTGGCCACAATGACGATCGCCAACCATAAATTCTTCATCGGATTCTCCTCGTGCGTTGTAGAACTCAACTACGGCTACTGCCATTCCCTTCGCCAATCAACCGCGAACGAAATGCCGCCAACAAACATTGGTTGGTTCGGAGAATACGGTCAGCACGTGAAGTTTTTGCGCGGAGACGATAAAAATCCCATGCGTGAAGATCTCTTTACGAAACGGGGCGCGAGAGTTAGCCCCGTGTTTTTGGGATCGCCCCGCGCGATCGGCCATGCATGAATAGGTGAATCACAATATCCATTGCTGTTTTGCCGACCATTAGCAGTATCAGGGCTGGCTTGGGCGAGTTGTTGGCGACAATGAAAGCCGCGCCCGCCATTAAACAGACGTGCAACAGCACGACTCGAATATAGGGCCGGAACATCTCCAATACCGGTTCGGCGCGCTGACATTCCCCGTCGAGAATGCCGTGGCGGTAGAACGAAATTCCATGGCTAACAAACAGCAACAAGACGGGAAGCCGTACATCCATCCCAGCAACAAACCATTGCGGCTGGGCGACTCCCTCAAGTTCCGAACCGAGTCCTCCTTGGTCCCGAAATAGGAACACCATGAACATCAAGTGACCCAAGCAAAATCCAAAGTAGTGTACGACGAAAAACGGAATCACCATGATCTTGGCCAAGTGCTCCTTGGCCGGGACACGACCGATGCCTGCGGCGGCGATCCGAGCAATCGTCCAGATGCCGATGATCACGTTTTCGATCCAATAGAGAATCATGACGCTGCGAACCTCCCATTGTCCAACGGCCACGATGAACAGAGGGATGATGTTGGCTACCAACAACGCGATCAGGGAAATTCGATCCGCGTTGGCAAAGGACGAAAAGCTTCCCGAATCTTCAATACGTTTCATGACTGGCGACTAAGGGCGTGTGCGCAACCTGCATCGGATCGGACCACGACACTTGATTGCCATCTTCCGTGTTTGGTAGGAACGCATGTGCCGTTTACTTCAGCCTCTTGAGTACGCCTTTGCGACGGACAATGTTTTTGTAGTCCCATTGGATGTCGCGGGCCTTGGCCAGCCAGCGTTTCAGCGCCCGTTCATCGATCTGGTCAATATCGGTATAACGAGCTTCGGCGGCCTTAAAACTCCCTTCAGGACTAAGTCCTTCCTCATCAAACGACTGGCCACTCCAAAAAAGGAGACGTACGCACGATTTCAGCTTGCTATAGCCGACGATCGGATTCTCCTCGATAAACCAAACCGGATGGCGATGCCAAATCTTGTTATCGGCCTGTGGCAAGTTCTGGTCGATCAGTCGCGCCAAGCGGTTACAAATCTCCCGATCCGGCTTGGCGAGTGACCGATTATACGCGGCGACTTCTCTATTCATTATGGATTCCTCACATTCCATAATTCTAGTTCATTCGACGCCGGTCATGCAGGCGGGAAACAACCCGACCTGTCACCATCAGACACCGAACTGATGGCAACCCTCGACAAGGGACACCCAACGGTTCGACAACGTGCACCCCATGGTGAGGATGCCATTGGCGCGCCCCGCCCTACGGTTGGCTTCGCCCGCAACCCAACATGCGCATCAGGCGCGCGCCTCCTACGACGACTTACTCTAACCGAATGAATTGGAATGCTACCAACCGTTCGTAGTGACCGCATGTAT
>JACTND010000073.1 GCA_014584305.1 Planctomycetota bacterium | reverse complement strand
CCCGTTTCGGCCGTCCCATGGTTATGCCTCCTATTGGAATGGACGGAGTATAGCAGAAATTGGAGGGTGGAGCAAGAATAGGTGGGTGGCACATATTGTAGTTTGACGGGGGGAGGGAGGCGTGGAACAATGGGCAGCGAAAGGAAGCGTTGGCAGTGGAATGGGGCGGCGGAATGGTGGCGTGGGTGACAGTCGGATTGGGATTGGTCCACCTCTTGGGAGCATGGCTGTTTGTCACCTGGGTGTTGCGTCCGCCGGAATATGCCCACAAAAATCGCAATCAACCGGCCGTTTCGGGCAAGGCCGCTATCCTTGTTGCCTTGCGCGGACGCGACCCGTCTTTGGGTGCTCTGATCGATGCACTCGGGAAACAAACCTATTCGGATTATCAGGTCCATTTCGTTGTGGACGGATTTAGTGCCCGGCAGCGCGAATGGTTAGCGGAGACGATCGCTCAGCAAACGAATGCGGCCTCGTTTCATATTCACGAGTTGAAGGATCCGCCTCCGACTTGTGGGCTCAAATGTGCGGCTTTGAGTCAAGGGCTTGCCGCTTTGAAGTCAGATTGCGCATTCGTAGCGTTCGTCGATGCAGATGTTGTGCCTCATCCCGAGTGGTTGGCTGAGCTATTGGAATCATTAAGGGACCCCTCGGTTGGCGTGGCGACAGGGTTGCAATGGTTTGAACCAACGGCGACGGACCGCAGTCTGGGTAGCTGGACGCGTGCCCTCTGGAACGCGGCCGCGATAGTTCCCAGCGCATGTGCCGCCAACATCTGGGCTGGATCGATGGCCTGCCG
Source organism: Planctomycetota bacterium (assembly GCA_014584305.1). Classification (GTDB taxonomy): domain Bacteria; phylum Planctomycetota; class Planctomycetia; order Pirellulales; family Pirellulaceae; genus BJ22. The sequence continues at coordinate 20,616 of JACTND010000073.1, read as the reverse complement.
TTACAACGATCTCAAACGGGGAAACATCGGTGAGCTTTGGAAACAGAGTATCGTCGACGACGGTCCGCTCAAGTCCGCATTTGCGCGGATGGGAATGCGCGTTCGTGTCTGTCCTCAATTGATCATGATTAATCGTGAATCCTGTTCGTTTGGGTTTGCAGCCAACTACATGGCGCGAACCTTGATGTGGTCGCGTTGGTATGAACGGACATTCTGGTTGGCAGTAGCGGCGGCTCTGTTGGCGATGGCTATCGTTGCCGGTTGGACAGCCGCGGTGGTCGGGGCGCTCATTGATGGGAACCTATTGCAGTGTGCCTGGCTGGTTGCCGCCGCGCTCGTAGGTAGCTTATTGTCTTGGTGTGGTTACCAAGTATTGAGAGGCGCGCTACTGCGTCAAAGTGCCGCCTTTGCGCCCCGTACGGTGGCGGTTGATTGGAGCCAAGGGTGGGTGGGAATCGTTTTAGTTCCTATATTGCACCTGATCTTTCCCTGGGCGGTGTGGCGCGCCGGTACCGCTCACCAGATCCTCTGGCGTGGCGTCCGATATCGAATCGACGGTCCATTTCGGGTGAAACGGCTGGATCATCCACCATTACTTGAGCGCGAGGATGTTGCGTTGCAACGATCCGTTGAGTAAGAACTAAAGCCAATTGCAATTCATTGCCCACAAATGGACTTGAGCCCAAATTGTGCCAAGGGATAGGATAACGCTAGTGGCGAAGGGTATTCTCCACTGGCGGCTGATGCGGCACTCGATTCCAGGCGATTTGCAAAAAAGGTCGATTACACCTCGGTGGATGTTCACAATTTTCGGAATCAGGGATTATGTGTAAGTGGATTGGCATTGGCAGCGGCTTGATGGCGACTGTATTGTGTATGATCGGAGTCGCCAGGACATGGCAGGACGACGACAAGATCGTGTTGGATAGTCGGCCGATCATGCAGGCCAAAGTTCGACATGCCAAGTCGCTGGTCGAGGGCTTGGCCTTAGAGAACCACGAAACGGTGGCTGTTGCGGCACAAGGAATGATGACGCTCAGTCAAGAATCGGCTTGGCGCGTGGTACAAACTCCGGAGTACTTGTCTTTGAGCGACGAATTTCGTTCGAGCGCCGAGCGGTTGCGGAACGCGGCTAACGAAAAAAACATCGACTTGGCGACATTAGCCTATTTCGAAGTGACGTTGAATTGCGTGCGTTGTCATAAATACCTGCGCCATCGCGGTCGCTGAGCAATGTTGCGTCACTGGCAGTGGACAATCGGGACGCAACTGTGAAGTTCGGATTCTACTCATGTATGTCCGGCATTGCCTGGGGCGGCAGTGAAGAGTTGTGGTGGCGTACGGCGCGATGGCTGCAGTGCCAGGGGCATGCCGTGGTCGTGAACTACAAATGGTGGCCAGAGCCCGCGCGGCAATTGAGAGAGTTGATTGAGGAGGGTGGGGAAATTTTCTGGCGGGAGGGCCCGCCGCTCGGTTTCTGGGCACGGCACACGGCCCGCCTGCGATCCTGGTTCGGCAATGGCACGACGGCGGAGCATTGGCTGGAGTCTTCACGACCGGATTGTGTCCTGATCACACTGGGTTATCATCCGGACCGGATTTTCGTCGCCGACGAATGTCAGCGCTTGGGAATTCCGTATGCGATCAATGTGCAGAGCGCGAGCCATTTCTTTTTCATTCACGGAGACCTGGTACCACAATATCGCAATTGGTATCAGGGAGCGCGGCGCGTGTTTTTTGTTTCGGAGGAAAACCAGCACAAGTTGGAGACCAACCTGGCGATCCGATTAAGCAACGCTGAGATTGTCGATAATCCTTTCAATATCGATCGGAATATCGTCGTTGACTGGCCGCCCGAAGATGCAACGTGGCGGCTGGCCTGTGTAGGCCGTGTCCATTTTCAGAGTAAGGGCCAGGACTTAATCGTGGAAGTCATGCGCCGCGACAAATGGCGGCAGCGCAACCTGGAAATCCTATTTTTTGGCAAGGACCAAGGAAACGCGTTTCAGCTGAAAGACCTCATCGCCTTGCATGGATTGCAGGAACAACTGCGATTCGTAGGTTTTGACGAAGACATGTCGGCGGTTTGGAAGCGGTGTCACGGTTTGATCTTGCCCAGCCGTTATGAAGGAGCGGCACTTGTGATTGTCGAGGCCATGTTGGCCAGGCGGATGTGCATTACGACGGACACGGGTCGCAATCGGGAGTTGATCGATGAAGGCCAAACGGGATTTATTGCTCCGGCGGCAACCGCTGACATGTTAGACGAAGCCATGGAGCGCGCTTGGCAAGCGCGGTCTCGATGGTTGTCGATGGGGGAGTTGGCGGGAGAGCACATTCGTCAGCGCTATTCCGCCGATCCGATTGCGGACTTTGCCAGTCGGCTGACGCGTTTGACTCAAAGTGATTAGTACGGCGGCCGCATGCTGGTGGAAATTGCGATATGCACGTGGAACCGCGCCACAATGCTCGAAGAGACTTTGCGGTCGCTCGAAAATCTGATCGTTCCCGGGGGAATCCAATGGCAGTTGATTGTTGTCGATAACAACTCAACCGATCGGACCGCAAACGTATTGAATGCTGCCCGCGACAGGTTGCCGCTAACCGTTGCGGTAGAGTTTGAGGCGGGCCACAGTCACGCGCGCAATCGCGCGATTTCTGTTTCTCGAGGTGACCTGATCTTGTGGACGGACGACGATGTGCGCGTCGATCCGAATTGGTTGAGCGCGTATTGTCGGGCGGCAACGGAAGAACCGCAGATCAGCTTTTGGGGCGGGCGCATCGAGCCCGTGTTTACCGGTGGCCGACCCCAGTGGATCGAAGAGAATTGGCAGACGGTCAGTGGTTGTTTTGCGCAGCGCGACTTGGGGCAGGATTCGGTTCCATTCACTCCCGAACGATTGCCGTATGGGGCCAACTTTGCCGTGCGCGGCGACGTCCAACGTCAATTTCTGTTCGACACGCGCTGGGGTCGAGTGGGCTCCCGCGCGGTGGGGGGCGATGAGATCGAGATGATGCGCCGGCTATTGGCCGCCGGTTACGGAGGACGTTGGTTGCCGACGAGTTGGGTGTGGCATGTCATTCCACCCGAACGGGCGACGGAGGCCTATGTTTTCCATTATTTTGAAGGGCAAGGCATTGAGTTGGTTCAACGCAACCAGGCCTGGTACTCGTCGTCTTGGCGCTTGCGCAGCCTGGAGTGGTGGCACGCCGTCCAGTATTACTGGAGCCGCCGTTGGCGGGCTTCGCCCGTGTGGTTAGCGCATTTGGCGCGATGGGGTTTGGCCCGCGGACAGTTACTCGCCCAGCGCTCCCAGTGACATCAGAAACTCGCTCATTTCCGCGGCCGCATGTTGGTCACCTTGTCGCCGCGCTTGGTCGATGCCCTCGCGCAATACTTCCCGCGCTTCCGGAATTCGGCCCGCTTCGGCCAAAGCCTGCGCCCCCATGAAAAAGGCCGGGACATGATGCGTCTCATCCATTAGCGCGCGAAAGGCCACAATGCTTTCGTCCAACCGGTCCAAACTGCGCAACTCCATGGCCAGCGCGTACCGCAGAAAAACATCGTCCGGTTCACGGCGTAACATTTCTTGAAGCTGTTCGAATCGCGACATGGTGCTGACGATTGTAATGCGCCGGTAGGATGACGCTCAATCCCCCGTGAGGCTTGGCAGGTTACTTGGCGACGGCGACAATAGTGAAGTGCGTTGACGCTGAAGAAAGTGAGTGCAACAAGATGATGTCTATTGACGTTGCTTTGAAGATGATCGGCCATGCGGTCGATCCATTGGAGCAGGTGACTGTCCCATTGGCCGAACTCGTCGGGAGACGTCTAGCAAAGGACCTGATTGCCGATGTCGATTCGCCTCCGCACGACAAGAGTCTTATGGACGGATACGCGGTGCGCACTCAAGACCTGGGAGTGGATGCAGGACGATTTGAGGTTGTCGAGACAATTGCCGCGGGGGATGTGCCCACCAGGACAATCGGTCGTAGGCAAACAGCGCGGATCATGACTGGTGCGCCGTTGGCAGCGACGGGCGGCGACCAAGGCCGGGAATGGGTTCAATTCGGCCACTTGGATTTGAAGCCTGGTCACCATATTCTGCTTCGAGGATCTGCAATCTCGGCCGGTCGGGTTGTGTTGTCAGCGGGGCACGAAGTACGTGCGATGGACATCGGTGTCATGGCAGAAATTGGCTGTGCGGACGCCGCGGTGTATCGTCGGCCCACTGTGGCGATCCTGGCAACGGGCAATGAACTCGTGCCGTTCGACCGGCACCCGGGGGCGGGGCAGATTCGTAACTCGAATGGACCTTTGTTGATGCAACTGGCGCAGAGAATCTCGGAAGACGTCATCGATTTAGGAATTGCACGCGATGATGCTGATGAACTTGCTGAGCGTTGTCGTCTCGGTCTGCAAAGTGATGTCTTGATCCTCTCGGGCGGCGTCTCTGAAGGAATCGTGGACTTAGCGCCGAGCGTATTCCGGTCGCTCCAAGTGGAATGCGTATTTCATAAGGTGTCCATCAAACCGGGCAAGCCTATTTGGTTCGGAGCGCACCAGGATGGCGGACGACGGAAGTTCGTCTTCGGTTTGCCGGGCAACCCCTTATCGTCGTTGGTTTGCTTTCGCCTATTCGTGTGCGCCTGCGTGAACCGCATGACGGGAGGTGATGCTGGTTGGCCTGCAATGGTGCCGTCGCGATTGTCGAAAACCCATGCCGTGCGCGGCGCGCGTCCCACGTTTTGGCCGGCGCGCGGGACTGTCGATGGCGATGCCGTTTTGCGCGCCGAACCTCTTCCCTGGCAAGGGTCGTCAGATTTGCGCTGCCTCGTGGACGCCAATGGGTGGGTTTATTTGCAAGACGCGCCCGGGGAATATCGCGCGGGCGCCACCGTTCCATTTTTGCCGTTTGCAGATGTCGCGTAGCGGGAGGAGTGTCGCGCGGCGCTAGGTTTCGTCCTCGGCCAGCACCACCAACGCGTCGTCCTCGTTCAACGTGTATTCGCGATTTTTTTCGGGAATGAGCTTGATTCCGTAATTCTTTTCCGCGTCTCGTTCTAAGCCCTTCAGTTTGACACCCAGACAGATTTCCTGACGTTGGTGAGCCATGGCGATCAGATCCGCGTACGTGGCCGTTACGGGAAACTCTGTGAAGTAGAGGTCAGCCGGTTTGAGGTAGATCTCCGAGCCCTCTTCCGAGAATAAGTCGTCATAGACGTTCTTCACATCGACGTTCTCGCTGAGTTGCGCCAGGATCACCCTGACAATACGGTTGGAAATGATGAAGTCATTAACTCCCGTGCGGGCAACCAACGGTTGGTTGTCCAAGTCCAGGATTTCCGTAATCAGTTTGACCTTTGCTGCCCGTTGAGGGGACTCATCCAGTATCTGTCGCAACAATAACAGGATCACCATCGTCTCGGAGTCTGTCCGCTCGTGAGAATTTCCGCTTTGGCCTTGCGAGAGGATCAAGATGTTGTTGTAGGAAAACGGATCGGTGGCGAGCAATCCCTCGCGTGTCAGCGGATCATCGTGGATCAAACGAATGTCAATTCCCTTCAGTTCCTTATTCAGCTCTTGGATCGTTTCGGCGACACCGGCGCAAGGAGTTCGCAACAGCACGTCAATCTGGCCTCCCGCTTTCAGATAGTCTCCATACTCGCGTAGAATGCGAACGGTCTTATTCGTCCAGCCGATAATCAAATCCCTTTCCGGGGCGATGGTTCGCCGTTGGTCGCGCAAGGCAAACGCCCGGGGCTTTGCGACGCAATCGGCTTGGAAGTCGATCGTGGAATTGTCTTCGGCCAGAATCAAGATCGATTCGCCCTCGCGCATAATCGTATCGGCCGCAGGATTGATCGATAGCGAACCGTCGGAGCGTCGTATCCCCATCGGGATGCCATCGGAGAAACAATAAGCCAATTGACCGAAGGGGAGGCTCCTCCAATCGGCTTCATACAAATACATCTCGCAACCATCGAAGGAGACGATTTCGTTATAGACGACACACAAACCAACACTGCGCGATGTTTGCACCATGATTGTTGACAGGATGTCGTCGGTATCGATCGTCACCGCCGTGGGTGCAATGCGGCTAATCAAGTCGCGGTTTTGATCAAGATAGATCTCGGCGACGATGGGAACTTGCGAATCAGGCCCCAAGAATGTCTTGGCGGCCAAGGTGGTCTTGACCACATGCGCATCGCTTCCGGCTTTCTCCCAATCCGAGGCTGCCGGTCCACAAGTGGCTAAAATGATGATCGATTTACAGTGTTGGATGGAAACGATTTCCAGATTGGTCAACAGTGATTCGGAGCCGCTGCGTGTTACGATTCGCGTTGATTTGCGGTCGGGCAAATGGATCCTGAGAAAATCGTCCATATCTTCCTTGCCGCGATTAGCTAGAATCACAACGGCAGCGTAGGGCTCACTCGAGTTGGCCGTTACTAGCTCGCGCAAAATGTCGACGACGCGTTCGTTCCATCCCAAGATCATCGAATGGCCTTGTTCGACGACCGTGGATTTGCCTTTGCGCAATTCCTTGAGCTTATGATCGACGGTCGTGGTAATAAAAGCGATCAACGTCGAGAAAATCACGACACCACACATGCCCGCCAAAATCGCCGTGGCTTTATACCAGGGACTGGAATCGATGTCGTAGGCCATGGTTCCCGAATCACTCAGGTGCGCGAAGACCTGATAGAGCTGATGCGTCGTTTGGCCGACGAATCCCGGTGCGGGAACGACTTCGCCGCGCTCATTCACGGCCCGTACATACCGTTCAGCGCCACCCGGATCAAACCAGGTGACGACCGATCGCGCCGCACCTACGACCAGTCAAGCACAGGAGAACACCACGATCAGCGCGATGAAAATGGAACTGCCACCGCGCGCCATGAAATTGTCGAAGCGATAGCGCAGCCTCTGCCGCCAGGTAAAATCGGTCATAGTTTCCCCGCTGATTGCGGTGTGTCGCGGCAATCATCGATCGGAAGTCGCCGTGGGACGTCGTCAAGGCTCGCCCGAGGACAGCCAGTGGTTAGATAACACCCAGCGATCCCAACACCGCATACAGGATAAACAAAAGATACATTCCCACCAAGATCCAGGCCTTGCCCCTCGTCAATTGGCGGCGATGCCACAGAATACCCAGCGTGGCCACCGAAAAAACCATCAGCAAAACCCGCAACCAGACCAATCCCTGAATCGGTTGATTGTCAATCGTCAACGATAACGGTTGGCCTCCATTGAGAAAGATGCCGATCAGCATCGGAATCGAAAGGCAAATGGTGATATCAAAGATGTTGGACCCAAAAGCGTTGGAAACCGCACCGTCGTCGTCGCCGCGCATGGCGGAACCCATCGACAGAAATGTATCGGGTACGCTGGAAGCCGCCGCCGCAATAATCACTGCCACGAAAAAGACGGGGACGTGCATCGTATCCGAGATTTGATACACCACCCACACCAACCAATAACAGGCACCAATCACGAACAGCGTCGATAGCGTCAGAATCGCGGTCACCGTTCGGCCATTGAGCTTCACGCGCGACAATCCAAACAGTATTTCCGTCTCATCCGTCTCGTCGTTTTCGCCGTCCGCAGTTTGCAGACGGCCGATCAGATCGCGCGACAGTGTGTGCCCCCCATTCCGCAGGTCTGCGGTAACTTGTTCCATGGTGGCACCCGCCAAAGCCATCCGTTGTTTGAATTCCTGCAACAATCGCTGAAATCTGCGCGCGTCCCAAGCCAATACCGCAATGTATCCGCAATACATCAACAGGAGCGCTACGGCCATCCACCACGTCAGCTGATTCTGAAACAGAAACACGATCAACATGATCTCACAGGCTAAAAACCAGAATCCGTCGCGTTTGATCACGACGTCATCGACGTCAATCGTCGGGCGCGAGGGTCGCGCATATGAAATCAAAATGGCACAGAACGCGGGAATGAGCATCATGTTGTAGACGGCGCTCCCCGCGCAGGTGGCCAATGTGGCACCGAAGCCATTACCGCCAGCCTCCGATGCCGCGGATGCATCCTGAAACAAGAACACGGCAACGACGACAAACAAGACGCCGCTAAAGAACTCGGGCATCGAGCTGGCGATTGCATCCAACGTCGCCCCGCGCACCGATCCCGGAATACCGAACCGCTGGCCCACCCATTGCGCCGCGTCGGCAAACGGATCGCACGCTTGCCAAATGACCACCGATAGCAAGATCGTTTGACTAAAGAGAAAACCCAAATACACCAACCAATGGCCCGACCACCACCACCCGCATCCCAAGGCCACCGCCACGAGCGTGGAAATGAGGGCGACGACAAAGCCTCGGCTGAGTCCGTTTGCGATTGAATCTTCCGTATCCATTGATTGTCGTTTACCTTCCGGGGGAATTACCGTCCGTCAACAACGCCAAAAACTCATCTTCGCTGACAACTGGGACGCCGAGTGTTCGGGCCTTTTCCAATTTGCTGCCTGCGTCCTCGCCAGCGACAACGAAGCTAGTTTTCCTACTGACTGACGAAGCTGGTTTTCCGCCGTGTTGTTCGATCAACTGGTGGATCTCGTCACGAGAATGACGTGCAAGCGTGCCGGTGACAACGATCGACTTGCCGGCCAGCTGGTTTCCCAACGTGGACACGGCGGTATCGGCATCCATTTTCAAAGCGAGTCCACGCAGGTCCTGGATAATCGCCTGGCCTGGTTCTTCATGAAAAAAGTTGTACACGCTGCGCGCAATCACCTCGCCGATTTCAGGCACGGCGGCCAATTCTTCGACAGAAGCAGCCGTTAGACGATCCATGTTGCCAAAGTGTCGCGCCAGTAACCGTGCCACTGTGGTTCCGACATGGCGAATCGATAGTGCCGTCAGCAGACGTTCCAATCCGCGCGATTTGCTGGCGGCAATGGCCGCGAGCAATTTTTCCGACGATTGCTGGCCCATGCGTTCCAACGGCATCAGATCGTCTGCCGTCAAGCGATACAAATCTCCGAAGGTCTTGACTCGTCCGTGTTCGATCAATTGTCCCACAAGTTTTTCGCCCAATCCTTCGATGTCCATGCCGGCCCGCGAAGCAAAAAAGCGAATGCGCTCCCGCAACTGCGCTGGGCATTGCCAATTGGGACAGCGGACATAGACTCCATCCGGATCTTGTTGCAATGGCGACCCGCAATCAGGGCACACGCTCGGGAAAACGAACGGCGGCAAGTTATCCGCGCGTCGGTCGTGTTGAACACGGACGATGCGCGGAATGATCTTTCCCGCTTTCTCGACGACGACCCAATCGCCGACCCGAACATCCTTGCGTTCAATTTCTTCGCGATTATGCAACGTGGCGCGGCTGACGGTCGTGCCGGCAATCACCACGGGGGCCAAATTAGCGACAGGGGTGATGGTTCCCGTTTTTCCCACTTGCACGTCGATGGACAGCAACCGCGTGGCGGCTTCGTACTTTTCCCATTTATACGCGGCCACCCAACGCGGACTCTTCGACCGTTCACCCAGTTGGGCGCGCTGGTCAAATCGATTCAGTTTTATGACTAGGCCGTCCACTTCGAAAGGCAACTCGTCCATGGCTTCCGCGGTTCGTTCACAATAATCAACGGCAGCGCGAATCGATGGACAGCATTGCACGCGCGGAGTCGGCGGCAAACCCCAGCGGCGAAGCGCATCGAGAAATTGCATGTGGTCGGTGGCGACCAGCCCTTCACAATAACCAGTACCATGACAAAACAATCGCAACCGGCGTGCCGCACATTCGCGTGGATCGAGCAAGCGAATGCTCCCGGCAGTTACGTTCCGTGTATTGGCGTACTCGGGGAGCTGTGCTGCTCGCTGCTGTGCATTCAAGCGATCGAGTTCGGCCGGTTCCATGTAAACTTCGCCGCGCACTTCCAACAGCGGGGGAAAATCCGTTCCCAGCAAGCGTAAGGGAACATCGGCTATCGTGCGGGCGTTATGCGTAACGTCGTCGCCAATCAGGCCGTTGCCGCGCGTGACGGCGCGCGTCAGGATGCCAGCCACATAAATCAGTGCAATCGCTACTCCGTCGATCTTCCATTCGACCACCCATTCGGCTGCCATCCCCAAGGTCTTTTCCGTCCTTAGCCCAAAGTCGAGCAACTCGCCCAGTTCATAGGTATTCTCGATCGAAAGCATGGGGATGCGATGGGCCACTTGCTCCAAATGAAGGACCGGGGCGTCGCCGATGCGTTGCGTCGGGCTGTCCGGAGTGATCAAGTCCGGATGCGCGCGCTCCAGGTCCTGCAATTCCCGCAACAGTCGATCGTACTCCACATCGGAGATTTCGGGAGCAGCTTCCACATAGTATTTTCGGTCGTGATAGCGAATCTGTTCGCGCAGCGCGTCGATGCGTCGGGCCACTTCGCGACTCATGCCCGCGCTCCGGTCGTCAACACGATGCAATGCCGCATTCTGGAGCCTGTGTGACGGGCAATGTGGTGGCGTCGTTGGGAACCAAACATAAGAACTTCAACGGTTGATCGCCGACATTGCGGAATTGATGGATTTCATTGGGCGCGACATAGACCACATCGCCTGCCGCAATGGGATGGGAAATATCCCCCTCGAACACTTCGCCGCGTCCAGCCAATACAAATACTTCATGCTCATAAGGATGGCTGTGGCGAGGTGTGTACCCGCCGGGCTCAACCTCGAATTGGCGCATCGCAAAGTTCGGGGCCGATTCGCGCGGACCAATGAGATAACGGACATGGCAACGGCTCGACCCCGGCATCGCAACCGATTGTTGTTCGACCGATTCATAAGGGCTGATTTTCATCGATTGTCTCACTAAATCTAACTGACTTGACGGCCATCTGCATACCAGTCATTTCATTGTCGTGCCGACGTAATAGTGTAAACGCTCGCCCAAAAACGCTCAATCGCATGAGATCGCGTCATCGATTAACCAACAGGCGCTTGATTTGCGCGACGGTCGAGGAGCTGACTGAAGGGGGAGGATACCGACAATGTTGCAGCTCGCGTATCCGGGCAGATTGCCAACCGACGGCGATTTTCTATACTGGCTGTGGGAACGTAATCCGGTGGAGTTGGGAAAGAAATGGCCGAAACGGCAAAATCGAAATTGCAGCCCTACCAGGTCGTTTCGCGCCGCTATCGGCCGCGCGCTTTTGGCGAGCTGATCGGCCAACCGCAGATCACACAAGCCCTGACCAAGGCGATTCAACAGGACCGCGTCGGGCACGCATATTTGTTCACCGGCGCGCGAGGAACAGGCAAGACATCCACCGCTCGGATATTTGCCAAGTGCTTGAACTGCGCCCAAGGGCCCACGACCACGCCTTGCTTGGAATGTGACAGCTGCTTGGGGATTGCTACGGGCGAAGACCTGGACGTGATCGAAATCGACGGCGCCAGTAACCGCGGGATTGATGAGATTCGCCAGTTGCGCAGCAATGTGGCGATTCGGCCCAGTCGCAGCCGATTCAAAATCTACATTATTGACGAAGTTCACATGTTGACTCCCCAGGCGTTCAATGCATTGTTGAAGACACTGGAGGAGCCGCCGGGGCATGTCAAGTTCTTTTTCTGCACGACCGACCCCCAAAAGGTGCCAATTACGGTCCTGTCCCGCTGTCAACGTTATGACTTCATGCCGGTGGAAACACCGCAGATTGTCGCGTCGTTGGAGCGAATTGCTGCACAAGAGAACATTGTCGTCGAACGGGATGCGTTGGAGTTGCTGGCCCGACGGGCAGCGGGGTCCTTGCGCGACAGCCAGTCGTTGTTCGAGCAATTGCTGTCATTTTGCACCGATCGGATTGGCCTGCAGGACGTGTTGTCGCTCTTGGGAATCGCCGATTCGCAGCGCGTCTTAAACCTCGCCACACGGATGGTGGACCGGGACATCGCCGGTGCGCTGGCTGAGATCGATCGAGCGATCCAAGAGGGTATTGAAGTCGGGCAATTGGCGCAACAGTTGGTGGGTCTGTTCCGTGATGCGATTGTGTTGAAGGTTGGTTGCGACCCCTCCGTGTTGTTGCACATTGTCGGCGATGGCGTCGCGTCCTTGCGTGCGCTGGTTGAACGGGCATCGCTCGATCAATGGATGGCGCACTTGCAGATCGTCGATCAAGCATTGACCAAAATGCAAACCAGTTTGCATGGCCGCATTCTGCTGGAAGCGGCGTGCGTGCGCATTTGCCAGTTGGAGCAATTGCGTCCGATTCAAGAATTATTGGGCCACCCAGCGGCCGCCGCGGCAAGTCTAACGCCCCGCGAAACGCCGCCGAGTCCGGTGGCGACGGCTCCGGCTTTGCCCGCCGTGCATGCTCCTAAGCCGTCAGCGCGGCAAGAGACATTACTAGAGCTGGACCAAGTGTCCGATGCAACCGCCCTGGCGCCACCAAAAAAAAAAGAGGAACTAATTAGTCCCACTACCCAGGCGTCACCTTCCGTCGCGATCGAATCGGATCCCGTAACATTGTGGCACGCAGTTATTGCCCGCATCGGTGGAGTGACCACGTCGTTTGTCAGTCAGTTCGAATCGGTGATCTGGTCCGAAGATAATCAATTGCGCGTCGAGCTGAGCAACGAGTACAATTGCCAGATGTGCAATCGACCCGAGCGCAAGGACCGGCTGGAAGCCGTGCTCCGCGAGTTGACTGGACGAACCGTGCGCATTGATTTCCGAGCTGCCAGCGGGAGGGGACAGCCGCATGCGGCGGCAGTTCCCAAACGCGCGAGTCGCCGGCAGTTGCAACAACAATTGGAAAAACACCCGCTGGTCAAGCGGGCCATCGAGTTGTTTGACGCCGATGTTATCGATTTTCAGCTGGGGCGGAAAAAACCGCAGTTGGCAGAGGAACCGAATGTGGAATCCGAAACCGTAGAGGAAGCAACGAATCATGTTTAAGGGGATGGGACAGTTTTTTTCCCTGTTGAAGAATGCGCAGAATTTGGGGGGTAAGATGAGCGAGATCTCCGAGACGCTCAAATCCCGCCGCGTTTATGGGCAGGCCGGTGCGAAGATGATTGTCGTCGAAGCCAACGGCCTCAGTCAAATCCTCAAGGTCACCGTAGATCCGATCCTAATGCAACCAGACGATCCGACCATGCTGCAAGACCTGTTGCCCGCCGCAATCAACGACGCATTGACCAAGGCCAAGCAATTGCATGTCGAAGCCGTGCAATCGCTGACGGGAGGTATGGAGATACCTGGTTTGGGGGACATGATGAAGCATTTTGATCCGCCTCTGGATGACTCATCCAACTAACGGCTGGCGGGCAGGTGGTCCGCATGTTGTCCGAAAGGTCCGACCATGGCCCAATTGTCACGTAGCGTATCGGAACTGATCGAGCATCTGTCTCGATTGCCGGGCATCGGACGCCGGTCCGCGGAGCGAATTGCTTACCATTTGCTGCGGGTAAACAAGCCCGAAGCGCTGGCCCTGGCACAGGCGATTCAGCGCGTTCGCGAAAACGTGCAGTATTGCCGGACATGTTTCAATCTTTCTGAAGGCGGAGAATGCGAGATTTGTGCGGACTCGAAACGCGATCGAACGCTCCTCTGTGTGGTGGAACAGCCGCGCGACGTGATTGCCATCGAACAATCGGGCCAGTTTCGCGGACTTTACCATGTGCTGCTGGGACGGATCGCCCCTCTCGATCAGGTTGGACCCGATCAATTGACCATTGAACCACTCGTTGCCAGAGTGGCAGCAGGTGGTTTTCGCGAGGTGATTCTGGCGACGAACCCCACTGTTGAAGGGGATGGAACGGCGCTGCATATTTCGAATGTCTTGGCGGAGTACCCGGTGCAACTAACCATGTTAGCGCGCGGCATTACCAGTGGCAGCATTTTGGAACACGCTAATAAAGAAAACTTGGCCGATGCACTACTCGGCCGCCGACCCGTGTAGAGTACCAGGGAAATAGTTGCATGTTGGAATGTTTTACGATTGCCGTTCGGTTCAGCACATACGTTACCTTACTGCCTTGTTGGTGCGTTATTTCCTGGATCCCTCCATCGGCCACAGGTCAGCCGCCCCCTCGCGAAGCGTCGTTGCTAATGTCCGCCACAGAGTTAATGGAATGGCCCGATGATCGGCGAATCATTGTTTTAGATGTACGCAACGCTGACGCCTATGCGGTGCAGCATGTCCCGGGTGCACGGCATGTGGATGTGGCCAGCTGGAAGCAGTATTTCGATACGGATGGACGACTCGACAACGAGTCCTTCTGGGCCGAAACTCTGGGTGCGTTGGGTATCGACGGCGAACAGACGATCGTCGTTTACGGTACGCCGGTTACCGAGGCCGCCCGCGTTTGGTGGTTGCTCAAGTATGTTGGCTGCGCCGATGTGCGCTTGCTCGATGGTGGGTTCGAGTCATACGTAGCGCAGCAGGGCCCCACGTCCGTTGTTCCGCCAGTCGTTGTACCGACGCGTTTCCAACCGCGGTTTCGCCGCGAACGCATCATTACCGCCGACGAGTTATTTGCTGATGGGGTGCAGGGAGGCCGATGCCAGGTTGTGGACAACCGCAGCCGCGAAGAGTACATCGGCGATGACCAGCGTGGGGCTCGGAGCGGGCATATACCTGGCGCGCTCCATAACGATTGGCGCGACTTCATGGCAGCAGACGGCACGTTCCTGCCGGTCCACGAGCTGCGCGCTATCCTTCTTGCGGCGGGCATCGACCTGAACCAGAACTGGGCCACCCATTGCCACAGCGGCGGTCGCAGCAGCGTCGGGGCATTTGTATTGGAATATGTAACCGGTCGCCCGGCGCGCAATTATTACGGCAGCTGGGCAGATTGGTCCCGCCGCGATGACTTGCCCGTCAACCGGTAACCGCCAAAACGGGAGGTAACCGCCAAAACGGGACACCCACGGTTTGCCGCCAATCTCCCCAATGTTGAATTCCCTCGGTTGTTTAGCCCTCCGCGTGTCTCGGGAGGCAAATCTCAATAGGTGGGTGGCACCTATTGGGTAGGTGGGTGGCACCTACAACGATCCTGGCCCCCATTAGCTTGCCAGATGGGAGCCAACGTTTGGAGGCTAGCCGACTCACGCATTCAGGATATTTTTACCCGGAGTGATAGCAGCCAATGGGGACACCCTCTTTCCTTGATCGGCAGCCGATTGTGGGTGTCCCCCCTTTGTGATTCTTTGTGATTGCCAGTATGCCGTTTTTGCACCATGTGGTTCGAGCGAAGAAGCGTCACGTTACGACCACCGCGACAGAGCGGCCAGGGCTGCGTGTTTTCGCAGCATCTGATCTTAGTTTTAATTAGATGTTAATTAGATGGCTGGCACCAATTGAATCAGTCCGAGGTGGTGCCTGTGGCTTCCAAAGAAGATTCACGACAGCGGTAACCGATGCCGCGGACCGTTTCGATCAGGTCGGCGTACTCTCCCATCTTCTTGCGCAAGCTACGAATGTGAACGTCGATCGTTCGTTCCAACACCATGGCATCCGCGCCGAGGGCGCCGTCAATCAATTCGGTGCGATCGAACGCGCGTCCCGGTTGCCGCACCAGAATGTCCAACAAGCGAAATTCACTGGGGGTCAGGTCGAGCGGTTGGCCGTTCAGTTCCACGCGATGTTTGATACGATCGATCGTAATGCCGGCGTGTTTCACCACTTCCCCGGCCCATTCACTGCGAACTTGCCGGCGGAGCAGGGACTTGATCCGCTCCAGCAATACCTTGACGCTGAACGGCTTGGTGACATAGTCGTCGGCGCCAACGTTGTAGCCCACGACTTGATCCGTCTCGTCGGCACGGGCGGTCAGCATGATTACTGGAATCATGGCGGTTTCGGGAGAGTTGCGAAGCCGACGACAAACTTCCAGCCCGTCGATCACCGGGATCATGACATCCAACAAAATCAGCGCCGGAGATTTGGCCCGGGCTTGATTCAACCCATCCTGACCGTCGAAGGCGCAGAGAACCTCGTACCCAGCCTGTGCCAGGTTGTACTCGACGACGTTGGCCAACGATCGATCGTCTTCAATGATCAGAACTCTAGTCTTGGGCATGACGCATCGGTTTACTCAAATCAAAGTGTCCATGTTTGTGGCGAACAATATCGCCATCGACTAGATACACCACCTCTTCGGCAATATTCTCAGCGTGATCGGCAATGCGTTCGATATGTCGCGATGCCGAGAAACAGTGCATGGCGGGCTCGATTAAATTGGCGTCCGACTTCATGAGTTGATACAACTCGTCAATGATTTGACGATTGAAGTCATCGACGACGGCATCGCAAACAATCACTTGTTTGGCCAAAGCTGAATCCGAATTAATAAAGGCATCGATTGCCATGCGCACC
Source organism: Planctomycetota bacterium (assembly GCA_014584305.1). Taxonomy (GTDB): domain Bacteria; phylum Planctomycetota; class Planctomycetia; order Pirellulales; family Pirellulaceae; genus BJ22. The sequence continues at coordinate 4,279 of JACTND010000073.1, read as the reverse complement.
ATTTGTGTGGCCTGGCGCACCATTTCCGCCAAATGGTCGGGGATGGGAAAATACGGGAATTGGTGCACGCCCTGCGCACGTTCTGCGATATTCTTGGCCAGGTCACCGATCCGTTCCAGGTCGGCATTGATTTTTAGCACAGCACAAATTCGTCTCAAATCGGCCGCGACCGGTTGGTGCAGCGCCAAAATCTTCAAACAATCTTCTTCGATCCGCACTTCCAATTCATTGACTTTGACGTCGTTTTCGGCAATGGACAGGGCCAAATCGAGGCGTTGCTGGCACAGCGCACGCGCCGAACCGTCGATCATTTCCTCGACCATCCCAAACAACGTCAACAACTGTCGGTGCAGATTCTCCAAGTCGCGCTGCAAATGTTTGGACATGCGATTTATCCGAACTTTCCTGTTACGTAATCCTCTGTTTTCTTTTCGCGCGGCGTCGTAAAGACTTGTTTCGTCGATCCTTCCTCGATTAAACGGCCTTCGAAGAAAAACGCCGTGCGATTGCTGCATCGCGCCGCTTGTTGCATGTTATGCGTGACGATCACGATCGTGTACTGTTCCTTAAGCTCGAAAATCAGGTCTTCGATTCGGGCGGTCGATCCGGGATCGAGGGCAGAACACGGTTCGTCCATCAACAGGACATCTGGTCCGACGGCAATCGCCCGAGCAATACACAGGCGCTGCTGCTGGCCGCCGCTCAAGCTGAGGGCCGATTCGTGCAAGCGGTTCTTCACTTCGTCCCACAAAGCGGCTTTGCGCAAGGACCATTCGACCAACTGGTCTAAATCAGCCGGTTTGATTTTGAAATGCAAACGGGGCCCGAACGCCACGTTATCGTAAATCGATTTGGGAAAAGGATTTGGCTTCTGAAAGACAATCCCAATCCGTCGCCGCAAAGCCACGACGTCCGTAGATTTGGCTAGGACATCCACATCCAACAATTGCAGTTGCCCCATCGCCCGCGCGCCCGGAACAATGTCATTCATTCGGTTCATCCAGCGCAGCAGCGTGCTCTTGCCGCAACCGCTCGGCCCGATCAAGGACGTAACTTGCTTCTCCGGGATCAACAAATGGACGTTGTGCAGCGCCTGATACGCCCCATACCAGGCGTTGAAGTCGGCGAGCCGGAGGGCGGTCTTGTTGGTTGATCCTTCTTGGTCCAAGTCGCGGTGTTGTGGCAACGAGACGATGGATGGTAGGTGTTTGATTTCCACGGTTGACATAGCGCTCATTACGATAACGGTTTCTGGGTTCGTTGGCGAATGAATACTGCCAAGGAGTTAAACACGAGCAACACGGCCAACAACACCAGAATTCCAGTGGCGGCCAGTTGATGAAATTCCACTTGGGGACGCGAGGCCCAGTCATAGATTTGCAACGGCATGACGGTGACTTCATCGACGAGACTGCCGGGACTGGTCGAGATGAAAACGGCCCCGGCCATGATCAGAATGGGCGCCGCCTCGCCAATCGCCCGACTCATCGCCAATATCGAGCCGGTCATCATGCCCGGTATCGCTGCCGGCAAGGTCACGGTGCGCACAACTTGCCAGGGTGTAGCGCCAATCCCCAGTCCCGCCTCGCGCAGTGATGAAGGTACGCTGCGCAGGGCCTCTTGCGAGGCAATGATCACGATCGGCAAAATCACCAACATCAACGTCAAAGCCGCGGCCAACACGCTGCGTCCGAGCGGGATCCGCATGTGGTACCAACTGGACTTGGAGATGCGTCCCGCTGGACGCCCTTCGATCAACGTGTATTGCAACTGATCCGGGGCCTGTGGCGCGTCGCGGCGCGACTTGACGACCGTCACGTCGATGCGCTGGCCGTCAAAGTTCTGAGCGTGCAAACCCGCGTGGGCCAGGGTCGGAGGGGCTTGAGGATCTGACACGGGAACCAATACCGCTCGATCTCCCAAGGACCAAAACTGGTCATAGTAGCGCACCCCAATTTCCCAAAACGGTTGTTGCGGCGTCCCCGCGAGATGGGCCATGCTGACAAACAAGGTCAACCCTAAAATACCGTATACGACGCTCGGCACGCCAGCTAAATTGCTGATGTTGAGTTGTATGAAATTATGCAACCTGCGCGTCCACCACCGTTGGGGAGGGAATTCTTCTAAAAAGACAGCTGTCGCAACACCAATCGGCAATGCAAATAACCCGCAGACACAACAAACCCAAACGGTGCCCCACAGCGCCGGACCAATCCCTGCCCAGCGCGGATCGGGCTCAGGGTAATGTTGCAGGAAATGCCACGACAATCGTCCATAGCCTTGTACGAAAATCGAGGCCAGCAACACCGCAAGTATCAAGACGGAACAGAGGGCCGTGGCGATACAAAACCACCGAAATGCCGCATCCGTCCAACGCCGATCGCGCACCCGCGTTCTGCGCGCAATCTCAAGCAGCGGGTGCTGACGTTGATCGGCAGGCATCAAGGCGCTCATTGATACACCTCCCGAAATCGCCAACGGACCACGTTGCCGACATAGGTCAATGCCAAAGTCATGATGAACAGTACGGCAGCCACGGCGTACATCGAAAGGTAAGCGACATCAAAGTTGGAGACATCTCCCAAAGCCATCTGCACCATCCAACCAGTCATGGTTTGGGTATCGTCTCGCGGATCCAGCGTCAAATGCGGTCGGCTGCCGGCGGCCAACGCGACAATCATCGTTTCGCCGACGGTGCGAGACACGGCCAACAGAAACGCCGAAATAATCCCCGACAAAGCTGCGGGCACGACAACCTTGATCGAGACATCGAACTTCGTAGCACCCAAACCGTAGGCGCCTTCGCGCAAACTGCGCGGGACTGCCTGCAACGCGTCTTCCACCAACGAGCTGACAATCGGCAAACACAAAATGCCAACCGCAATGCCGGCACTCAATGCATTATAGGTATTGAACTCTCCGAGTAGCCAGCGCAGTGCCGGCAACTGTAAGGCCGGTGTAATGACGGTCAAGGCAAAAAAACCGAACACAACCGTGGGGATCCCCGCCAACACTTCCAACGATGGCTTCAAGATCATCCGCGTGCGAGGATGCGCATACTCGCTCAAGTAGATGGCCGTGATCAACCCTAATGGCAAGGCGAACGCCATGGCCACCAAGCTAACCATCAGCGTGCCGGAAATGAGCGCCCAAACCCCAAAGCGCTTGTCTTGTTCCTTGCCAATGAGGGGATTCCATTCGGTTCCTGTCAAGAAGCCCCACAAACTTACATGTGCCGGCATCTTGAGCGCCTGTCCACAGTGGCGGCAAGGAATCTCTTGCCCGGCAATTTCGTCGGAAGAAAATGTCACTTGGGCGCATTGAGGACAAGTGACTTTTCCAGCGCGGAAGAACTGGGCAGCTTCGATAAACAACACGACGACAATTGCCAAAGTCGTAAAAATGGAAAGAGACGCGCACAGCACCAACAGCGATTTGACCACGCTCTCGCGGACGTACGTTCCCCGCAAGGAACGGAAGGGACCCGTCGTTGGAAGCGGCTTGTCAAAGATAGGTTCGGGAGTTGCCATTTTACTCAACCAAATGGTCCCGGACAAATACCTCGGTTACCGGCCCATGCCGCTTCTGGCCATCGGAAGTCAAATAATGCGTACCGGCTGATTCGTCAGCATAATTCTCCAGCGCCCGCTGGTAAACCTCGCGGGGTAGAGGGACATAACCGACGTGTGTTGCCAATTCCGCCGCGTGATCGAGATAGAACTCGACGAACTGATCAAGCTGAGCATTGTGAATACTATTTAAATTGACATAAATAAATAACGGACGGCTGAAAGGAGCATAGTCGCCATTTTCGATCGAGGCTGACGTAGGAATCTCGGCGCGGCCGGTTTGTGGATTGACGATGGGCACGACGCGCAGCCGTTCTTGATTCTGGAAATAATATGCCGCTCCAAAAAAACCGATTGCCGCCGGATTGCCCGTCACGCCATTGACGATGGTCGAATCGTCCTCGCTGGTGGAAATGTCACTGCGAATCGAACCGGTCTTGCCGCACACGACCTCGACAAAATAATCAAAGGTGCCCGAGTCGGTCCCCGGTGCGAAGATGCGGATTCGCTCGTCGGGCCAATTGGGATCGACTTCATTCCAACGTTGCGGGGGACTTCCGGCCAAGAAAATGCTCCTCAGTTGTTCAACGGTAAGCTGCTGGATGAATTGGTTCTGAGGATGAACAACGATCGAGAGTCCATCATACGCAATGGGCAGTTCCAAAAAACGGATGCCGTGTTTGCGGCAATTGTTCAGTTCTTCCAGCGTG
>JACTND010000167.1 GCA_014584305.1 Planctomycetota bacterium | reverse complement strand
CGACCGGATCAACGATTATTCGGCGGTGCGGATTAGCCTGGCCAAGCCCCACGATATTCGCAGTTGGTCCATGGGAGAGGTCAAGAAGCCGGAGACCATCAATTACCGCACGTATCGCCCGGAAAAAGACGGGTTGTTCTGCGAGCGGATTTTCGGTCCAGAGAAGGACTGGGAATGCGCCTGCGGCAAGTATCGCGGCATGAAATACAAAGGGATGATCTGCGATCGGTGCGGCGTCAAAGTCACCCACTCGCGGGTTCGCCGCAAACGGATGGGGCATATCGAATTGGCTGCCCCCGTCGTCCATATTTGGTTCTTCAAAGCGATGCCCAGCCGGCTGGGTAACCTGCTGGACATGAAAACGACCAGCTTGGAAAAAGTGATCTATTTCCAAGATTATGTCGTCATCGATCCCGGACCGACTGAATTAGAACGCCAGCAATTGTTGACGGAAGAAGAGTACCGACAAGCCCGCGAGAAACATGGCGAGGCGTTTAAGGCTGGGATGGGCGCGGAAGCCATCCGCGATCTGCTCACGACGTTGGATCTGGTCAAGTTGAGCGAGGAGCTGCGGGCCAATCTGATTGCCACCTCGTCCAAGCAAAAACGGAAAGACCTGACCAATCGTCTGAAGATCGTGGAATCGATCCGCGACAGCGACAACAAGCCGGAGTGGATGGTGTTGGACGTGATCCCCGTAATCCCCCCGGATTTGCGTCCGTTGGTGTTACTGGAATCGGGCAATTTCGCCACCAGCGATCTGAACGATCTCTACCGCCGGATTATCAACCGAAATAACCGGCTGCGAAAACTCGTGGACCTCAACGCGCCGGAAGTCATCATTCGCAATGAAAAGCGGATGCTGCAACAGTCGGTGGACGCACTGTTTGACAATAATCGCTGCAAACGGCCCGTGTTGGGGAGCAGCAATCGCCCCTTGAAGTCATTGACGGACATGATCAAAGGGAAACAGGGGCGATTCCGCGAGAACTTGTTGGGGAAACGCGTCGACTATTCGGCGCGGAGCGTGATCGTCGTCGGCCCGCGGCTCCGATTGCATCAATGCGGGCTGCCCAAGAAGATCGCGCTGGAACTCTACCAGCCTTTTATCATCCGCCGCCTGAAAGAATTGGGTCATGCTGACACGATCAAAAGCGCCAAGAAAATGCTGGAACGCAAGGATGAAGAGGTATGGGATATTCTGGAACAAGTGATTCAGAATCACCCCGTGCTCCTCAATCGCGCGCCGACACTGCACCGCATCATTTGCACCCGTTGGTCTGCAAAGGATTCAACGCCGACTTTGACGGCGACCAGATGGCCGTCCACTTGCCGCTGTCGATTGAGGCCCAAGTCGAAGCCCACACGTTGATGATGTCCACCAACAACATCTTCGCGCCGTCCAACGGTCGGCCGATTATGAGTCCCTCCCAAGACACGGTGATGGGTTGTTATTACATGTCGTTGATGGTGGCCGGGCAGAAAGGGGAGGGGATGACCTTTGCCTCGTTCGAGGAAGCCGAGCTCGCCTACGCCCAGAAGTGTATCGACTTGCACGCGCGGATTCGTGTTCGTTTGCCAGCCGGGCGCATGGAACGGATCAACGACGAAGAACGCTATGCCAACCGGGTTATCACGACGTCTTTCGGTCGCATCCTATTCAACATGATGCTCCCAGCCGAAATGGATTTCTACAACCATACCTTGCGGAGCGCCGATCTCTCCACAGTGATTTCCGACTGCTACCAACTGTTGGGTCGCAAGGCGACGATTAAGCTGCTCGACGATATGAACCAACTGGGGTTCCGCGAAAGCACTCGCAGCGGGTTGTCCTTCGCCACGGACGATCTGGTGACACCCGAATCGAAGGTGCGGATCGTCAGCGAGGCTGAAAAGGAAGTCGTCAAGATTTATACGCAGTACCAGCGCGGGGCGATGACCGAGTTGGAACGGTACAACACGGTTCTGGAGAAATGGACGCACGCCAATGAATTGATCGTCAAGGATATGATGCAAGCGATGGAACATGACGAACGCCCGGGGGGGTACGTCAATCCCGTGTTCTTGATGGCGCACTCCGGTGCCCGCGGCGGCGTGCAACAGATTCGGCAATTGGCCGGCATGCGCGGTTTGATGTCCAAGCCGACCGGCGAAATCATGGAAACGCCAATCAAAGCGAACTTTCGCGAAGGCTTGTCCGTTTTGGAGTATTTCAGCTCCACGCACGGCGCTCGCAAAGGTCTGGCCGATACGGCCTTGAAAACCGCCGACTCCGGCTACTTGACCCGCAAATTGGCCGATGTGGCGCAAAATGTGGTGGTGACGCAAACCGATTGCGGGACGACCAAGGGAATTACGAAAGGCGTCATCTATCGCGGTGAACAGGTGGAAGTCCGCCTGGCCACGGCCATCAACGGCCGCGTTTCGCGCCAGAATATCGTGCATCCGATTACCGACGAAGTGATCGTCCGCGAGAATCAGATGATCACTATTGATATCGCCCGCAAGATCGAGGAAATGGGCTTGGAACGGATTCAGGTCCGCAGCCCGTTGACCTGCGACGCGGCCTTGGGCGTTTGCCAAACTTGTTACGGCATGGACATGTCCACCGGTGACCTGGTCGAACCGGGAATGGCCGTCGGCATCATCGCGGCCCAGAGTATCGGCGAACCGGGTACGCAATTGACGATGCGGACGTTCCACTTGGGCGGCGTCGCCGGTACGACCGCCGAAGAGAGCGAGAAGCGGAGCAAGAAGGGTGGTATCGTCAAGCTGACGCGTATGCGCTACGTGACGAATGATAAAGGGAACACGGTCGTGCTCAACCGCACGGGCGAAATCGCCATCCTGGATGCCAAAGGCCGTGAACTGGAGAATCACAAGGTTCCGGCCGGTGCGGTGCTGCACGTTCACGACGAACAAGAGGTCCCGCCCAATACGATCTTGTGTAAATGGAATCCGCACGCGATCCCCGTTTTGTCGGAAGTCTCCGGTCGTATCCGCTTTGAAGACATCGTCGAAGGCGAAACGATGAAAGAGGAACGCGAGGCAAGCGGCACGATCCGGCGGTCCATCGTTGATTTCAAAGGTGACTTGCATCCGCAAGTCGTGGTCGAGGACGAAAACGGTACGCCGCTCGATGTTTACTATCTGCCGGAACGAGCCCATATCTTGGTCCAGGAAGGCGAAACCGTTTCCGCCGGCTCGGCGATTGCCGAAACACCACGGGAAGCATCCGGGATTTCCGACATCACGGGCGGCTTGCCCCGGGTGACCGAAGTGTTCGAAGCGCGAAAGCCCAAAGATCCGGCCGTGTTGTCTGAGATCGATGGTGTCGTCGAAATCCTCAACGAAAAGAAACGCAATAAACGGACGATTATTGTTCGCAATGAACAAACCAAGATCGAGCGCGAACATCTCGTTCCGCCTGGAAAACGCTTCCGTGTTCACTCCGGCGATTTTGTCAAAGCCGGTCAACAGTTGGTCGATGGCCCGTTGGTGCCGCACGACATCTTGGACGTGTCCGGCGAAGAAGCGGTCCAAGAGTACTTGTTGCATGAGGTGCAAAGCGTTTACCGCAGCCAGCGCGTGGAAATCAACGACAAGCACATCGAGGTGATCATCGCCCGAATGCTGCGCAAGGTTCGAGTAGAGTCGGCGGGCGACACGAACTTGCTGGCCGGAATGGTTTTAGACAAATTCGATTTGCGCCGGATCAATGAGGAATTGGAAAAGTCTTTAAAGATCACCGACCCGGGTGATAGCAGCTTTGCCGTTGGTGCCATTGTTCCCAAAGAACAAGTGGAAGAGGAAATCACTCGGATCGAAGCTGAAGGTGGCAAGCTGCCGAAGGGTGTCAAACCCAAGGCGGCGACCAGCAAGCCGCAATTGCTCGGCATCACCAAGGCTTCGGTACAAAGCGCCAGCTTTATCTCGGCGGCCAGCTTCCAGGAAACGACCAAGGTTTTGACCGAGGCGGCGCTGGCCAGCAAGGTCGATCATTTGGTCGGATTGAAAGAGAATGTTATTCTGGGACATTTGATTCCGGCGGGAACGGGTTTCCGAACGTACCAGGATTCCGAAGTTCGCTACAATTTGCAGGCTATGCAGCAATTGTCTAGCGGCCAAATTCAGTCGTTGGAGCAGTCGTTCCCGCTGTTGGACGAAGCGGCCCGGCGCGCGGCAACCGACGGGGCAGGGGAGTCCTCCAGCTCCAATGGGCCGAGCCCCTTGGATCGCTTGATGAGCGGCGAAATGGAACCGGATTTGGTCGGTGCCGACTCGCCCCCGGATATCGGGACCTTTGACGGCTTCGA
>JACTND010000059.1 GCA_014584305.1 Planctomycetota bacterium | reverse complement strand
TTCAACGACAAGGGCGGGAAGATCGGCAAGCTGGAGGACTGGGGGCTTCCGCAGCATCACAGCCAAGACATGGTTGCGCGCGCTGCGGCCATCATGGACAAGCCCGCAACCACTGACGTGGCGACGAACCGCGCCGCGTGGGTTGACTTCATTCTGCCGCTGGTGAACCGCGACAAATACACCGACCTTGCCGGCAACCCGATGACCGATGCCGAGGTCAAGGACTTCCTCGGCCACGCATGGGACACCATAGCCACCGGCGGCGCCAGCAAGATCGAGCCGGGCAAGTTCCGTGGGAAGGGCGCGCGGGCGAACCGGCACGCCGAAGAACGGCAGATTCACTTCAAGGACGCCGACTCGGTGATGGCCTACTGGGAGCGGTACGGGGACAAGACTGTCCCGGAGATCCTGATGGGCCACGTCGGCAAGATGGCGAAGGACATCGCCTTTATCGAGCACTTCGGACCGAACCCTGACGCAACCTACAGGATGCTCCGCGATGAGGCGTTCAAGAGGCAGGCCGAGGCCGCGCCGACGAAGCTGGACAAGACGACCGCCGAGTTGTGGTACAGCCCCGGAGCGCGGCGTTCGAAGAGTCCTGCGACGATGACGACGCCCAATTCGCGAGCGGTTTGCGCGAGCCGCTCGGTAGTCGGCCCCGGAATCGACTCGGCCCATTCGAAAAATTGGTGGTCCTCACTTTGGCAAAAATACAAACTGTGGAATAATTCCTGCAGGCAAACGAGCCTCGCTCCTTGCGCTGCGGCGCGACGGATCTGCGCGAGGGTTTGTTCGAGGTTTGCGTGCCGGTCGTCGGTGCAACTCATTTGCAGGGCGGCGACTCGGATGGTCTTGTTGGACGAGAACATGTTGTGCAGTCAGCGATGGAACGTACTCTAAACAAACCTCCCCGCGGCCTTTTCGTCACCGGCACCGATACCGAGGCGGGGAAGACCTACGTGAGTTCGCTCATCGTAAAAAGTTTGGTGGATTCTGGCTATCGGGTAGGTGTGTACAAACCGGCGGCCAGCGGCTGCGTTTTTGACGGCGGCACGTTGGTATCGCAAGACGCGATGGCCCTGTGGATGGCGGCCGGGCAACCTCGGACTTTGGACGACGTCTGTCCACAGCGATTTCGCGCCGCTCTCGCCCCGCATTTGGCAGCGCGGATCGAGGGGCGCGCGATCGACTCTCATCAATTGCGCTCGGGAATCGAAGTCTGGACGGGATGTTGCGATATCGTCGTCGTCGAAGGATTGGGCGGGTTGATGAGCCCCGTCAATGATGACGAGTATGTCGCCGACATCGCCATCGATTTTGGGTATCCGCTGGTGGTCGTAGCCCGCAACATGTTGGGCGCCATCAACCAAACCATGTTGACATTAATCGCCGCCAGTTGTTTTCGCGATGGATTGGCCGTGGCTGGTATTGTGCTCAACGACCTGCAACCATTTGCCAGCGACAGCAGCGTGGACAGCAACTTGGAAGAGATCAGCAAACGAAGTTTGTCGCCAGTTCTGGGCCGCGTGCTCTATCAGCAGACCGAGTTTTCACCAGCCATCGACTGGTACGCGCTCGCGGGAACGGACGAATCGAAATGAGCGTCCATCGCCGGCAAGCCCTTGAAGGCCACCGGACGGTTGGCGTATAACGGAGGCGTGTCCCATTGGGACTCGGTGGCCTGCGGATGTGGCGGAATTGGCAGACGCGCAAGATTCAGGTTCTTGTGCCCGCAAGGGCGTGGAGGTTCGACTCCTCTCATCCGCACTGCTCATTTGGGCGCTAGACGATGGCGGCTCGTCCAAAAAAGCGACATCAATTGGATTCACTTGTAGTCAAGGCGATCATGGGCGACTTTGTCGTTTGCGCAAGCTGTGCAGGTTGCGAGACGCAGACCGTCTGAAATCATGTCTTGAGCATCTCCCCCAAGAATTGGTGCGCGATGTGCATCTGGTCCCGCGCGGAGAGCAATCAAGTCCGTTGGGAATCAAATTGGTTGCAGGTGCACGATGTTTATCAATGAACTATTGGTGTGGTTTGGCGGCGTGTTGACTTTGGCGTTTACCCTGTTCGTCGTTGTCTTCCCCAATGGAAAAACAACCTAAGGCTGGCTTTGCCCGCAACCCAAAGGGCGTGTCCAGCGCACACTCCACGACATTAGACACTCGCGGTCAATCATCGCTTCCACCGAGCGATCTCGGCGGGGAGCGGTTTGGGGTGGGTTCGTTCCTAAAGTTCGCTTTGCTCGTAACCCAACACGTGCGCACGGTGCGCGTATCCCGCAACGTATGAACCTAACGCGCGACGTGCGTTCGTCGGAACGGCTGTTGCCAGTCGCGCAAATCTCCTTGTTTTTCGCCATTTTTCGGTGAATTGGGTCGGCAACTCTTGAATACGTTCCCGCCCCTTTTACAATCGAAGGAAGAGCGATTGGTATCGGTCAGGGGGCTTAGGCAAACTGCGCGGGGGCGATTCTGTGCAGCCGCCGCGTGTTTCCGTCCGCAACGACCGGCACAAATCGTCCTGGTCGCGTTCGGCTTGTGCGGATCCATTTCCCGGGCCGATCTTTACGACAAGGCGATTTGCGCCACGAGATCGAAAAGGAGTGACGAGCCGTCATGTCCAGTTTATTGAATTTGAATGACGCGGCCAAGTTTTTGGGCATCTCCGTGGAGAAGTTGAAAGACTTGCGCGCGCAAAACATCATTTCTGCCGTGCGGGTTGGATCCGATTGGAAATTCAAACAGTCGGAATTAGATCGGGTCAAGAAGCTCGTGGCTTCCTTGAGCGATCCCTCGGACGCTAGCGATTTTGAATTGAGCGATTCCTCCGGGGGCGAGTCGGTCCTGGTGGACGACAGCGACGAAAGCGTTGAGATGGCCAAGCCCAAAGGCGGCCATATCTTGGATGATGATGACGAGATTTCCTTTGGCGAGAGCAGTCTCGATTTGGCCGCTGGCAGCAGTGGCAAACTGAAGACCAGCGACAATGTGTTGGACGATGGTCCGGAATCTGATGAAGAGCCGGCGTTGTCCACCGGCAAACTGGTTGGCGGCAACGATGATTTGCAATTGATTGATGACAGTTCTGACAGTGATTCACCGGCTGGGAGTTCTGAAATGAGCAGCGATTTTGACGACGACAGCGAATTGGAACTGGACGACAGCGACTCCAGCGCTGAATTGCAGTTGAACAAAGGAAAGAAGCCCGGCAGCGGCGATGACTTTGCCCTGTCGGACGACGTCCTGGAATTGGGTGGATCGGACATCGACGATTTTGAATTGTCGGACAGCAGCGACTTGATCAGTTTGGTCGATTCGGCTGAACAAGACGCAGCCACGTTGATGCAAGACGACGATTTTAACTTGACGCCGATGGAGGATTCGGAAGCGGACGACACGAGCGGTTCGCAAGTGATCGCGTTGGAAGATTCGGATTTGTTTGCCGATGATTCGGCAGCCACCCAGTTAAGCCCACAAGGATTTGCACCACAGCCGGGCTTGATGCCCGCGACGGGTTTCGAGCCGGCTTATGCACCGGCGACAACCGTAGCCGCGACGCCGGAAGTCGCCTATTCCGCGTTGCAGGTGTTGGCCTTGGCCGCCTGTGCGCTCATTATGTTGCTCGGTGGGATTATTGCGTTCGAGATTGCCCGCAATATGTGGATGCCCGACGATCAAGTGTTGCGCACCGGTCTGTTGCAAATGCTGATGGACTTGTTCCAGTTCAGCTAACCGCGCGCGACCTCGATTCGCGACGAAGATGTTCGGCCAGTCGGAGTTTGGAATCGGACTGGCCGATTTCGTTGGAAGATTAGGCACCCGACGCGCACCTTCCATTCACGGCACGGCGCGGGTTGTGGACCCGAAAGCCACTCGGTACGATGTTGGCCATGATTGCGAAACATCTGCTCCAGGGGATTGTTGACTACGCCGGATTGTTTCCGCCTGCCGGTTTGGAGATACCCCAAGTCGCGACCAACTATGCGGCGTACAAGCGATCGGAACAGCGTTGGATGCTGGGCCGATTGGTCGTGCCCGCTCAACGGTTGCCCGAGTTGAAACAAGTCGCCCAGAATGCTTGGACAGCGACAGCCCCTTGGCGGCTAAGTTGTTTGACACCGATTCCCAACCCCGCCGACAGCAATTGGCGTGACGCGTGGGGCCTGATCGAGGCTTTCAATCGCGACTGCGCCCCTGGGGCGATTGTCGATACCATCGAAACCAAAGCGGACCACATCGGCGACATTGCCAACTTCAGCCACACGATCGACAGCGCGCTGCAAACGTTTTGGGAATTGCCCCTCGACGCGCGGTTGCCCGGTTTGGTTACCGAACTGGCCGCGATCGACCACCCGGGCCATTGGGCGAAGATTCGCACTGGCGGCATTGTCGCCTCGGCGTTTCCCGCGGCGGAGTTGGTTGCCGGATTTATTCGGACGTGCAGCGATCTGGGCGTAGGCTGGAAAGCGACGGCGGGTCTGCACCATCCGCTGCGCGGGAATTATCGCTTGACATACGAACCCCATAGTCCCTGCGGCTCGATGTTTGGCTATCTCAATATGTTTTTGGCTGCAGCGATCGATCGCTTTTATCGTCCGGCTGAGTCGGAAATCATTGCCTTGCTGTGGGAAGAGAACCCCGAGCATTTGGAATGGAGCGCCGATGCGATTCGCTGGCGCGACTGGGTTGTGGAGATCAACCAGGTCCGCACGCTGCGGGAAACGACGGCGGTTTCGTTCGGTTCCTGTTCATTCACGGAACCGGTCGATGAGTTATCGATGTTGTGGCCGGACATTTTTTCCAGGTACGAATGGAGCGCCGGTGTGGAAGCCGGGTAACCTTTCACGAAATTTGGATGAAGTGGTTTTACTTGGTTGGACGGTGCCAAGTCGATGGAGATTGTGACGTTTACCCGCATCTTTGGCGCCTCATACCAACGTGTTTGGTTGGATGGAAAGTTTGAGAGCGCATTGCTGTGGTTCCTACCTTGACCTCACGCAGCCGCCGTTGGAGGCCGCGTGAGGTCAAGGTGCTCCGGGGGAGGAGCTTATAGTTTCCAAACTGCTTCACCCACGAGTCTAACTCGTGGGGGTCGTTGGCTAATTGAAATACGGTAGATTGAAACGTAACAAACGCTGGCCAACCAGGCCAGCTTGTGAACGGTAACGATGTGGACCAAACATGGAGATGATTGACGAGACACACGACCCGAACTTGCGTTCTTGGGTGGAATCGGCCAATCACCCGGAGACCGATTTTCCCATACAGAACTTGCCGTATGCGCGGTTCGTTGACCGGGCGTTGCCGCGGATCGGAGTGGCGATTGGCGATTATCTTGTCGATATAGGCCTGCTTGCCGAGGCCGACCTATTACCCCGGCACTTGGCGGCGGCCTGCCGCACCGGGCGGCTCGCCGTATTGATGGCCCTACCAGCGGCCGATCGGCGCGAGTTGCGCCGCTGTTTATCGCGATTGCTGAGCGATGGCGAGGGGGCCTTGGCGAGTCAATCCGCGTTGCGCGCGGCGGCGCTGATTCCCCAATCGCGAGTCCGATTCCTACTCCCTTGTCGCATTGGCAATTACACGGATTTTTATGCCAGTGTCTTTCACGCGACCAATGTCGGATCGATGTTTCGCCCGGACAATCCACTGCTTCCCAATTACAAACACATACCCATCGGCTACCACGGGCGGGCTTCCAGTGTTGTTCCCAGCGGTCAGGGGGTCGTGCGCCCCTGTGGGCAGCTGCCACCGCGCGAACCGGATGGTGCGCCGACATTTGGCCCCTGTCAGAATTTGGATTACGAGTTGGAAGTTGGGGCCTTGATCGGCCGCGGGAACGAATTGGGGCGTTCGATTCCGTTGTGCGATGCGGAAGCCCACTTGTTTGGGCTGGTGTTAGTCAACGATTGGTCGGCGCGCGACATGCAACGCTGGGAGTACCAGCCACTGGGTCCGTTTTTGGCCAAGTCATTTGCGACCACAATTTCGCCATGGGTCGTGACGTTGGACGCCTTGGCGCCGTTTCGTGCGCCGGCCTACGTTCGTCCGGCCGGCGATCCGGATCCCCTCCCCTATTTGCGCCATCCACAGAACGAGGCGTCCGGGGCGTTTGACATCGAATTGACGGTCGAACTTTCGTCGGCAGAAATGCGACGGTCAGGGATTGCGCCAAGGGTCGTGAGCCGCAGCGCTTTTCGCGACATGTATTGGACGATGGCGCAGATGGTCACTCACCACGCCAGTAATGGCTGCAATTTGCGGACTGGAGATTTGTTGGCGAGTGGCACGGTCAGCGGATCGGCTCGGCAGTCGCGCGGCTGTCTCTTGGAGTTGACCTGGGCTGGCGAATATGGCGCGCCCTGCCCGGGCACCCAGCGGACTCCCTTGGAGCTACCCACGCAGGAGACGCGATTGTATTTGGCCGACGGCGATCAAGTGACGCTGCGCGGGCAATGTCACCGCGAAGGGTTCCGCGCCATTGGCTTTGGCACCTGCACCGGCGAAATACTTCCGGCGGTTTGCTAAGGACTTGCTTACATGGAAATGACGCGCATCTCCCATCGCCGCTATTTGGTCCCTTTCGATGTCCGGCGCTCGCTCCATCGGTTCGTCGATATTTTGATTCTGGGGGGCGGATTAGCTGGTTTGCGGGCGGCGCTAGCGTGCGATCCCCAGTTGCAGGTGTTGGTGGTCACCAAGGACCAATTGGCCGAGTCCAACAGCAGCTACGCGCAAGGCGGCGTAGCCAGCGTGATCGACCCGGAAGATCAGATCGAATGGCATGTCCGCGACACGTTGATTGCCGGCGCCGATCTCTGCGACCCACAAGCCGTCGAAATGGTGGTCAAACAGGGTCCTGAATGCATTCGCGAGTTGATGGAATGGGGCACGCAATTCGATCTGCAAAACGAGCAATTAGCTTTGGGACGCGAAGGGGGCCATTCGCATAACCGCATTGTTCATGCGTTGGGAGACGCCACCGGGCAAGAGATCATGCGCGCGGTGATCCAACGAGTGCGGCGGCAACCGCACATCGACATTATCGAACAGGCGTTTACACTCGATTTGTTGACGGACGGCCAGCGTTGTTGGGGCGCATCCGTGATGCACCGCGACCAAATGCAACTGGTGTGGGCCAAACAAACGATCCTGGCGACGGGTGGCGCCGGCCAACTCTATCGCGAAACCACCAATCCCGCGGTGGCCACTGCCGATGGTCACGCGATGGCGATTCGGGCCGGAGTCGCGGTGCGGGATATGGAGTTTATGCAATTTCATCCCACCGTCCTGTACATCGCTGGTGGCAGCCGCAGCCTGATTACGGAAGCGGTGCGGGGTGAAGGGGCCTATCTGATCGATCGCGACGGTCAACGCTTTATGCCGGAGTACGACGCGCGGGCTGAATTGGCTCCGCGAGACGTGGTGTCGCAAGCGATCGTTCAGCAGATGGAGAAGACGCAACATCCGTGTGTTTATTTGGACCTGAGTCATTTGAATAGCGACCACATTCGCGCGCGCTTTCCGGGAATTTTACAGGCCTGCGCCCGCTTTGGCATCGACATTACCCGCGACCGGATTCCGGTCCGTCCGGGTGCCCACTACATGATCGGCGGCGTGACCGTCGATTGCGATGGGCGGACCTCGCTCCCCGGATTGTGGGGGGGAGGAGAAGTGACCAGCAGCGGATTGCATGGTGCGAATCGGTTGGCCTCGAACAGCTTGTTGGAAGGCCTCGTATATGGACAAAGGGCTGGCCAGGGGGCCAGTGCGGCGGCGGTGGCGTTGGGCAATTGGCAATGGCCGATCGCGCTGTCCGGCGACGCGGTGGAACCGCCGCCAACAAACACGCATTTGGACTTCGCCGACATTCGCAACTCGCTGAAGAGCTTGATGTGGCGGGCCGTGGGCGTTCGCCGCAATCGGGCTGGGCTAGCCGAGGCATTGGAAACCGTCAGGCAATGGCAACATAACCTGCTGCGGCAACGGCTAACCAGCGCGGCCGCATGGGAACTGCAAAACCTGTTGGACGTCGGTGCGGTGATGATCGAGGCGGCTTTGCGGCGCGAGGAGTCCCGCGGCGTGCATTTTCGCGAGGACTTTCCGCAGCCTGTTCCCGAATGGCGGCGGCACTTGACGTTTCAAGCGAACCAGTGGCAATTCAGTCATTGATGGCAACGCCTCGACAAATGGCGGAGCGTGGACCACAATTGCACCGCCTGGGTTGGGTTCTTTGTAGTCAGATGCGGGTATGGCGGACGGCACGTTGATCGAAAAAACGGATGACACGGCGACCCATGCGGCGGGAGTTCGTTCCCGACCGGCTGATGAAGCGCCGATGATCGAGGCTCAGCATCTGTCGAAGTTCTACGGGATCTTTGCGGCGACGCGCGACGTTTCCTTTCAAGTACATCGCGGCGAAGTCGTGGCCTTTCTCGGCCCCAATGGGGCGGGTAAAAGCACGACCATGAAGATCCTGACCGGATACTTGTCGGCTTCCGAAGGGCGCGCCTTTATTTCCGGGTTCGATATGGCGACGGATCGCTTGGCGGGTTCACGCAAATTGGGCTATCTGCCGGAAACAGGTCCGCTGTATCCGGATATGAATCCTTTCAGCCTGCTCGATTTTTTCGCCGAAGCCCGCGGGCTCAACAAACGGACGAAATTGGATCGGATCGCCAAGGTTGTGGAGTTATGTAGTTTGGGGAGTGTGATTTACAAACCGATCAGCAAGTTGTCAAAAGGCTATCGCCAGCGCGTGGGAATGGCGCAAGCACTGATCCACGAACCGGAAGTGCTGATTATGGACGAGCCCACCTCGGGGCTCGACCCCAACCAGATCCTGGGCGTCCGCGAAACCATGCGCCGCTTAGGTCAAGAGAAAACGATTTTGCTGTCCACGCATATCTTGCAAGAGGTGCGCGCCATGTGCAGCCGGGTGATCCTGATCAACGAGGGGGTCCTGGTTTACGATGGTCCGCTCAGCGAATTGGAATCCAACGGGCGAACGCTGGAGATCGCCTTCGCCGAGTTGACCGGCCACGACCCAGTGACCGGCGTCCGATTGAGTACCAATGAATTGGCGGATTGATATGACGCAAGTGATCGAAGTCGTGTTCATGTTGGGCATCGACCTCATGTTTTTCGTGGCGTTGATGCTGTTGAT
Organism: Planctomycetota bacterium; assembly: GCA_014584305.1. Classification (GTDB taxonomy): domain Bacteria; phylum Planctomycetota; class Planctomycetia; order Pirellulales; family Pirellulaceae; genus BJ22. Next base: position 7,432 of record JACTND010000059.1, on the reverse strand, counting down.
GTTGCCACTCGGTTTGTGGCGGCAGGCGGCGTTCGCCGTCATGAAACGGAACTTCGTGGGCTATTTCAGCAACCCCACCGGGTATGTGTTTTTGTGTCTCTTCGTGCTGTTGACGAGTTTCGCAGCGTTTTGGCCCCACGAGTTTTTTACCACCAATCTGGCGAATTTCGATCAACTCAACCGCTTTTTGCCCTATATCATGTTGGTGTTCATTCCCGCCATCACCATGAGCATCTGGGCCGACGAACGCCGCCAAGGAACCGATGAACTGCTGCTGACCTTGCCCGCCAAGGATTTCGATATCGTGATTGGCAAGTATTTCGCGGCCGTGCTGGTGTTTACCGTTTCGCTGTTGTTCTCGCAGTTATCGAATTACGCTGTGTTGGTCGCCATGACGGGCGGGCAGCTCGATTCGTTGCTCTTATTTTCGACGTACCTGGGCTATTGGTTCATGGGATTGGCCATGTTGTCCTTGGGCATGGTGGCCTCGTTCCTGACTAATAATTTGACGGTTGGTTTTGTGTTTGGCGCGGCATTCAATGCGCCGTTGGCGTTCTTTTCGAACGCCGACGTGATCTTGTCGAACACGACCTGGATTCAGCGGATGTTCGAATGGTCGTTGCTGTTTCGTTTCGAACCATTTGGGCGCGGATTGATCAGCGCTTCGTCGGTTTGCTACTTTTTGGGTTTGGCGGCACTGGGGGTTTACCTCAGCCTGGTATTGATTGGGCGGCGGCATTGGCTCGGCGGTAGGGACGGCACGTCGATGCTGTCGCATTATGTGTTGCGCGGCATTTTCTTATTTATCACGCTGGTGGCCGCGGTGTTGATCGTCCAATACAGCCCTCTTAACCGATTGCGCGTCGATATTTCGGACAATCGGGTCAGCACGTTGTCGCCGGCGACCGTCGAGATCATTCATCGCCTGGTTCAGGAAGGCCCGGATGAACAGAACCGCCCGCCGGCGCCGATCAAGGTGGAAGCCTACATATCGAACAACATTCCCGGTGAGTACGTGCGGACTCGTTATGACTTGGTTAACCTGTTGCGGGAACTGGACGTCTTGGGTGGCAACCGAATTCAAGTCACGTTACACCAAGGAATTGAACCCTTCAGCAAGGAAGCCATCTTTGCCGAACAGCGCTATGGCATCCGCCCGCAGACAGTGATCAGCAAATCGCGCGGCGCGTGGCGGAATGAAGTGGTCGTCTTGGGTATGGCCGTTTCGAGCGGCTTGCAGCGTGTGGTGATCCCGTTTGTCCCATCGGGCACTCCCGTCGAATACGAAATCGTGCGCTCCATCAATACAGTGGCCCAACCGAAAAAGCCCGTCTTGGGGGTCGTCCAGAGCGACGCCATGCTGCTGGGTGGGCGTTTTCCCGTAATGAACCCGCAGACGCAGCAACCCCAAATGCTGCAAATCCCGCCGCTGATGATTATGAGCGAATTGCAGAAACAATATCAAATCGAACCGGTGGATGCCGAAACCCCCATTTCGTTGTTTGTCGAAAACGAGGAGGGGGCGCCCATCCGCCGCCGTTACGACGTTCTGCTGGTCGCCCAGCCGTCGAAGTTGACACCTCGCGAAATGCAGAATCTGATTACTGCCATTCAACAGGGTCAACCCACGGCAATCTTTGAAGATGCCTTTCCCAACCCCAACAACTTTTCCATCGGCGACACGCCGTTTTTGACCGGGTCGTTTTTCGCCAAGCTCCTGCCGCGCAAGGGGAATATCGGCGCGGATATACAGAAGCTGTGGGACGCTCTGGACATCAAAGTTGACAAGTTTCAGATTCGCGAACAGTGGTGGCCGAACCTGGTGTGGAAACTGCGTTCGGACAATCCCTATCCGCGCGATCCGTCGCTGGATACTCCCGAAGTGATGATTATCAGCGAGCGCGAGGTGGGCGGCCAGCGCATCTCGCGCGATCATCCGGCGACCGAAGGGGTCACGGAATTGTGCTTTCAGTTCGCCACGTATATTTCGCAGCGCCCCGGCGGAACATTGCAGTTCGAGGAATTGGTCCGCACAGGAAACGCCGGGACGATCCGGTTGATCGATTTCGCCATGGCCCGCAGTGAAGACGAACGAGCCAATGCGCGGGGTGCCGCTACGGCGCAATATGTGTTGGCCGCAGCCATCCGCGGCGATTTGGCCAAACAGGACTGGCCCGCTGATGCCGCTGAGGCTCAGCGAGCCGACCGGCGAAAAACAAATGTGATTTACGTCAGCGACGTGGATCTGCTCGCCGACTGGTTTGTCGAATTGCGCGACGAACCGGTGCGCGACGGAGTGGAATACCGTTTTCAGAACGTGAGTTTTGTATTGAATATCATCGACAGCCTGGCGGGCATCACCGACTATTTGTCTTTGCGCAGCCGCCGGCTGAACCACGTTACCCTGCGGATGGTCGAACGCCAAACCGAAGCCGCCATGCAGGTCGTTTATGATCTGACTCAAGAATATGAAAAAACGGCTTTGCAGACCCGCGAGCAGGTCATCGTAGCGGCTCAAGCGGAAATTCGCCCCTTGGAAGAAGAAGTCCGCCGGTTGGACGAGCGATTGAAACAAGGACAACCGATCGATATGCAATCCTACAACTCGAAAAAACTGTTACTGCAACAAACATCCAGCGAGCAGGGTCAGCGATTGCAGCGCCGCTTTGAAGAACTCGAAGGCGAACGCCAGGAAAAGTTGCGAGCTATTCAACTGGACGCCGAACTGGCCATTCAGAATGCGCAGCGCCAATTCAAGTTGGCGGCGGTGGTAATCCCACCGATACCGCCGTTGCTCGTGGGTCTGGTCGTATTCACCCGTCGGCGATTACGCGAACGTGAAGGCATCAGCAAAGCGCGGCGGTTGAAGTAAAGGGACCATGCCATGCGACCGATGACAACGACGTTGATAATGGGGTTGGCCGCCGCGGCGACCTCGGTGGTAGCCGCCATCTATTTCCCCTGGCCGACATTTGAACAAACAAGCGAGCGCGTCAACAAACCTCTGTTTGCCGAACTGGACGCCAAACTAATTCGCACTCTGGAGATCGCGCGAGTGCATCCCGATAAAAATCTGATGGAACGGATGTTGCTCGAGCGGCGGGGTGAAAAATGGGTGCTCACCAACTATGCCGGCTACACCGCCAGCAACGCCTTTCGCATCGCCGATGTGATTAATAATCTGGTCGAATGCACCGTCCTGGAATTGGAGACGGACAAACAACTGGACCACCTCAAGTTCGGTGTGCTGGACATGGACGAGCCGGAGGCCGGGCGCAACCCCGGTGGAATCGGCTGGAAAGTTGCTGTGCGCGATCGCAACCAGCGTGTGTTGGCTAGCTTAATCGTCGGACACGAGGTGGCCGGTGCCGAGGGACGGCAAAAACGCTTCGTCCGCGTGCCCGGTGAACCCCAGGTTTACGTCGTCGATTTTGATGCGCAATCGCTGTCCACCTATTTTCGCGATTGGGTCGATCCCAACTTGTTGCAATTGCAAACCGCCGGATTGCCGGGCGATCGTTTGTTGAGTTGTCGCTTGCAAAGTTATCGCGTCGATCCTGAGTCGCTGGCGGCAGATCCCCAGGAACAAGAGTTCTATGATGCGCTGCTGACCGTCGAGAATAATCAATTAGTCGTCTCGCGCTGGCAGGTGGGGGTCGATGGGGCCTGGGTTGACCGAGAGCCGAGTATTGAGGTCAAACAGTTTTTGCAACGGGCCGTGGTCAGTTTGGCGCGACTGGATTTTGTCGATGCCCGGCCGAAGGAAGCCGCGCTGGCGGAATCTCTGAAAGCACCAGAACAATCGCTGGCGCCGGCCGTGTATGAGTCGGCTCTGACCTGGGGATTCAAGCAAACTTCCCCCGCCGGTCAGCCCGTGCAGTTCCTGGCGACTGGCGGTCAATTGGAAGTGCAATTGGCCAGCGGAATCCGAGTGGTTGTCTATTTGGGGAACATCATTCCGGTATCCAGTGGCGACGCGCGGCTGGCGCGCGTGGCCATGATTGTCGCCCTGTTCGACGAGTCTCAGTTCCCTCAACCGCAACCGCCTCAGAACGAAGATGGATCACCCCTGACCGATGACCAACGGCGCGAACATGCCCGGGAAATGGAGCAATGGGAATCGCGCGTACGACAAGCGCGTCAACATGCGGTGAATGTCAATCAAATACACGCACCGTGGTTTTATGCGCTCGATGAAGATATCGTGAACCTGGTGCGCCCCGAGTTGTCGGCTGTTCAATAATCGGCTATCGTTGGAGAAGATTGCAGCGGTTGACAAGGCTTATGGCCACGTGGGCGGTGGCCATGGTAGCTTGGTCCCCCATGCCAGACGTTCGTCTGGATAACTGGACGCCACCGTGAATCGGCGTGTGATTTCTCAAACCGCCTGGGCTGCTGCCACCAGGGCGTAGGAAGGAAATTGGATCTGATCATGAGCTGGTTTCGTTTGGGAATCGTGTGGTGTTTATTCCTCATGACTTCGCAGGAATTACTGGCCGACGACCCCGCACCGATTCGTATTGCCTCGTGGAACGTCGAATGGTTCTTTGATCATTACGCTGGCGACAACCGTTCGGACTTGGCGAAAGAGAAAACCGCACCCTCCCGGGAAGCCTGGCAATGGAAGTTGGCAAGAACGGCTGAAGTCATCGCCGAATTGGAACCGACGGTGATCGCTTTGCAGGAGATCGAAAATCAACAGGTGCTTTTCAACCTGGTCCGCGAGTTGGACGAAAAGCATGGGCTCAAATACCGCTATGCCTACATTCCCGGGTACGATTTTGCCACGGAACAAGATGTGGCGTTTCTCTATCAAGGCGATTTGGTGGAGTACAGCCGCCGCGAACAGTCCGCTGAAATGTTTGAATCGCGCGATTATTACAACGTCAACAAGCATTTGTTCGCGCGGTTCGAATTTGGCAGCGGCGCCGAGAAGGAAACGGTTACGATCGTCAACGTCCATTTGCGATCCATGGCCGAGCAAGAAGAAATCCGCAAACGCCAGGTGCGGCTTCTGAAAGCCTGGATTGATCCCCTGCTCGCGCGAGGCGAGAACGTTATCCTGCTGGGTGACCTCAATACCGAACAGCTGGCGGGTCAATTCGGCCCGGATACGGACATGGGCATCGCTACCGGCAAACACACCCCGCAGACGGAAGACGACCTGATCGACCTGCATGACCACCTGCCGGAAGCTTTGCGCAACACGCATATTACGGAGAAACAACTCGACCGGATTCTCGTGAGCGCAGCGCTGACCACGGATTTGCCGGGCCGTCGCGATTTGGTTTTTACGCGGATCATTACCCGACGGGATTTGGTCGTCGGCGACTCGATCGACCCCGTGGAGGACCACTTCAACCGCTATTGGGAACTTCCCGACGACTCGCGCGATCCCAGCGACCATTATCCGATTATGGCCGAATTTGTATTCAAGTAGTCGATGCCCGCCCGCGAGTTCAATTTTGATGGCCTGGTCGGCCCCACACACAACTACGCGGGACTTTCGTACGGCAATGTGGCTTCGGCCAAGCATCGGCAGTTGACTGCACACCCTCGCGCTGCGGCGTTGGAGGGTTTGAATAAAATGCGGCGGCTTTGGGAATTGGGGCTGGAACAAGCAATTTTGCCCCCTCAACCGCGGCCGCACCTGTCGTTGCTGCGCTCCTTAGGGTTCCGCGGCTCACCAGCGGCTATGATCGAAGCGGCCTACCGCGCGCAGCCATCGTTGGTGGCCGCCTGCTACAGCGCATCCAGCATGTGGACGGCTAATGCGGCGACCGTTTCGCCAGGCCCTGATTGTGGCGACGGACGTTTGCACATCACACCCGCCAACCTGTCTAGCATGTTGCATCGCGCGATCGAAGCGCCGCAAACGTATCGTCTCCTGCGCCATCTATTCGCCGCGGTCCGCGATTGCAGCGTCCACGAACCGTTGGCGGCTTGGCCGGCGCTGGCTGACGAAGGGGCTGCAAATCATACCCGATTATGCCGAGAATATGACGGCCCTGGCGTCGAGCTGTTTGTGTTTGGTCGATCGGTCTTCGACCACTCGCGCCCGGCTCCCGGCCGATTTCCGGCTCGGCAGACGCTGGAAAGTTGTCAAGCAATTGGCCGAAATCATCTGCTGCGCGAAACTCAGATGGTTTTTATCCAACAACATCCACACGCCATCGACGCCGGCGTTTTCCACAATGACGTGGTTTGCGTTGGCAACCAATCGCTGCTATTGGTCCACGAGATGGCGTTTGTGGACCAAGATGCCATCCTGGCCGATGTGGCCGCGCGGTTCGCCGCTGTCTGTAATGATGAGTTGCAGGTCCTTCAAATTTCGGAGCGCGAATTGCCCTTGGCTGACGCCGTAGCCAGTTATCTTTTCAATAGCCAGCTGGTCACGCGACCCAATGGTCGAATGTGCCTCATCTGCCCGTCGGAATGCCAGGAAATCGAGACAGCGCGGCGCGTGGTCGAGCAACTCGTGGCTGGCTCGAATCCAATCGAACAGGTCGAATTTGTGAACCTGCGTCAGAGTATGAATAATGGGGGCGGCCCAGCCTGCTTGCGGTTGCGCGTTGTGCTGACCGACGAACAAGCGCAAGCCCTCGCGCCGGGAGTGCGATTCTCCTCGGATGTTCATGATCGATTATCGGCTTGGGTGCAGCGTCATTATCGCGAGACATTAGCACCCGACGACCTGCGCGACCCTCAATTGATGGGCGAGTCCCAAGCGGCGCTCGCCGAACTTGCCGAAGTACTGGGCTTACCGAACCACTTATTGGAGGCGGATGAGCCCATCTGATTCTGGTGGGTGGCACCTGCCGTTTCGCACTTCGAAATTCTAGAATTTCGCTTTTAGGACAGGCATTATTATTTTGTTAGCCTGGGAAGCTTTCCTAGAATAGGCAAATTAGGAAAGCTGGCGAATTTAAAATAATGCCTGTCCTAATTTAATCGGACTTGGTGGCGGATGGCAGGAACGAGCAGTAGTGCCAGATTAAGAACTCTGCCGCTAATTGAGTGGCCAGAACTCCAGGCGCCCGCTGGAACATTAGCCGGGGCACTTACCTGTGTATTTCGCTGCCGTTGGCGGCATTGGAGGCTTTTCGCTCGGCAAACCGAACACCCTGCACCAACCTCTGATCGGCAGCATTGAACAAGCCGAGTACGGATTGCTCGACCGTAAAGATCAGCGCCACGCGCCGGCCATCGGGATGGTTGACCGTGTAGTAGAGCCAGGCGATTTGCAGTTCGTCTTGAACGCCCATCACCACAATCCGCATCACGCGGCAACCATCGGGCATGGAGAATGTGTCATGTTGCGTGATGCGGGCGTTCGAATCGGCGATCAGTTTCTCAACCTCGCGGCGGAAATCTTCAAGTTGCACCGGTTTTTCGGGTGAACGCTTCGGCAATTGCAATACGTTGCATTGAG
>JACTND010000144.1 GCA_014584305.1 Planctomycetota bacterium | reverse complement strand
ACAACATCGCCTGCCGGACACAGCGCGAAACGCAATGGTAGTATCGCGTCACATTTACATCGACCAGTAAATTGCGTGGCATCGTCATGACAGCCCCCTAGTATCTCGCTCGTTGTGACAACTTTGCATTCGCAGCGGAGGCGAATATACCAAAGTCCCAAAAACCAGTCAACATAGTAATGCCTGTCCTTTTTGGTTTTTGTTGGGTTAGAGGCAGGCGTTGAGGATCCGCTGGGTTTTTAGGGCCCAGATGGGCCACTGGGGGTCAAGGCGTCGCTCGTTTACTAATTGATGGAATACCCGGAATTGGCTGACTTCCGGGGATTGTTCATGCGCATTGCTGTACTCGGCGATTTCATGGACCGTCAGATAATGGGCCATTCCAAAATCCCACCCCGTGGTGTTGAACTCGGCACGCTGAGCATAAAAATGCTGAGCATTGCCGTAATACGGCAGGACAAAGTCCGGCACGAACAGTGTTCCCGCTGTGCCGCTGACATGCGCCCATTGCTGGTGGTGCGTTACAAAACTGCAATAAAAGCTGGCCGACGTCTGGTCGTCAAAAATCAGTTCGGCCGAAAAATCTATCGGAACCCCGGTCTCAGGAGCATCGGGACACGAGCTGCGAAGGGTTCTGGCAATAACCTGGCGGGGCATCCGCCCACCCATTACCCACAAGGCCCAGCGGATGTTGTACCAACCCAAGTCGCCCAGGCACCCAAATGGCTCTAATTCACGGTTCACGCGAATATCGTTGCGGAAAAAGATCGGATCTGCACAAAAACTGAACTGTGAAGCAATCCGACGTATGGTTCCAATTCGTTGCGGATCGTCCAATACGATGCGTATCGCGGGCAACCGCGCGCTGTGCATAAACATGACTCCGTCCATGAACTGCACGCCATGGTCATCACAGGCGCGAAGCATTTCTTCGAGGTCTGCAACCGACAAGGCACACGGCTTTTCGCACAATACGTGCTTTCCAGCCTGGGCAGCGCGGATGACCCATTCTTTGCGCACCCCCGTAGGGAGCGGCAAATACACGGCGTCGATCCCGTCATCATCCAAGATCGCCTCGTACGCGCCATAAGCTCGTGGTTCACGTTCCATCGCGAAATGGCGTTGACATGCGTTAATATAGCGGGCAGCCCGCGCTCGGTCGCGGCTGGCAACTGCCACGACTTGACCTGTTCCCGTACGACCAATCGCCTGCCAAACTTTTCGGCCGATTACGGACGTGCCCAATATTCCCCAACGACAAACGAGAACCGACATGCAATCTCTCGCTGCTCCACTAACTAAAATAGCGAACGGCGTTATCGAAAATCTTACGACCATCCGCCAGTTGGTCGCTGCCACGTCGCGTCCAGCGCGGATGATGTGTCGCGTCCCAGCATCGTTCTGGATGGGGCATCAAGCCAAATACTCGCCCTGTCCTGTCGCAAACACCGGCGACTCCCGCCGTCGAGCCATTTGGATTACCCACCGGAAACTCCTCAGTGGGTTCATAGCGCAGAGCCAATTGGCCTTGGCGATCGAGAGCTTCCAACGTCGCTTCGTCCCGAACCACAAAACGGCCTTCCGCGTGAGCAATCGGCAGATACATACGGTCAATTCCCGTCAAAAACGGCGACCGATTCTCCGTGACTTTGAGCCCCACCCATTGAGCCGTGTAGCGACCATTTGCGTTCCAGGTCAACGTCGCTGCAGCACCGTGTTCGTCCGGTGGCAGCAGCAATCCCGTTTTGATGAGAATTTGAAACCCGTTGCAAATTCCCAGGATCAACCCGCCGCGGTCAACGACCGCCGCCAATTCATCCAGCAGGTGGTGACGCAGGCGATATGCTGCCACATGTCCGGCGGAAATATCGTCACCATAGCTGAATCCGCCGGGAAAACATACGATCTGAAACAATTCTAAACGGCGCGGCGCGTCCACCAGTGCATTCACATGCATGGTCGCCGTTTCGGCGCCGGCTGACGCAAACGCAAAGGCTGTTTCGCTTTCGCAATTTGTACCGGGAGCGCGCAATACAAGTACTCGTGGCTTGGCCATCCTTCAACTCCAATCTAAAGGGCTTTGCCAAGTCTTCCGTAAAGCGTCAACATCCATGTTGAGCACGCTGACGGTACCGTGGCGTATTCGCAATTGGCGGGTCGCCATTACCGTTCCAATCGACCGAACATAGTTGGGCCCAAAGAACTCGGCAAACGCCGAGGAGTGGATCGGTTCGACCTCGCAAACAAATCGCGTATTCGATTCAGCAAAGAGGGCCGCAAAATCCGAGCGATGCTCCGTATCTGGGCGCCACGGAATCTGAGCCAGGTCCAATTCGGCTCCCCATTGACCAGCCAAACACATTTCCGCCAAGGTCACGGCCAAGCCCCCCTCGCTCAAATCGTGGCAACTGCGCACCCAGCCATAGGACATCGCTTGGTGCAATTTGCCAAACAGCATTCGCGCATGGTGCGTATCGACCCGCGGGCATTGGCCAGCACCATGTTGATTCAGCGCCACCAAGGCATGTGATCCACCGAACTCGTCTGCCGTCCAGCCAACCTGAAATAGCGTATTACCTGGTTGTTTCAGGTCCATGGTTACTGTCTGGCGCGCGTCGGCGATTTGCCCCAGCGCGCTAATGAGCAGCGTTCCCGGAATCGAAATCGTTTGCCGATGTCCCTGAGAATTCGGATAACTGAATTCATTATGCAAACTGTCTTTGCCGCTGATAAACGGCGTGCCCAAACCGACGGCTGTGTCGTGGCACCCCAGCGCGGCGCGAACCAGTGTCCCCAGGGTTTCCGGGCGGTCGGTACGTCCCCAACAGAAATTATCCAAAATGCCGATACGATTCGGATCCGCACCGACGGAGACGCAATTGCGGATCGCTTCATCAATGGCCGCGGCCGCCATCCAGTACGGGTCGAAGTCGCCGTAACGGGGATTCATCCCGCAGGCAATGACCAGGCCGCGGCGCGACTGCAAGTCCGGCTGCACCACGGCGGCGTCCGAGGGGCCATCGTTGGCGAAGCCAACCAGCGGCTTGATGACGCTGCCG
>JACTND010000199.1 GCA_014584305.1 Planctomycetota bacterium | reverse complement strand
TGGCCGCCTGCCGCGCGAATAATGCTTCCTGTGGTATTCAACCCAAGGAATCGCTCCGCATCCACCGTATTTCCATCAACGTCCTGACTTCGCATCCGTTCCAGGGCCAACCAGTTACCGACGTCATCCCATTCAAAAGTAGCCTCGATCACGCTTACCTGCGGATAGCGCTCCATCACCGCGTAGTCAATGGATTTGGCCGTGACTCCAGGAAACCGCTCGGCGAGGGTCGCGGCAAAGGATGGATCGTCCGTCCGTTCGGCTATCGCTGCAATGGTGCACATCAAGTCCGGTTCGAACGTGCGCAGCGCGCCGACCAGGGTTTCCGCCCGCGCGACGAAAATCCCGGCATTCCAATAAAATGTTCCTTGCCGCAAGAACTCGGTTGCGACCTCCGCCGTGGGTTTCTCCCGAAATTGCCGTACGCGATATGTCGGCAATTCCCGACCTGGCAGTTGCTCTCCGCGCTCAATGTAACCATACACTTCCGCCGGATAAGTTGGCCGAATTCCCAACATAACGATCTGTTTTCCATCGTCGGCAACGATATCGAGAGCCTGACGCAATGCCGATTGAAAGGGAGCCACAGGCTGAATAACTTGATCGGCGGGCAGCGTAATCAGTACCGCTTGGGGATCGCGGTGCAGCGCCATGGCCGCCGCCAACGCGATGCACGGCGCCGTGTCTCGTTTTGCCGGTTCGCCAACGACGCGGATGCGGGTGTTGTTCAATTCCTGGCGCGTCAGATCCGCCAGGACTGCGTTCGTGAAGACCGTGATCTGCTCCGGTTCGCATAGCCCCTCGAGCCGTTGCACCGTCTCGGCCAACATACTGGCATCGGCAGCCAGTCGCAAGAACTGCTTGGGAACATGGCGGCGGCTGGCAGGCCAAAACCGAGTCCCCGACCCGCCGGCCATGATCGTGACATGCAACATTTCCGCGATCTCCTCTGCTTCCCTACGTTTCGTGTAGTCTATTGCGCGCCGCGGCCAATTGACGTCCCATTTACACGAAATGTAGCGTTAGCGCCTTGGAAGTCTTGTGTGGCGATGCTCTCAGAAACTCACCTCACGTCAAACCAAATACGCCGATTCGGAGAAATGCGTTCCCGCAGGCAATCGCCGTTTCAATTCTTCACCATCTAAGGCAAACTTCGGGTTGATCTCCAAATCGGCGCCGGCAGCCAATGTCCCTCCAGCCTGCTCCAGCCAGCGACGGTACAAGTTGGTCATGGCCGCGCGGACCCACTCGGCGGTTTCCGTTTTGGCTGGCGGAGCGTTCTTCAGTGCAGCAAATCCCTCCGCCGCGTCCACTTCGCATACCAAAGCGCGCTCGGCGTGCGGCAATAGATCAAAAATAAACCGTTCGAACTTGATGGCGTTGGGTTCCGTCGGCACGATCTCGCGCCCATCAGCATCGATGTACGGCACCCGCTTGAGCGCGCGATGAAACGGCAGCGCGCCGGGCAGGCTTGCCATGCGCTGCAAGAAACTCCGCTCAAAAACGTGAACGGCGATGCTTCCTGCCCACAATTGCAGCGAGCCATCCGCATTGCGCCGCGCGGCAATCTCGTCTGGCAAATCACTGTATTCAATGACGTGCACGCGACCGTCCATTTCCACGAAGTTACCGACACGCTGCAATGGATCCTGTTTGCGAATCGCTTGACTGGTCATTTCCGAATTCCGCAGGATGTGGTTTCCGATCAACGCCGGATCGCAAACTTGCAGCAGCGGATTGTCGATTTGCCCGTAAAAAATGTGCTCGACGCCGCGCAGCCGCATGTCGGCCAGAACTCCGTGGCGTTCCATGGCAGCCAATGTGCCGCCGTGCCCATCGGGGCTGGTGGCGATCATGTCCGGTGCGGACATCAATACGCGCCCGGTGGTGCAGTCGATGGCCGGCATTACGCCTTGGCAAAACAAACGGACATTGCGTTCACCATAGCCAAACCACCGATGCTTCTGCAAAAACTCGAACGTCTCACCATGCGTCAGCGGGCTCGTCATGATGTACACCGGAATCGTCCCGCCATGCCGTCGGCTGCGCGCGGTCACATGGTCGATCATGATCTCGAACAAGGTGCGGCCACTGACGGCGCCAATCGCGTACATGCCTTTGGGATGATCGAAACCCAACCGCGTCCCTTGACCACCAGCGACCAAGACGAAAGCCACTCGGCCGCTACGAATGGCATCGCTCCCTATTCGAACTGCCGCTTCCTGGGCGCGAGTTTCGCGCATTTCCGCCAAAGTCAGGGCAGGGGGGGGCACCGCCCGCGCCGCTCGTGTTACCCAGTTCTGCTCCACTTCACGGCCACGAAATGTCTCCTGGAGTTGCTGCCAATCCAAGGCGTGAATTTGGCGCGCCAAGCGCGCCTGCTGCTCACAGTCGAGCCGACTCCAAAATCCCAGAATCTGCTCTTGTCCCACGGGCTGCAAAACCGCGAACAATTCGTCGTGCAACCGCACCGGATCTATCGCCAGCGTTGTCATGATTTTGCCCACATCTCAGGCCGGGTGCCTGGTAACCATGCAGCCATCATGTGTGAATTCTTTGCACCGGGCAAGGTCATTTCTTCGCCGACTCAGACTTGCGCAGGTTGGAGTTTTGCCGCCAATCGACCGCGACTTTCGAAACGAATCCATCAGTTGCAGCCGGATGCACACGCGGCACCTATCCTGCGCAACCGTCCGCGCCGCAACAACCGCCAACCCCAGCAGGCCGCACACTCCTTCTCGGCTGCCGAACGTCAAGCAGAAAACTGGACCAAGGCGGCGTCGATCGTGTCTTCTTCAACCAACAAAATGGCGGTATCGCCGTCGCGAAACCGGTCGTTCCCCGAGGGGACCCGCACATAACCATCCTGAATCATGGCGGCCACCAAGCACCTCGGAGGCAGGGGAAGTTCGCGCAAGGTCACCTGCGTCGCCGGCGAATTCGGTGCGACTTCCAATTCGATGACGTGGACCAACCCTCCGGGAAGTTTCGTCCGCGAAATTTCGACCCCTCGAGTCAGATACGACAGCACTTGACGAGCCGTCACTTCGCGCTCGGGCGTCGCTGGATCGGCGG
>JACTND010000036.1 GCA_014584305.1 Planctomycetota bacterium | reverse complement strand
TGGCGCGGACAGGACGCGGCAAGACGGCGGACCGAAAATGCCACAAGGGTTGTCTGCTGGAGTCGCGGCGAAGTGGAATCAGCTTGTCGCCGACATCCAGGAGGGAGTTTTGCGACAAGTGGACGTTCACCAGTTACGGCTACTTGCCGAACTCTTACACGGCGCGGACGTGCTGGCGGCACGATTGACATCCGACCCGACCGACGAAAAGGCGCGACGGTTGTTTTTAGGTACATGCGACCGGGTGCAGCGGCTGTCATCGATGTTTGGCTTGAGTCCGATTGACCGGGCGCGGATGAAAATCGACGTGACATTGCCTATCGACGATCCAGTTTTATCGAGTTTGTTTAACGGTGGTTTGCACTAGGAGAAAAACACAATGGCACGTTGGGACAAAAGCAAGCGAGAGATTTTTTTGTACGACGTAATTGGCAGCGCGGCCGACGGCTGGTTTGGCGGCGAAACAATGGCCGACGCGCTGAAGGCGCTCGGGCCGGGTGACGTTCACCTTCGCATCAATTCGCCGGGCGGCGGGCTGTTTGAAACGTGGTCGATGATCGAGCAACTAAGGCGGCATCCAGGCCGCATAACGACATCCGTTGAGGGCTTGGCGGCATCGGCGGCATCGGCGTTGTTACTTGCGGGAGAATTCAGGGAAATGTCGCCGGAGTCGATGATCATGGTCCATCACCCCTGGGCCATCGTAGCGGGGGATCATCGCGACCTGCGCAAGCTCGCCGACGATCTCGAAAAGTCATCCGATGCACTAGTCGCGTTTTACTCGGAACGTACCGGCATAGAGGAGCGGCGCATTCGCGCCATGCTCGACGCCGAAACTTATCTAAACGCTCAGGAATCCTTGGCGGCGAAATTTGTTCATCGGATTACCGGCGACGCCAAGCAATCGACTAAGACGGCTGCGAGTGCTAGGCCGCATTATGAAGCGGCGGTTCGCAAGCTGGCTGAGTACCGGGCCAAGCGCGAACATGACGACGCCAAGCGCGAGGCGACCGCGCGGGCAGAAAAGCGAATCAACGCAGCGACTGCGCGGCGGATCATCGGCGGCGCGATTTCGAGTCGGCACAATCCCGCTCCGCATCGCACGGCGGCGCGGTTGGCAATTCTCAAGCGGATGTTGAAAGATCGGCGGCGGCAATCTGCTGAGCGCGACCGTCGTCACGATTCCGCGATGGGACGTTGACGAAATCGCGAAACTCGTTCGCGACGTTTGCGCCTGCCGCACGATCGTTGGTCGATGCGACCTTAAACCCGTCCGACAATTCGATTTGCCTATTGGTCCTTCTGTCTCGCATCCGCCTTGCTATGTTGTACCCGGTGTCAGCGGTTTCGCGGAACGACCAAAGCGGGCCGTCGCGGCAGGCGACGAACTTGAGCGCATCGAGGGGGTGGATCGGCGGTCGGTGTCAGCGTTGCGCGCGGGTGTCATTGACACCCGTTTGGGGAAATTCCAGGCCATTAGCGGCTATTTTGCGTTGGCGCTGAAAAGTGCGTTTGACGTGGAAATTCGCGGGTGAAATCGCATTTTGGCGGAAAACCCTAAAGGCGTCTTTTTGCCTTACGAATGCGGTGCTCTGCCAATTGAAGCTACGCTGGCAAGTTCCTGTTCCGGGGCCGATTGGTCCCGATAATTGCCGGGAAGCTTACCATGATTTCCGTACAACGGCAAGGCATTTCGCTTCCAGGTGATGGGCCCAGTGAAATCAAGTCGGGCTTCGATCAACGAGGTTTCATCCAATGGTCCCTCACTCACGTCAATCGTGCTGATTGTTCAAGATGAGGATTAGCCCGCATTTCTCACAACCCGAAACGTTAGTGAGGGATAACTCAGCAATTCCCTCACTTACGTTTCGGGTTGTAAAAACACAGTGTTATGACCGGTACTGGCCTGTGAGAAATGCGGGTTAGGACTAATGTTGGGAATTTCTTTCCAGTTCGCCCGCCCAGCGCTCGGCCCGTATTGGTTCTCTTGGGCCCCTTCTTACATTTTGTGTCTCTCGGGAAATCCAGGGTTAATCGATTCTTGTCGGCAACCGGTCCTCGAACATGATGGCATAATAGTTCAACGTCTCCTTCCCGTTGCGAATGGGCTTGGTCCAGCGCCTGGCGGCTTCGTTGATGGCCATGCAGTTCATCTTCAATACCCAGTCGCGAATGGGGTACTGTTTACAGTTGCGGGTAAACTTCCGAATCACGCTGTTGATCGACTCGAACAGGTTCGTCGTGCACATTAACCTTCCGAATTGGACGCGGCATCGCGACCGTTTGAGGTAACCGGGTTGGCGGACCAACGGAGTTGACGTTGGCACACCGAAAACTGTAAACGAAGGAAACGACCTTGAAAAACCGTAACGCAAGCCAACGCCGGTTCACCGAGTTGTTCGTCGCCGTTTTGATGGGGTCAGTCGAACGCGAATTCCTGCTGGACGTCACCAACTGTCGCTGAGTGAACCCATCCTAAATCTTTGCCAATTAATAATTCGGTCATCTTTGCGTGGTGTGTGTTTTTCATTGCGACAAGTTCAAGGTCAAATCCACGCTCTTGGGCCAATTTGCGAACGCCTTCCGCATCATCGTAGGTCATGAGAAAGTCGCCCTTGATCGTTCTTGTTGCGTCAAAAAGATCAGTGTGATCCAATTCATTGTGGAGATACAGGCGCTTGCCAGCCTTCTTGCCATCGGCAGTGTACGGTGGATCGATGAAAAACACCGCTTTCTGTTTTCTGTAATGTTTGCGGATTTGTGCGATGCCATCGCCTTCGACAACGGTAAACCGGTCCCGAGTATCACCAATCGCGTTAATCCGATCCGCCAGTGTTTTTGGATACCAGCGTGAGCGAAGACCTTTGCCATTTTCACCCTGTTTGATCAGGCTTGAACCCGGTGCCAATATTCCGCCGTGATACATCCGATTTTTCAAGATCGTGCGGAACGCGATGTCTTCAGTCCTTTTGGATGTCCCTGAAAGTTCTCGTTGCACATTTTCTTTGGTGACATCAAATCGGAGAATTCGTTCACTCAGGTCTTGGAAGTTTGGGCCAGTAATTGCCTTCCAAACGGCTGCAACGTCTGGGTCAAGTTCCACGAGAATGATGTGATCAGCAAATCCTTCAAAAGCAACCGTTAGCGAGACGATTCCCCCGCCGGCAAATGGTTCAATAAACAGTTCCGCGCGAAAGGGTAGGCTACGCATCCATTTTCGAATTTCGGGAATAAGCCACGTCTTTCCGCCAGGATATCTAAATGGGCTGCGTTTTGGTACGGATGCTACGTTTACGATACGCTTGTTCTTCATTCCTGCCCCCCAACAATCTGATCCAGTGTTGGAGCATCAGGCGGATTGTTCTCTTCAAGCTTTTCGTCAAGTTTATCCTGAAGGATTGCCACGAAGTCATTAACATCACCAGGCTCGGACTTGGTGATCGTGGACAACGCCGAGTCAAATGTTGTGTAGATCGTGTCAGTTAGAGTTAACTTGGTAAACACACGAAGCGGAATCGTAAATCAGCCAAGCAATTTCTGCTTTGTCTTTAGTTACGTGCTTGAGTTTCGGGAGCGTGCGAAAGAAGCCAGCGTTAATCGCAACAGCGGATTTCTTCAGCCAGGCATTGATGATGCCACCCTTGTAAAGCAATTGTGGCGCGAGCCGCTTCCGGGAAGAAGAAAGGTAATCGGGATTGGGACAGTTTATTTCCGAACGCCAATCCATATGGGCATTCGATTTCGGTGACTCCATGAAGCGCTCAAAAGGCCGCCGCACGTTTCCCGAAATGTAGACCGCTTGCATCTCAAGCGCACCGAAATCGATCACGCGGCCGCGATCATCGTAGGACACAAGTACGATGTCGATGTTTCCTGCCGATCCGCCGTTCTTGTCCTTCAAGCGAACTTCGGTCAGTGACGTCCACTGGGCGTTTTTTGGAAAAAAGAAGTCTGCGGCATCGTCAGCAATGATCCAGTTCTGTCGAAATCGAATTGGGCAGGTTATGACGAGGTCATCGCCATCGAAAATTGTGCACGTCCCCAGCGGATCGTTGGCCTTGTCTTTGGTGCAGTTAGGAACCTTGTTGTTGAAAGGGCAACGTCGTTTTGCGCGATGTCGGGTCGCAAGGTCAGAATGATTGTCGAATGGGAACCCAAAGACCTCCGCCAACGGGTGGGGAGGTGTTCGATTCTTCGGGTTGGGGTCGCGGTTTCGCGGTTTCTTTGCCATCACAGCGATTGTAGCAAATCGCAGCGAAAGCGGCTGCGTGGGAGAGAAACTTGAAAGTGGGGAGCAGTTTGCATCGCGATGGGCGGATGTTTAGGCGACGACCATCGAGTTCAGGTGAGGCCATTTCACTAGTGACTGTTTAGAGATCGTCGAATAGTTCGCATCCCATTTAATTCGCTTCTGCCTTGCGCGCGGCGCCCTGGGCACGCTGCGGCTGTTGAACCGGGGCCGGCCAGTGTGGCTGAATGTTTTCCTCGCGGCAATAACCAGCAGATGCGGTGACTGTTGACGGGTACAGTTCCAGGTACAGTCGTGGGATGTGACTGTTCGTTAGCCAGGTCGGATCCTGGAATACTCCGCACAATTCACAGCGGAGGGCATGGGACTCGAACCCACAACCGTTTTCACGGCAACTGATTTCGAATCAGCCTGCTAGCCATTCGCTTACCCTCCGGAGGAACCCATTATGCCCAGCAGCATGGATTTCGGGCAAGGGTAGTTCCATTCCTAAGACGCACGGCGGTCCATCCGGTTCACTTCGAATTGACGACACCTGTCGCTCTGGCCCGCGCACCCGACGCAAACGGTGTCCAGACCCGAACCGGCCACGAGATTGCTACAATTCACTGTCGTGTGATTCTAACGCCCGAATGTTGTTGTGGAGTTCAATGCTATGAACGGCCGAGTTTTCCGGAGGGCTGGCTGCGCCGCGATAGTTATGGCGATGGCCAGTGTTGTAGGGTTGTTTGGCCAAGTGAACTTGGACCCGCGGTCCGAAGTGATTGTGGAAGTGACGCGCGGCGAATTGGTCGAGAGTTGCCATTACGGGCGGATTGTGGCAATCGCGCCGAGCGGCGAACTTGCCTGGGCGGTGGGAAACCCGCACTCATTGATCTACCCGCGTTCGGCGTTGAAGCCCATCCAGGCATTGGCAACTGTGATGATGGCCCAAGAACAGGGAGCCGATCTGGCAACGGACGTGATTGCCATCATGTGTGCATCTCATGAAGGCGAGGATTACCATCAGGCGGCCGTATCTAAATTGCTTGCGCGCGCTGGCGCGTCGGAGCGCGAATTGTATTGCGGCGCGGTCCGGGGGAGTCGCCTGTGCCACAATTGTTCGGGCAAGCACAGCGGCATGTTACTGCAAGCCAGGATTGCGGGAAACCCCGCCGATGGTTACTGGCGCGTCGATCACCCAGTGCAAATGCGAATCCAAACGGCGATTCAGGAATTCACTGATTATCATGAGCCTTTGATCTGGGCGCCGGACGGATGCGGTGTGCCGAATTACGCATTGCCGATGGATCGATTGGCCTTGGGTTACGCCAGACTAGCGAACCCTGACCGCGCTCCGGAGAAGTACCGCCGTGCGGCCGATGCGATTCGCCGCGCCATGCAGGCGCACCCCGAATTGATCAGCAGTAAGAACAGTTTTGACGCCGCGCTCATAGAATCGGCTGGCGGCAATCTGATTGGTAAGACGGGTGCCGAGGCGTGTTATGGGCTCGGTCTGTCCGAACCGGCGTTAGGAATTGTTGTAAAGATCGAGGACGGCAGCACACGCGGGATGAACTGCGTGTTATTGTCGGAGTTGGAGCGCGCACGGGCCCTGACCGACGTGATGGACCAAGCGGTCGGCGACAAACGCATCACACCCATTACGAATAGTGTCGGGCAAGTCGTGGGCGAAATACGCTCCCGGTCACGCTAGACTTTGGATGGGTGAGAAGCGGTGAATGCACTTTCGCCCGACAAGGAATCGATCACCGAGTTGTTCCGGTGATGGGCCAATTGTTTGCTCGGATCAGGCGGCAAAACGACGGCGGGCCGATCGAACCCGCACCCGCTCGCCAATTCGGACTTTTTTTAATACAACCGCAGGGTTGAACGACATTTGCAAACCCTTGATTCCATTGCCATTGTGAACGAAGAACAACGACTCAACGAAGAAACGCATGCCGTGCTGGCCGCGCGGCGCAAGAAATTTGAACGTCTGATCGAACTGGGGCAGGATCCTTGGGGTCAGCGATTCGACGATCGGCAATGGATTGGCGACATCCGCCGTCGTTGCCACGAAATTCAACTAGTGACCGCCGACGGTCAGCGCATGAATCTGCCGGGCGAGCAAGCTGATTCTAACGCGGGCGAGCCGATCGATTTTCGCAGTTGGTTGGCTGCCCAGCCGCCCCATGAAATGGTGGGACCGACTGTCCGTGCGGCTGGCCGCATCATGCTTCACCGGGACAAGGGTAAGTTGCAGTTCTTCGACTTGCAAGATTGGACGGGGACGATTCAACTGTTTGTCGGTCGCGACCAGGTCGGTCCAGAGAACTGGCAAATTGTGGAGTGCGTGGACTTGGGCGATTTGGTCGGCGTGGATGGCGCGTTGCGCCGGACGAAAACCGGCGAGTTGTCAATCTTTGTCAGTCGTATCCAAGTATTGACGAAGACCTTGGAACCGCCTCCAGCCAAACATGTAGGATTGACCGATCCCGAAGTGCGCCAGCGGCGCCGCTATATCGACCTGGCGTACAACGAAGGGGTTCGCGATCGATTCTTGATGCGTTCCAAGGTCGTGCAATCGATACGCCGCACACTGGCTGAGCGCGAGTTCATCGAAGTTGAGGGGCCTACCTTGCACACGATTGCAGGCGGGGCCGCCGCGCGACCGTTTGTCACGCATCACAACACACTAGACATGGATTTGTTTCTTCGCATTGCTTTGGAATTGCACTTGAAGCGGTTGATGGTGGGGGGCATCGAGCGCGTGTATGAACTGGGCCGCGTCTATCGCAATGAGGGGATCAGTCCGCGCCATAATCCAGAGTTCACGATGTTGGAGGTGTACCAGGCCTATGGCGACTACCACAGCATGATGGATTTGACCGAAGCCATCATTGCTGACGCCCTGGCGGCGATTGGTGCTGGCACGCATGTCGCATGGGGCGGAAAAACCATCGATTTCAGCCGACCATTTGCTCGGCGCTCCTACGGCGATTTGTTCCGCGAGCATACTGGCGTTGACCTTGAAGCGTGGGATGCGGTACAAGCGTTGGCGGGCAGACTGGGAATCCCGGTCGCTGGGCGGCACCCGGATGTCGTACGCAGCGAGATATTCGAGGCACAAGTCGAGGACGCTCTGGTGGGTCCGGTATTTGTGATCGATTACCCCGCTAGCATTTGCCCGCTGACGAAGCGCAAGGCGGGGCAGCCCGAGTTGGCGGAGCGATTCGAGTTGTTTGTCCAAGGCATGGAATTGGCCAACGCCTATACCGAGTTGAACGATCCAGACTTGCAGGAGCAACTGTTCCAAACACAATTGGCCGGGATGCCGGAGGAAGACTCCATGGCGCGGATGGATCACGATTTCGTCTTGGCGTTGCGCAATGGAATGCCCCCGGCGGGCGGTTTGGGAGTGGGAATCGACCGTTTAGTAATGCTGTTGACAGGATGTCCCTCGATTCGCGATGTGATTTTGTTCCCCTTGTTGCGGCATTCCCAATAATTGGCCGAGATCGGCCCAGATGGAACGACTGAGCAAGCCAAAGGATTGGCGATGTACACATTACTTCTATCGTGGCGCTACCTGCGAACGCGGTTCATCGCCTTGGCCTCGATCATCAGTGTCACCCTGGGCGTGGCCACCCTGATCGTGGTCAACAGCGTCATGGCTGGTTTCGTCCACGAGATGCGGCACCGCTTGCACGACATCTTGTCCGACATTGAGTTCGACGCTGGCCTCGGTGAGCTTTCCTGGCCGGAACATCATCAAGCCTGCATCCAAGAAATCCTGGGCGCCGACATGGAAGCTTCCACCATGATCGTCCGCGTGCCAGCCTTGATGACCTTCGACTTTCGGGGTCGCACGATGACGCAGCAGATATTGTTGATCGGCATCGATGAAGCAACCTACGGCCGTGTCTGCGAGATTCAGCCCTATCTCAGCAACCGGCACAAACAGCAATTGCTCAATTTCTTCCTGGAGGTTGACGGATACGCGGACAAAATCGGCGAATGTGGTTGGGGATACCGGCGGGAAAAGGAGCTGTTGATTCGAGAACATTCGGCCTGGGGTATTTCTGCGCAACACCAACAGCGGGAGCAGGAATTTGCAGAAATCTCGGCGCGGTTGGCCGGTGCGCCGGTGGAACCGGTAGCGGCCGCAGCGCGGCAAATGACGGCAGACCCGGCGGCCATGCAGTTGCCCGATCGCGTTCCCAACCTCGATGAGTTGGCCGCGGGGCAGGAGGCTCTTTCGGGACGACCGTTTGGCGACGACGATTTACAACCCTTCGATTCGCGTTCACAGTACCGACCGCAACCGACTGCCGATGAACTGTTCGACCCCATGCGCGATCAGCACACGGGAATCATCTTGGGAATGGCGATTGCCAATCGCAAAGTCATCGATCAGGAAACGAACGAAGTCCGGGACGTTTTTCTCTTGCGACCGGGAGACGATGTCCGCGTGACGTTGCCCACGGCCGGTGAGAATCCCGCGCCGGTCGCCGAAAACTGCACCGTCGTGGACTTTTACCAATCGAACATGCACGAGTACGACTCGACGTTTGCCTTCATGTCGCTCCGCCGTTTGCAACAACTAAGGGGAATGATCGATCCGGTGACTGGTGAATGCTCCGTGTCGGCCATCCAGATTCGGATGAAGCCTGGTGCCCATCTGGATCGCGCGCGCGACAAGCTGATTGCCGAGTTGCAACCCGAATATTGGGGATTCGTCATTCAAACGTGGCAAGATTTGCAGCGCCCCTTGCTGAGCGCCGTCAATATGGAACTGACCATTCTCAATATCTTGTTATTCTTGATTATCGCCGTGGCGGGGTTCGGCATTCTGGCCACGTTCTTTATGATCGTTGTCGAGAAAACGAAAGACATCGGCATTTTGAAATCGTTGGGGGCCACGAGTCGCGGGGTGATGTCGATATTTCTAGGTTACGGTTTGGCGCTCGGCGCGGTCGGGACAGGGGTCGGAATTGCCATTGGATTGGTATTTGTAGCGCGCATCAATCAGATCGCCGATGGGATCGGCTGGTTGACCGGCCGCCAAGTGTTTGATCCGACTATCTACTACTTCTCGAAAATCCCCACCGTGGTTGACTTGCCCATGGTAGTACTCGTCGGCTTAGGCGCCGTGGGAATTGCCGTGGCAGCCAGCGTGTTGCCGGCTTTACGTGCGGCGCGCATGCATCCTGTAGAGGCACTCCGATATGAATAGTTTTGGTCGCAACCTACGGAGTGGAGAACGATTGGTTGCGTCGGTCGAATCCGACCGGCAACATACACGTGCTCCATTGCGTGTGGCTTTGCCGACGGCCTTGCGCGTGGTTGACGTCCACAAAAGCTATCGTCGGCGCGGGATCGAAGTACCTGTGTTGCAAGGCGTGGACTTGCACATAAACGAAGGGCGATTCACTTCGATTGTCGGGCAAAGCGGTTCCGGGAAAAGCACGCTATTGCACTTATTAGGTACCTTGGATCGTCCCGACCGCGGCGAGATTTGGTGCGACCAACAGCGGATCGACAATTTGCCCTCACAACAGCGCGAACGCTTGCGCAATCGGACGTTCGGCATGATCTTTCAGTTTTATCACCTGTTGCCAGAACTGACCACGCTCGAAAATGTGATGGTGCCGAAGATGATCGAGCATTCGGTTTGGCGATTCTGGCGCCACAAGCGGACAATCGTCGAACGGGCGACGACGTTGCTGGAGCGCCTGGGGCTGTCCCATCGCCTGCACCATCGGCCGAGCCAATTGTCTGGCGGTGAAATGCAGCGCGCTGCGATTGCGCGCAGTCTCATGTCACAACCATCGATCTTGTTGGCCGACGAGCCGACAGGAAATCTCGATCGTCAAAATGGGCAACTGGTGATGGAAAGTCTCTTATCCCTTTGTCGTGATGAACAGTTGACCATCGTGATGGTGACCCACGACGAGTCGATCGCCAAGCAAGCGGATCACCGCGTGCAGTTGGTCGATGGCCGCGTGGCGTGCGCTTAACCTGCCCAACGCAAATAATCGCGCACCTATGTCTTTTGGCATTTTGCCAGCATTCCAACCAGCCCATTTACAAGGGCAGTCATTTTCCTGTAAACTTGGCGATTGAACCGTCAACGCTGCCATTAATTGCCAGCATCTACATAATACGTATCGGAGAATGATATGCCCATGGTCATTGATGCCAAGCCCGCCGGCGACACGGATCAGGTCTGCGAATTTGGATTGTGTGATCAGTTCGGCCCAGAAAAGGTTGTGTACGTCTATGAACCGCGTTGTGGACTGCGCGGAATCGTGGTGATCGACAATACCGCGGTCGGCCCTGCGATCGGCGGCATTCGCATGACTCCCACCGTCAACACGCGTGAAGTCTGGCGATTGGCGCGTGCCATGACGTGGAAGAACGCCTTGGCGGGCATTCCCCATGGCGGGGGCAAGTCCGGCATCATTGCCGATCCCAGAAAACTGACGTTGGCGAACAAAGAGATTCTGATCCGCCAATTTGCGCGTGGCATCGAGACCTTGTTCCAATATATTCCTGGACCAGACATGGGTACGGACGAGACGGCGATGGCTTGGGTCCGCGATGAGATTCGGCGTTCGGTAGGGCTGAGCACAGTACTCGGTGGGATTCCTCTCGATCAAGTGGGAGCCACAGGTTTCGGTTTGGCGGTGTCGGCAGAGGTCGCGCAAGACTTTGCCGGAATTGACCTCAAGGGCGCATCGGTCAGCATCCAAGGATTTGGGAATGTCGGGCGCCACGCTGCCCGATATTTGGCGGCGCCCGAACGGGGGGCAGTGATCGTTGCCATCACTGACTTGGCTGGAACGGTCTATAATTCGCGCGGCCTGGATTTCGAGCGATTGATCGACATGATGAAGCAGGGAACGCCAATCACCGAATACAAGTCGCCTGGCACTCAGATTTTGCACGGCGACGCCTATCTGGACCTGGAAGTCGATATCTTTGTACCGGCTGCTCAACCAGATGTTATCACCGCGGATAATGCCGGCCGCTTGAAATGCAAATTGATGTTGCAAGGCGCTAATATCCCCTGCAGCGACGAGGCGGAAGAGATACTGTACGAGCGCAACATCGTCTGTGTCCCCGATTTTGTGGCCAATGCCGGCGGGGTCATTTGCGGTTCGGTCGAATATCATGGCGGCACGAAGACCACAGCCTTTGCCGAGATTCGAGAGAAGATGCGCGAAAACACGGCAGCCGTTCTGACGAGCGCCAAGGAACTCGGAATCAAGCCACGCGCGGCGGCCTTGCTGTTGGCGCAGGAGCGCGTCACCGAGGCGATGAGTTACCGTCGAGCCAATTAGCGCTCCGCGCGCCTAACGCAACACAATGACTTGCTAGCGGATCAAAGCCGCAGGTGGCGTCCGGGGCTGGACCGGTGGGCCGTTTGTTTGAAAGTCCACTTTTTAACCTGCCAATGCGTTTCTCCAATGGCGATTGGCCAAGAACTGCAGCGTCACGACCCGCATGAACGACTGGACCGATAGCATCCGCTTTTCTGTCAAAACCAAAAAAATAGGCATCTTCGTTAAATTCCCACCTTCAGATTTGGCGATTTACCTTGTGAAAGACTGCGGACAACGCGCGGTCTGATCGCCGCTTGACGGCATTTGGCGGTACAAGGCCAAGGATAGTTGGGGGGAATGATGTCGTACTTCAGGAATAGGCGATGCGGCGCGCAAGTAGAGCGTCACGTGGGGCCATGGCAACAGATTGCTTACCTCGCCGTATTGGCCGGTTGTTGTTGCGCGCTGATCAGTTCGGTGACTGGATGTGGATCGATGTCGTTCGGCGGCCCCCGCCCGGTGGACAATCTGTTCCTTAGTTATCGCGATCACGTTTGGGCCAACCGCGCCTACAATCTGACCTACCGCGGACAGTCGCGCCCCTTGATGTCGCACCACCGCAAAGGGTTTGTCGCAGGCTACTGTGACATTTGCCAAGGTGGTGACGGTTACGTTCCTGCCCTACCTCCCAACGAATATTGGTCGTATGAATACCAATCCTCGCAGGGTAGCGATTGCGTGAAAGCTTGGTTCGATGGATACTCAGATGGCGTCGCTTCGGCCCGCCAGTTGGGAGCCCACCGCTACCGCGATGTGTTTGTATCGGATGAAGTTAACGCGGCGATCGCGGTCGAACAGAACGGCCGTTTTTTGCCCTCAGACGTCTCGGTTGTGAAACCCGATGCGCCGACGAAGGACCCAGCGCCGGTTCCAGCCAGGCCAGTGAAGTCAACGACGCATCCAGTTCCGACGAATGAATCGTTGTCGCTTCCAAAAAATAACTTGCCCTGGATGACGTTACCTTCGGAAATCGACAACTAGCGATCACCCTACGCCAGCGTTCACAGGTTAGGTTTCCCTTTTTTCGGACAAAGAAATCATGTCAACTCAGGCTACACATACCCGTATTCGCCGATTTGGGCAACAGATTTGCCTGTGGGCCATTGCTGCTTGTTGCATCGGTTCCAGCGGTTGCACTGCTATCCTGTCCCCGATCGATACCATTCCTGCCCACCGCGTGCCGCGACAATTTTTGAAGGAACCGGAAACCGGCAAGGTGCAAATTGACATCAGTCGATTGCGACAACCAAAACCCGAACATTACCTGCTCGATAGCGGCGACGTCTTGGCGATCTTTGTCGAAGGCGTCGTCGGCAATTTCGATGAAACGCCTCCGGTGTCGCAGCCGGGTCCGGATAGCGATTTGCCGCCGGCGATCGGTTATCCCTTCCCCGTCCGAGAGGATGGGACGGTCGCGTTGCCCCTGGTGAAACCCATCTCAGTTCGCGGTTTGACCCTGCAGCAAGCTGAACAACTGATTTCACGCACGTTCCGTGAAGGCGACGAAGCGATCGTCTCCGCGGATCGCCGCATTATCGTCACGTTGCTTCGGAAGCGAACGTATCGCGTATATGTTATTCGCTCAGACAATTTGTTCTACGCCACGAGCGGTCAATTTGCGGCAACGCGCGGGATGCGTCCCGTGACCGATCGTTCCGATGAAAGCGCTCGGGCCATAGTCTTGCAGTTGCCTGCCTATCAAAACGACTTGTTGAATGCGATGGCACAAACCGGCGGATTGCCGGGCATTAACGCCAAGGCGGAAGTGCGCATCATGCGCGGTGATCGGTTGGCTACCGAAACGCGGACCGCTGAATTGAAAGAATTCTACCGGACCCACAGCGCTGACGAGTTTCCCTATGGAATTCTTCCTACAATTCCCGACGAGTCCAATTCGATTCGGATTCCGCTGCGGTTTCGACCCGATCAACCGCCGACGTTCCGGACCGAAGATATTATCCTGCGCGACGGGGACATTGTCTTCGTGGATAATCGCGACACGGAAGTCTATTACACGGGTGGTTTGTTAGGCGGTGGTGAATTTCCCTTGCCGCGCGATTATGATCTCGACGTGTTGGGAGCGTTGTCGATCGCCGGTGCGGGGATCGGCTTTGGACGTAGCGTCGGCGGCGGTGCGTTCTCCGCTTTGGCCTCTGTTCCGCCGAACGAGCTGATCGTACTCCGCCGCATTCCAGGCAATCGCCAATTGGCCATCCGGGTGGACCTGGTCCAAGCGATCAACGATCCTAAAACGAGGATTCTCGTCAAACCCGGCGACACGCTCATTCTGCGTTACAAGCCGCAAGAAGAACTGGTCAACTTCGGGATTGGCACGTTCTTTACTTTCGGTTTGAGAAATCTATTCCGCTAAATGTCATCGCATTTCCTACAATACAAGCCCGCAGCGCAGGCAAGCGAATTCCTTGCTAGCGCCGCGGGCTTCTTGCAATAGGGGCCTGACAGATTTCAAACCAACTCGTAAACCGCGCGACGCGATGACGGCGCGCGGCGGTGGTTGACCCAATTCTCGTTGGCGGCAATTGCTCGTTGTTCGTGCTCCATCGGCAGCAACTGGTAGTGGACGTTCCGTTGGCGAGGTTCGAAACCGTACTCGCGGATCGCTTCCCGAATCTCGTTCAAAGTCAGGTAATGCACGGTCCCGGCTTCGGCGACCACATTCTCCTCAATCATCAAACTCCCCATGTCATTGGCGCCAAATTGCAGCGCCAACTGACCGATCTTAAGTCCTTGAGTCACCCAACTCGATTGCAAATTGGCGAAATTGTCCAGATACAGCCGGCTGACCGCCAACATCCGCAGATAGGCGTGACTTCCCGCCGGCGGAATCTGGGACATCGCCGTGTGCTCCGGCTGAAAGGTCCAACAGATAAACGCTGTAAAGCCGCCGGTTTCATCTTGCAATTTCCGCAAGCGTTCGAGGTGCTCGACCCGCTCGGCCAACGTTTCCACATGACCGAACATCATCGTCGCCGAACTGCGGCCTCCCAATTGGTGCCAGACCCGCATGACGTTCAACCAATCGTCGGTCAACACCTTGCCGCGCGTGATAGCCCGCCGCACCCGGTCGACCAAAATCTCCGCACCACCTCCCGGCAAGCTTCCCATTCCGGCTTCACGCAGACGTAATAAAACTTCGTGCAACGAGAGTTTATTCACCTTGGTAAAATGAAAGATCTCCGGCGGACTAAATCCGTGGATGTTGATGTGCGGGAAGGCGTTCTTAATAGACCGCAGCAGGTCTTCGTACCAATCCAGCTTGAAGCTCGGGTGCAATCCACCTTGCAGCAAAATCTGATCGGCACCGAGCTTTCCTGCTTCGCGGATTTTCTCGAACAACTCATCGTGCGGCAACACATATCCTTCGTCATCTTTCGGGCCGCGGTAGAAGGCGCAGAAATCGCAAACCGCCGTGCACACGTTGGTGTAGTTGATATTGCGGTCAATGTTGTAGGTTCGATAGGGCTCCGGGTGCAATCGTCGGCAGACCGCATCGGCGGCGGCCCCTAACCAACTCAAAGGCGCGGACTGGAGTAGCTGCAAACCTTCGCTCGGAGAAAGGCGTTCACCCTGCACGGCACGATCCAGAATCTCGGCGATGGACTTCATGACGTCACCACAGTCTCCCACTTGATTGGCCCCGTTTCGCTTGCATGCAATCCATGCTCGGCAACTTTCTTCAAGAACAAGGACAACCCCTGCCGTTCCGCGGGCCCCAAGGCAAAATGCAAATGCGCTGTCAGGTATCGCTCCGCTTGTGATTCGGTCAAACCGTACGATCCGCAGTGTTGCCGCGCCAGTTGGGGGGCCTGGGACACGCCCCAATCGCGGGCGGTTGCCAAGGCCGTGTCCAATCGATCGTCGTCCGCGTCACTGTTGGCGGCCCAAACAGCAAATACGAACGGCAATCCGGTCCAATCTTTCCAGGCCTCTCCCAAATCGAGTACGTGTGGAAACTGGTCGGTCGCCGGTTGCATCGCCCGGTCGCCGATCACCAAAACGGCATCGGACGTCACCGCGCGGTAATCCTCGTCGATCGGCAATCGTAGGCAGTGCGGGGCGGTACCGAACTGTTCGGCCAAGAGGATGCGCACCAGAGCAATGCTAGTGCGAGAGCCCTCGTCCAAGGCCAGCGAATCGATGCGGTGCAGGGGAACACGCGACAACAATTTGACGCTCCATACGGGGCCACGACACGCGATACATGCGTCCGACACGATCTTCCATTCGGGTCTGCCCAGCGTCTCCACCACCGGAATCAAGGCCGCATCCAATTCCAAGCTTGCCAACCGGTCGCACAAGCGGCTGGGCAAATCGAAAACCAAACGGTACTCCGGCAACAAGCGTTCCAGTCCGTAAACCAAAGGAACGGTGTTGAAGTACGATACGGCGCCCAACGTCTGGTTCATAAACGGATTCAATTTTCCTTTAATTTCAATCGCCACATTCCGGCCGCCAGGGCCACGCGCCCTCGTCTTGTACCAATACCCGCGACGACCATTGCGAAACGGCCCCCGATTCCGCAATCCAACGCCGACGGGCGAAACACAGCGCCATTGTCGCGCTGACCGCGCACGTCTCGTTTGCCGATGGCGAATGCATCCAGATCGCTTGTCACTGCAACCGGACCGCGAACGCCTCGGCAACGCTTACATGTGCGTTAATTTGTAGCATGTTGCGCAATCCGGCAAAATAGGGCGAGTCATCCTGACTTGGGCGTTATGTCGATTGATCTAAAAATAGCAACTCCAGCGGATGCCCGATGACGACAAACTTACTATCGCGACATTTGACACCCTGTTGTTCGCCACCGTTCCCTGAGCACAACGAGCATTGTTGGAAGAGTCAGGCCATGGCTGGTCGCACTTCCAGGAAAATGTCAGTCGGTACTTCGAATGGCTTACTTTCGATGGAATGGGAAATGAGAAGTTTCATCGCATCGGCATTGGTCGCAATTTTTGCCTTGGCTTGCCAATCGGCCAAGGCGCAAATCCCATCGGCCAGGCAAGTGATTCACGATTATCGCCAACCGGTCCAATACAGCCCGGATGACCCTTGGGTCCGGAGCGCCATCTTTCGCCAGCAGGTGGGGTACTATGGGCGGTTTTTCAATTGCGACGATGAAGAACTGAAGCGCTATTCTCCTTATATCCACTGGCGTTGCCAAGAC
>JACTND010000058.1:1302-25828 GCA_014584305.1 Planctomycetota bacterium | reverse complement strand
GTGATTGGGCATCCAGACGAACGAAAAGACTTCCCAACCGGTTCGCAGCACGGTCTGTTCGAGCCCGGATAGCAATCGCTGATAATCATCGTCGGCATGAAATAGCAATTGCCGCCCATTGCCGCGAGCCATTACGTGATAAATGGCTCCCTCGAACTGGATTCTCAACGGTCGTGCCATGCCTGAATCTTACCTCAATCCCGAACACCTGAAAACAGGGTCTGACCCCAAACGCGAGACAGACAAGTGATCGTGTTGAAAGTGTACGCCAACCTGACCTTTGACCAGATTGGAAAAGTCCTGGATTTGCCCCTTAAGACCGTCGCCAGTCGATATCGGCGATTGCTTCAGCGGCTAGCCAGCAAACTGCGAGGACGTGTATGAGCGAAGAACTGGAAAAGAAGTTGAGTCGATTGGAACTCCATGCGCCTTCGAGAGAACTTGACCGGCGAATTGGCGAGCTGCTGCGCGACGTGCCCACGCCGAGTGCGGATCGTCCTGCACGGCAGGTGGTCCGACAGGACTGGAAGTTGTTGTGTACCACTGCGGCTGGGTTCTTGGTGATTGGTTTCGGGCTGGGGCTGTTGGCCTCAGGTGCGCGGCCAACACTCATTGGCAACCCGCACACTGACGCTGTCCGTCAGGCACCCCGGAGTGCCAGTCCGGCTGTGCCTGCGTCGAACCAAGACCTGTCATCCGATTCGGCATCTCAGTTGGTCGGCCTGCCAACTGGCGAAACGCGCACGGCCAAGTCGCCGGACGATCTGCACGAGCAAACGAACCGTGCACTGAGTCGACAACAGTCGACGATCTTGGGCGAACGGTGGATAGAGACGCCGGACGGGAGGTGGGCGCGAGGATATCTGACTGCCACCCGGCAACGCATTTGGAAGTTTGATGAGCAATCGAAAACGATGCAGGCACATGAATTGACCATACCGCGGTTAGTGGTTTCGTCGCTGCCAGGGATTTGATCGAGCCGAGGACGTTATCGGAGGGGGCTTTCTCGGGCCCAGAACCGAGTATGGCCGTAACGTTGGAGATCGGGGTGGGCTGAAAGAGACCCGTGACCACTTAAGACCCATCCGATCGTTTGGTTGGCGTTGGAAACGGGCATTCATTGGAACCATTGGAATCGTGAAATCTTGGAAAAAGGAATTTGTCATGAAAACTCTCTATGCCTTGTCAGTCGTCAGTCTGGTCGGATGGTTGTCAGTTCCAATGGTCCAAGACGCAGCTGCCAGCAGGGAATCTCGTGGGGCCAACGGCGAACAAACCAGTGTTTCCGCGGTCGCGTCAACGAACCAGGATGCCGAGCAGCGCGATCCGGCTCACATTCAAGATGGCTTGATGTTCTACCACCACGGCGATGCGGTAACCTCCCTCAACGGCACGAATTGGCTGCACCATTTCCACGCTCCGGAGGAAAAGGTGACCATGTTGGGAGTGCATGTGCGAAGTCCTGACAGTACGCTGCGACGCCAATTGAAGATCAAGCCGGGTTTAGGCCTGATCGTCGCACAGGTCGTGTCAGGTTCGGCTGCGGAGCACGCCGGGCTTGCCGTGGACGACGTGTTGCTGCAATTTGGCGATCAATGGTTGGTGAACGAAGATCAACTGACCACACTTGTCCGCAATTCGACTAGTGGGGAACAGGTTGTCTTGACTCTCATTCGCGAAGGCGGTTCGCAAACGATCGAAGTGACATTGACCGAAGGGGTCTCGGCGGCGTTTGGAATGTGGATGGATTTTAAATTCCACCACCAGCTGTCGGACAACATGCGACAACACCTCACCGACGCGCGGCTTGCCAACTGCGCCGCGTGCCACACTGGGATCCCTGCTGGAGAAGAACTTAATCTCGTCCCCAGGCTGGGAGAGCCGGCATCTCCTGCCAATGAAATGCAGTATGTAGTGCCCGGCAGGACCGGCGCGCGCTGATGGAAGCAGCCTACGAAGGCGTGCCTGGCTGCCGTTTGCGAGGCAAGTTGATCCGTTCTCTACTCTGAATCAAAACGCTTTACGAATCGTCAGGATGCGCACGGCGTCCCCGCTGAATTGCACGCCAAAGACGATTTTCGTCCCATTGGGTAGTTTTAAACCATGGGCATCACCGGATGCACCCGTGGCAGACCCGCGAATCTCCGCAACGGCCTTTCCAATTTCCCGTTTCGTTTCCAGGTTCAGGATTCGAAAGGTCCAGATTTGTGTACTGTATAACTTGTTGGCTTCGCTGGTGATGTCATCGGTCATTTCCGCGGTCCACTGATATCTGACGTTATCGATCACAATGGTTCCGTTAGCCGTGTTCGCCTTGGGAAAATGAGCGCCATCACTGATTAGCCCTGTGCCGTTTCCAAGAGGAGAGTCATCGAAGCCCGGCAATCGTTGCCGATCATTGTCGGCGTTGCCTTCGGTTGTCTCTACGCTGACGCCTGCCGTGGTGCGATTGTCGAGTTGGTCGGCCCACGCATCCAGTTCTGCTTTGCGTCGATTGATGTCGTCACAGCGTTGGACTAATTCTTCGCGTCGAACATCCAGCCGTTTCTTCCAATCGTCCAAGCTGCGTTTTTGCGTGTCCAGGTAGTTCGCATTATTCTCGATGCGCGTGTGCCATGCATTGAGGCGGTTCAATTCGCGATCAAGCTGTGCTTTGCGGGAGTTGATGTCCGTTTGCCAGCGGTTGAGTCGGTCATACTGAAACTGGGTCCTTTGTTCTGGCGGCAGTGAATTGTAGTGGCGGACCGCGTGATCGTAGGCATCGACCTCTTGATTATGGTTGCTTACTGCGTTCTTGTATTTGGCCAATTCGCTGTCGTAATTCGTTATGTTTGTGTTATGTTCCGAAACCGCGTTGCGATAGACCGCCAGTTTTTGGTCGTATTGGCCGCCTTCGCTTTCATAGTCGCTCAGGTCGTTTTCGTAAAAGCGAAGATTGCTATTGTGCGATTCGACAGCCGCTTTGTATCGCTCAAGTTCTTCGTCGAGTGTCGCAACCGCGGTGCCGTGCTCTGCAAGGTTTTCTTCTGCATCAGTCTTGGCCCAGAGTGCATTTGAAGAAATCGTGAACGTTAGCACCAAAGTGGACTTTGCCACCAGCGATGTCCAGCAACGTATACAAATAATCATGGCTTCGACCTTTTCGTTGAATTCCAATTGAAACACCACAGACCACAAATCTGCTATTGAGGATGTCCGGGCCTATAACGTCTATCCGGAAACGAGACAGCAGGCCGACAGGTGGCCGAAAAAGCACGTAAATCGCCGGGAACACAGGTCTCCCAACTACCGTGGGAAACCGGCTAGTCTTGACTACCAAGCACCTCAATTCCTTCAAGGATGGCGTCGGCGAGTTTTCGAAGCTCGACATGCGACAACGCTCTTCCCGACAGGAGTTCAACGCAACGCGCCAGCAGCGTGGCCAACCCGGTGCCAATGAGGGCGATTGCGGCTGCCACCAACACTGCTGGTGGACCACTGCCATGGTCCAGAAAGAACTTGCCAAGCAATAGAAGTACGAATGTCAGGAACGCTGGGATGAGCCCGAAAACGATGATTGCCATATCGCGGAAGCGCGACGTTCGCTTGATTCTGAGGGTCAGGCTGCCAGGTGCAGTCAGCGGTTGTGTGAACTCGATGTTGAATCCACGAAGCCATCCGCATCGCACGTTGATCGTCCAGATATCAGCGGAATTTTTGTGGGATCGAGTGGACTTAATCACATCGCCCGCTTCTAAAGTTGGCATCTGACGGGTCGCCTCGATCGCGGCAATATAGAATCCAGGACGTTCCTGATCATCGACAAGCAAGGCGTTTGGAGCACATTGAAACTGGTGTATGATTGACATGTCTGTACTTGTTGGTGGCAATCGGTTCAAGTGCCAGCCGATCTTGAGGGCTCTGACTCGCCCCCTCTCAGTATTATCCGACAGCTGGACTGCTGACCGACAGCCAGGTGGTAGGAAACTTAGTGATTGTCTGGAGCAGCCTGGCTTTGCCTCTCAAAAAGTTCGAGAGACGCGGTTCTTTACACTCTTGACAACTCGGTGGCTGCCATTTCCTGCCAGCGAGCGCGGATTAAGGCGAGTTTGCGCTCCACGGTGCGACCAACGCAACCTAATTTAACCGCGATTTCAGAATTGGTTGCGCCGGCGACGTGCAACTCCGCAAAGGGGCGCAAGGCATCTGGTAACGCGCCGATGTAAAACTGGTAGCAATCGGCCAACGCGGCCTCTTCATCGGGAGTTCGATTGCCACTGGCAGCCGACTGGATTCCGCCGACCGTTGAGGTCGATCGGTTGGCGACCAGCGCGTCCAGCACCGATTCACCACCAACCTGACCTCCACCGCGCTTCTCCGCCAAGTGGCGTTCTATTTGCGTGGCCGCTTTACAGGCCACAATATGGGTTAACAAGGCGAATAGTTGATGCCGTGATTCCATTTGCGGCACACGCCCCTCGCGGACACTCGTGACAAATCCGAAAAAAGCAACTTGGGCGACGTCTTCTTCGTCGGTCCAACGCAAGGGTTGGCCGCCCAGGCGTTGCCGGGCCATTTTGACCAACCAGGGCCAACATCGCTGATGCAATTCAAACAGGACCGGCTCGTCACCAGCACGCAATTGACTCAACAACAAGCTGATCGATCCTGATTCAGTCATCGTGCCCCCCCGACATCTCCATTCTAATAACCCAGTAAGGCCGCGGACAACTAGATTTGCAATCAACGATCCAGACTTGAATTCACTGTCGCCAATTTGCTCCCGATCCGGATTGTCATGTTATGGGCATGCCGCACCGAGTTCATTCGACGGCAGAGAGGCCTTTTCAAGGCTTGAAAATAAACCGGAGAAATGATGATGCACTTCCGCAGGATGGTTACTCGCACAACGTGGTTCCCTGGGTGGTCCCTTGGCAGAATGTGGGCCTTGACCCTCACCGTGCCGGCGCTCCTGTTGTCTGGGTGCCGGCATACGGAAACGCCGCCCGGACCTGTCGGCAAACCTCCTCAATCTACGTTCGACACAGTGAATCATGACGATCGTACCGCTCCCATCGCTTTTGACACTTCGGAATCTGCCACTGTACCTCGTGTGAATGCCAACGAATTCCACATCGAGTCGATTCGCGTTGGCATGGCGGAGGCCGAAGTCGAACAGTTGCTCGGCAGCGGCGAGGCAACAGATTCTCCGGTGGGATCTGGAATGCCCAAAGGAATATGGACCAACGTGGAAGGTGAGAGCATGTTCATCGCCTGTACCTATCGTCGCTGGCACCGCGGCGGCAAGTCGTATGTCATCGCTTTTCTCGACGGACATGTGGCTGGAATGTTCGATGGAACTCCGGCTATTGTGGAGGAGTAAACCAAGATGCTAGCCGAAAGAAACTATGAACAGGGAGCCCAGCCACTTCGGCTGAGTCTCGGCAAGCGACGCATCGGCCGAATGATATTGGGTGTCTTGTTTCTAATCCCGGGCGGAGCCGGAACATGGCTAGGCGGTTCTGCCATCTTAACATGGGCCACAAGCGGCACGTGGATGGCATTGCCAGCGGAAGTAATAGCCTCTGAGGTTGATTCTGCGGTGTGGGAAACACGTAGAACTGGTTCCGGAATGATCGTTCGTTCCGAAACCCGTTATCAGCCATTCATACGATATCAGTATCAGGTCCGTGGCGACATGATTACATCCGATCGCATCCGGTTTGGAGAGAAATTGATGGGAAACGATCATGATGCCTGGATGAGTTCCAGAGAGCCCGCGCAGGAAATCATCTCGCGCTATCCAGAAGGTTCGACGATTGCGGTGTACGTCAACCCGCGCGACCCGCAACAGGCAGTCATTGAACGCCGCATCGACTTTTCAACGTGGCGTGCTCTGGCTCTCGGAACGCTTTGTTCGTTTATCGGTTTGCGACTGTGGATGTCTGGCATGTTGCGCGACGTCGCGGCAGCTAGAACCAAGTCGTGGCTATTGCGGAGGTCGATCTGCCGTTGGGATCTGTTGACGGTTGCCGTCCTGTTGGCCGGTTTCTACCTTGCACTTGCCAAGGGCCATTCGTTTTGAATCGGCGGAGATCAGCACTGCCTTACCGGATCTGAAACGGGCATTGCACCAGTCACTTTTCAATCCCGAGGCGAGACAAATCAGCTCGAACGCCGGGAAGGTCAATCAGGCAAATCGTCCCGCTGGCGTACCCCAATGCCAGGCGTCGGTCATCGGCGCTGATGTCCCAAGCACCGGTGAACTGGGTTTCCTGGTCGAAGCGAATGGAAGGGTATGGCTCGCCGATCCGCTGAATGACCGCGTTTCCCGAATCGTGCGCCACCATGAAATCCAGTCGGCTACTGATTCCATGTGGATCTACGTTGCCAATGGCAAATTGACTCCCCGACAGGATATCCACCAATGTCGTCGATTCAAACTCGTCTTGTGATATGAACCAGACATGGCTTCGGCTGCGCACCCAACCCCAGGAGGGCATATTCTTTTTCTTCGGCCATCGTTTGTCACCGCTGGGCAATTCGAAGGCGCTCGCCAAGGGGGTGGTTAATGGTGAGCCGCGCCAGGGAACCTCACGAACCAGCGCCAAACTCCCCCCGGCGGCAAAGGCCAGCGATTCAATGCGGTTGCCGACAGGTGGCTCCAACTCGCGCAATAGCGTGACTGTGCCGTCTTCGTTTAATCGGCGCAGCCGGATCACGCTGTTTTGATGCGGAGATAAATCGCCGCCCGCGTCCCCACCCGTTGTTTTCTCCCGACCTTCGAACCGTATCAGCCATAATTCTTGTTCGGGAGTGAATATTAAATCATCTTGGTAACCGGGAGGAAGTCGCCACGAAGCCTTCAGATGTCCATTCTCGATGTTCCATAAGCGGGCTTCACGATAAGTGCTGTAGGCCAGCATCTTCCCATTGCCGGACACCGCAAACCCGGCGTTGTCAATGGTCCTTCCCGTCGGCGTGTCGAACAGTCGCAGCAGTCGTCCATTTGCCACTTCCCAGACGCCAATTTCCCAAGCGTTCCCCAGCGCTACCAGC
This sequence comes from Planctomycetota bacterium, assembly GCA_014584305.1. Taxonomy (GTDB): domain Bacteria; phylum Planctomycetota; class Planctomycetia; order Pirellulales; family Pirellulaceae; genus BJ22. The sequence goes on along the minus strand of JACTND010000058.1, from coordinate 18,790 downwards.
AAGTCATCATGAGGCGAATACCGCACGCGAATTATCTGGCTGGTGAGCCCCCTCAATGCCCGAACTGAACGATGGCCTTCAATTCGAAATACAAAAACGGCGGCGGGTGCCCAGCGCTCTAGGCTGCAAACCGCCAGTTCGCGGTCATCGGGTGAAAAGGCCAACGCAGAGATTGTTTGCAGGCTCACTGCTGGGTCGGCCCGCAAATTCAAAATGCACTCTCCCGAAGACGTTTCCCAAATCCGCACGTCATCCAGCGCACCAGTGGCAAGCAGTGTGCCATCGTAATTGAACGCCAGGGCACCGATTTGGTGCATGGCGCCATGGCAATAAGCGACTGGAATCGCGCGGTTGAGATCCCAGATGGTGACCGACCCGCCCAGGTCGCCGGCCGCCACCAACCAGGGATGAAAGGACTGTTCAGAGTCATTGCCGGTCGCGTGTACCGGGCTCACCCCGCGTGGATTTGTGTGAAATGCTAATGCCGTAATCGCGGTTTGACGCGCCGTCATCACGTTAATGACCGTTCCGTTAACCGCATCGCAGATCAACAGGTTGCCACCCAAGTCGCCGACCGCAAGAATTCGGCATTCCGGACAAAACTTCACAGCGCTCGCTCGGCATGAGATACGGGCTACTTCGCCCCTGCTTCCTGCAGCCGCGCTCGCGCGGGACGGTGCGGCTGGCCATCGACAGGAACCAACTCCCCTGTCGGGAATTGTCGATGAATCGACCCCTGCGTGATATCAATCCAAAGAAGGGGCTGATGCGGATCGAGTTGATGGTCCGCCAGTGTTTGCTGGTCGGCCAACAACAACTGCCACGGGCGCCCCTGGTCATCATAGAGGGCCACTCCGTTTCCACGAAATTCCGGTCCAGAGCTAATCGCCTCAGCCACCGATACTTCCTCTTGTAAAGCCACGCGACGCACGTGATCCGCATAGGCACCGAGCAGCAACTCAGTTCCATTGCGATTAAACTGAACCGAAGACGCTGCGACTCCGGCCATCACCGAGACAACCTCGGCATCCAGATGAGGCATCGTGGCGATCCATCGAGTTCGCAATTCTGCTGCATCCGCGCCCAACTCTTTGGCGCGTCGCACCAATGACTCGACTTGGCGCGACCAGCCCGAGGTGCGATTCTGCAGGGATATGCTGCGAATCTGCTCAAGCACCACCTCCCGCTCACGAGCCAGCTCGGCTTGTTGAGCTTCGCGAACTCGCCGGTTGGCTTCGTTGATCCTGGCGGCAATCGACATCGCGGCAATCATCACGAGGAGTGTGATCATCACGCCGATGGCGGAAACGATTCGCCAGTTGCGCCGCGTGAATCGCCAACTTCGCTCCCAGGGGCCCGCCGTCTTGGCAAGGATGGGCTGTCCCTCCAAGAATCGTTCCAGGTCCACAGCCAATGCTTCGGCCGTCACATAACGGCGGTTCGGTTCTTTGGCAATCGCCTTCAGGCAGATGGTCTCCAAGTCGCGTGGAATCCGGTCGTCGATGCGGCGAGGCGGTTTGGGCTCATCCGTTTGGACTTGCGCCAACACCATTCGCAATTCGCCCCGAAAGGGAGTCTCTCCGGCGAGTAATTCGTACATCACGATGCCCAGACTGTAAACGTCAGTGCGAGCGTCAACACGATGCGCATCACCACGAGCTTGCTCGGGACTCATATAGGCTGGCGTTCCCAGGATTTGTCCGTCCAGCGTCATCGACACATCGCCCGCTAGGCTGCGCGCCAATCCAAAATCCCCCAGACGAGGCTGACCTTCGCGGTCGATCAAGATATTAGACGGCTTGATGTCCCGGTGAATAATTCCCTGTCGATGTGCGGCATCGAGAGCTCGAGCCGTCTGCGCGATGAAGCGAGCGATTTCCCGAAACTCCCCTGCGAACTTTTTCAAGGCATCGGTCAGTGTCGTTCCGTCCACCAATTCCATCACGAGATATGGAACGCCATCAATGTCGCCGGCTTCATGAACGCGGATGACGCCGGGGTGGGAGACATGGGCGAGGGCCTTGGCCTCACGGAGGAACCGGGTACCATACTGAGGGTCCCCCGATAGTGCACCGCGCAGAACTTTAATCGCGACCTGCCGTGTTAGACGCTCATCGCGGGCACGGTAAACCGTTCCGAACGCTCCGGCGCCGATCACCTCCAACAAGCTAAAATGACCAAACGCACTGGGCAACTCACTGGCCTTGTCGCAGGTGGTCTCCAGAGGAGTCGCGTCGTCCGAAACAGCCGTAGGCCCTTCGATCGTCTGGCCCGATGCCATCTCCGAATTAAAGAACATGCCGAGAAATCGGAGTGAATCGTCGTTCAAGTCCTGGCGGAAGCGGAGCAGATAATGCTCCAGTGAGGGTGAATCGCCGGCTCGTTGCCGTAACTGTGCTTCGACGCAAATCAGTTCAGCCAAAGCGCGGGGCCGGTGCGCGTTCGGTACCGCTCGGATAAACTCATCGATTTGCGGATGATGACTTTGGTTGAAGGCCGCTTCAAAGCGATCGGCCATTTCATCGAGGGCTTCAGAAAACGTTTCGTCGCCCACTACATTACTCCCCGCACAAGTGGTCACCTGCGACCATTTTACGAACCACTTATCGGCACGTCACCCGGAGTATAAATGGATAGCCGAAGTTCAACCAGCCATTGGTCTCATCACGCGGGCAACGGATCAATATGGCCGGCCGGATGGCGTATCCGAGAAACCCTTATGGCGTGTTGCTGACGCGGGCCCGCCCGGGGATGATGATCTGCGACACCCGCAGCGACCCCGCTGACCCCACGCGCGACCCAAGATTCCATGATTCGACATGTGACTCATTGCAAGAGATCGGCTTCGATCTGATGACTGCCCGGTATTCAGCGAGGAGCGCAGGGACGACATCTCGATACGTCCATTCTTCTCAATCATGGTGTTGTGTGATAATGACCAAGGCGCCCCCGGCAGGAATGAGTCGCAAATGTAACAAATCATCGCGCGATCCCATGAATTCGCGGCGCGAAATGTACTCACTTTTGGCTTCGTTGTCCTCCCAGACGGTTAGACGGTAGTTCCCTTCAGCAAGAAAACCCAAAGTCAATTGAAACTCGCGAGCTGCTTTGTCGTTCATGGCACCGAGATACCACGTGGTTGCGGCTCGACGAGCGATGACAACGTACTCACCCACACGAGCCTCCAACACTCGGGTGTCATCCCAAGTCGTCGGGATCGCGGCCAAGACCGGTAAAGCCGGGTGCTGGCGATAGGCCGAAGGATAGTCAGCCACCATCGATAAATGGTTTTGGTAAACCACATAACTGGCCAATGTGCGGGCGGGTGTTCCAATCACCCTGGGAGCTGCCATTTGCGGCGCAAAATCACCAGGCCGCACCGCGCGAAACGACCCTTGATGGAAATCGAGCGGTCCAGCGATCATCCGCGTCAGGGGGACGGTGACCTCATGCTCAGGGGTGATTCCAATCTTATCCCACTTGTTGTATTCCAGATTCATCACCCCTTCGTGACTGAGCAGATTGGGATAAGTCCGTTCCAAACCAGTGGGCTTGGGGCAGCCGTGCAAGGTCACCGTCAATTCATTTTCGGCGGCCAGGGCGATGGCGCGGCGTACAAAACGATTCATTTCCTGGTCGTCTCGGTCCATGAAATCGAGCATCACTCCTTCGATCCCCCATTCGCGATACAGCGGAAACGCCCGCTCCATCTGGGCCTCGGCCGCTTTCCAGTTCATCCACAACCGAATGCGAATGCCCTGCCTGCGCGCATACGCCAACACTGCGGCAAGGTCCAGACCATCAACTGCCGTAGTGGGATCGGCACCCTGGTAAGGAACATTGGGCCCGCCGTACCAGGCGGTGTTTCCCAATCCGTCCAACGAATGGTAGGGGATGCCCGCGGCCGCGCATAAATCAATGTAGTGCCTGGCGGTAGCCGTATTCAGCCCCGGTTCGAACCCAACACCCTCCTCATAGAAACCGTTCCACCAAGGGAAAGTGGTCTTGCCGGTCTTTATCCAGGACGTATCCTCAATGGCGCACGGTTCGTTCAACGACAACACAAAATCTGATTCGACAAAGGTCCCGATACGGTCGCTGATCAGGATCACGCGCTACGGGGAGCGATGCGGCAAGGGGTGCCGCAAGGCTACTCCGGGATCATCCTTTCGCGGGGCGAGGCGCGTCGTGAGCGCGGCCCCCTCACCGATGCCCAAATACGTTCCGGCGTATTCATGGACATTGGCCTCCGTAAGGGCCAACCAGGTCCCATCGGGGTTTTCTAACAGCAAAGGCAACGCCAGCAGCCAGTCTCCGGGAAGGTCTTTTGCCAGTCGCGGTTGGTACCGTGCTTCGTATGAAGTGGTGAAACCCTTCAACGGCAGCGCGAATGCCTGGGCATCCGGCCGAACGCGGAACGCCGTCCGCTCATGTGCAATCTCCAGCATCTCCCAACCCGGTTGTACGGGAAACTGGTACCGCCAGGCGACGCCATCATCGGATGCGCGCAGGGCGAGTTCCCAAATTCGATGGGGCGACGCCAACTCTCGAAACGATATCACGGCTTCGTGAGCTTCAACCAGAACCTGTCGGCGCTTTCCCGAAACCTGGACGAACTCGTCGCAAACGGTTCGATTTTCCGCGGAGACGATCTGACAATTTGACCCGATTTGCCCACCGCCAACCCATTCGACTCCCAGCGGGGATGGGCCGACGACTTCGCGGCCTGCGAAGCTCACTCGAAATTGAGCCCCCCAGGTTAAATCGTCAGACTGTGCGATCCAAACCTCCATGACGATCCGCTGGTCAGGCGAGGTCACCTGAACCCGCTCGATGGAGTCAGCGACCAAATTGCCAGTCCAACCTGCAGCAACCCAAGACATCAAAAATAAAATGATCGCGCTAACACACATTGGCTACTCAAAGAAAACGCCGAAAGAAAGCGGAGCCTCCGAACCAAGAGAAACAGCCAGACCGCCATCCGACCAGCAACGCTCGTTAGGCGTTTGTCGCTTTGATTACCAATCATGTCAAGGTGTTCGGTGGCCCTCTTTGGAACCCAGTTCCCCGGATTCCCGCTATTGATATAGTGTCCGCTTGACGAACTATACAACTTGTTCTATAGTTAGGCCATGAGCCTGAACTACTTGCTGTTGGGATTGCTGGGAACGCCGCGCAGCGGATACGAGCTGAGTGCCGAGTTCGAGGCCGGCGTGGGTCACTTTTGGTCGGCGGAACTCAGCCAGATCTACCGAACGCTCAAAGCGCTGCGCCGGGATGGGTGGGTACGGGACCATCTCGAAGGCTCCGATAAGGGGCCGGATCGACGTGTCTACCGCCGTACCGCCGCCGGAACACGAGCGCTTCGCAAATGGCTGACCGACGATCCTCAGTTTGGCGACGAAAGATGCGCCTGGCTGGCGCAGGTGTATTTCCTGAATGAGCTGCCCGACGCGCGGCATGCCCTGCGAGCGTTGGTGCAGCTTCGCGAACAGTTAGTCGTCCGGCTGGATGCGCTGCGCGCCATTGAAAAAGCCTGGGCCGAACAGTCGCCTGAGTATCCCGACCGCTTGCCCCCGGAGGATTTCTTTCCCCAGTTGACGTTGCAGCTTGGGTTGCGAGTTGCCGAAGCCAGACTGACGTGGTGTGTCGAGTCGATTCGTCGCGTTAGGTCACGCCTGAAAGTTGGGGGGGCGTCCGATGCAGACCGCACATAGCGTCTTGCTGTCGATTCATGCGGCGGCCGGACTGGCATCGCTGGCGTTATTCTGGACTTGCGCATTGACTCGCAAAGGAGGCACGGTGCATCGCCGGGCGGGTTGGATGTATGTCTGCATCATGTCGGTAGTTGTTGCCACGGCGCTGATGATGGCAAGCATGTTGTGCCTGGATCCGATGGCCACTCGCGATTTTCGCGGTGTGCCCGCGGACGAGATTGCGGCCCTGGTCCGCCGGTTGCGAGGCGTGGCGGCGTTCTTTTTTGCCCTGAGCCTGCTGACCGTCACGGCAGGTTGGAACGGCCTCCGTGTGCTACAGTCGGGCAAGTCCTGGTGGAAACGCAATGGCTGGGTCTCCTGGGTGTTGCACGTTTCGAACTTGCTCGCCGCTCCGGTTTTGGCCCTGCTTGGCTGGCGGGATCAGGAACCATTGCTGATGATCTTCTCGGTCTTTTGCTTGTTGACAGGCGCGGGAGTTATCACCTCTCAGCGTAGGTCGGCGGCTGTGCAGCCAGACCGTATTCCAGTTCACCTCGCGAGTATGATGGCAACAGGCATCGCAGCCCATACCGCTTTTCTGGCGGTCGGGGCGGTGAGGTGGTTTCCCAACCTGTATTCGTATTCGCCGGCGCTGTACGTCATTCCCTGGGTCATTCCCGCCGCGACGGGAACTGTCGCCATCGCGGTCTTGAAACGTTTCTATCGCAAAGGAATTGAGCAATGATGATTCGTCTATTGTGTGTCGCATGGTGCTGGTTGTCTTGTCTACCTTTGTTGGCTCAAGACACGTCCGACGACCTCGGCGCTCCCGGACCAGAGCACCAGTTTCTGGAAAATTTGGTGGGAGATTGGGAGGTCACCGTGCAGTTCCCGGTGGGGAGCAGTCAAATGGCTCGGGGCAAGGCGACTTGCCGGGGGGAGTGGGTGTTAGACGGCCGCTTTGTCCGCATGGAGTACCACAGCACTTTTGCTGGCAAGCCGCTGACAGTCGTCCGCTACATCGGATTTGACCGTCACCGGAAGCAGTGCATCGAAATCCAGTTTGAAAACACGCGCACCGACGTACTGCAATTGACCGGCGAGATCGACGTGGCGGCCAGGACCATGACATGCCGCGGCAAGCACATCGACCATTCAACGGAAAAAGAGGTCGAAGTCCGGAGCACAGCAAGCTTGCGCGAAGGATCCGTCGTGGTCGACCAGGTTTACGTGGCAGATGACAACACCGCAACAACGATTACACTGACGCATGTCAGCGCTCGGCCGAAATGAACGCCGGTAAAGTCGAGTCGCTTGCCCAATTGCGACCATGCTTGATCGTCATCCTTCACTTTGGATCGTTCGCGTCCGGGGGAGACAGCGACCAGCCCGCGCACCTACCCTACCCTCTCACCATCGCTTGGATGGCGTCGAGATTGGGAATGGAGAGCTGCGCGCCGGGCTGAGTGACGGAAAGGGCAGCCGCGGCGTTGGCCCATTGGGCGGATTCGTTGATTGACGCGCCGTTTGCCAAACGCGCCGCCAGAACACCGACGAATGTGTCCCCGGCGCCCACGGTGTCAACCGCTTTTACGACATAGGCCGGGACAGTATTTCGCTGGCCCGCCGCACTCAACCGGTAACCACGTTCGCCACATGTGATGATCACTGCTGATGGTCCCAATGCGTGGTACTCGTCGGCCAGTCGCTCCCATTCGTTCTCCATATCAAACGAACTGCCATCGCTTGAAATCGCATTAGGATAGGCCCAGTCGCTTAATAACACGGCTTCGGGTTCATTCAACACAAGGACATCAACCAACGTCAACATTCGCTGATCGACGATTCGCCGATCAGGAGGAGCCGGGTTCAAAACAGTCGTCTTGCCCGCCTGACGGGCACGCTGAAATGCAGCGCGAACGGCTTCGAGTGGAATCTCCATCTGGGCCACGACCACATCCGCAACATCGAAAAGTGCATCAGGGAGCGCCCGGACATAATCGGCATCGATCGCGGCGTTGGCGCCGGGAGCGACGCCGATCAGGTTTCGCCCATTCCGATCGACCATAATCATGGCGACGCCACTGCGCGCCTCGGTCACGTGCCGCACGAATCGGACATCGATTCCCTCGCGGGAAAGCCCTTGCAGGGCTTGGTTGCCGAACTCGTCACTTCCAACCGCTCCAATAAAAACGACTTGGGCGCCCGCTCGCGCGGCGGCAACAGCCTGGTTGGCGCCTTTGCCTCCCGCCGCCTGGTAGAAGTGACTCCCCAGCACCGTTTGCCCGACCTGTGGCAACTCATCGACCGCCAAGACAAGATCCGTATTGGAGCTGCCAAGAACCAGGACCGAGCCCATCAATTAGCTCCGCTCAAGCCCACAACTGGCAACCGGTAAACGCCATGTGCTTACCCGGAACATATTTGGGGAACGGGTAATAGTCATTGATGCCCGGAACGGGTTCGCCGCGCAGCAGATAGAGGTTCTCGAAGAAATCTGCACTGGTGACGCGCGTGGAGGTCGGTATGTAACGAATTGTCAAACCGCAACGCCGGCGGTCGGAAGTGTTGGCGTTCGAACCGTGAATCACGTTCGGATGATGGACAGAGACGTCCCCCGCGCGAAGCTCGATATCGACTGCGGCTTCCTCGTCCACCAGCGCCGGATCAATCTGCGACTCCAACACGTTGGCGACGTTTTTGTTCTCTTGCATCGGCTGCAATTCCAGGTGCTGAGTCCCGGGAATGACTCGCAGGCAACCGTTTTCCGTCGTGGAGTCATCGATGGCCAGCCACAGTGTGACCACATCCATTGGCTCCAACGGCCAATACGATCCGTCCTGATGCCACAATACAGCTTGCCCATCACGGGGCGGTTTGCAGATGTAATGCGATGAGAAGAGCGCGATATTCGGGCCAATAAACTCTTGAGCGACGTCCAGCAAACGCTCGTCGCTGACCAGCCGCGCCCAAAACGGATCGTTTCTCATCAGCGGATGATGAAACTGTTCCGGCCGTAAATGGGGGTTTTTCTCCATCAACCATTCGACGTGGCGACGGGCGTCGGCGATCAATTCCTGATCCAAGACATTTCGAAAAATCGCATAACCGTCGCGGTCGAATTGCCGTCTGGATTCGGACATTAGGTTGTTAGTTTGTAGCGTCATGGCGCGGCCTGCGACTCATCAATCATGTTCACGATCCGGTACGACCCGTCTCGTTCGAAACGGAGCGTCTTGATTTCAAACTCCCGAAACGGCAATTTGATTCTATCAGGAACCCCGAGAATCATAACGTGGGCGGTAGTCGCTCGGCCGATCGATTCGTGGAGCCGAACGATCAAGGCGTCGGCGCCGGCGGCTTTCTTGCACGCCGTCAGCCGCACCGTTGGCGACTCGATGCGCAACATGTTGAAATTGTCAAAACCGTCGGCCGTTTCGAGGCCGTTGCGGCGCATCGACGTCGATCGACTGGCGGGAATTGGCCGCAAATGGGCGTAAACCACAGGTGGCGCGTCCAGCCAATCGGCCAGGCCGGGAAGGCGGGCACGCACGTCTTCTGCCTCTCCGGCAGTCACCAACACGCGGAACTCGTGCTCGCCCAAGTCCATGAACCGGTACGCCGGTCCCTCGCCGATCGGCTGCCCTTGTTCATGGCAGTAGGCCGCGCTGCGCAACACGGAAAGTTCAACGCGACCATCCCGACAGTCGATTCCATGTTGCCCGCTGTTGACAACACCGATCGCCTTCGGTTCCGTTGCCGATGGATCGGACAGCATGAACCAGCGCCCGTGGACGTGTTGGCCGCCGTCATCGAGTCGATGGATCATGCCCCCAGGGATTTCGCATTCCGGTTGGCAACCGCGGAAGACCGTTGGAATCGCCAGCTTGAGGCGTTTTTGAATCTCATTCCATCGGACGAGAAACCGAAATTCCAACAGCGGCCAATCACAATAAGCAATCGTATGCAACAAAATCCGACTCGACTCGTAACGAAAGCTCGATTCCATTACGGTCCGCACTGGCCCACAAGCAACCAGCCGCGGCTCTCCATCCAATTCAAAACGCCCCACCACGTCATCCGAGGTCCATTGAGCAGTGCCCCACGAATCGCCCCGATCAATCGCCACGATCGGCTCAAGTAACGGTCCTGCAAGGTAACTTTGAGGCAACGGTGCCACACTAGGGGACGACAACGGCTGTGCAAAGATTTGGTCGATGAGTCCGGTATGCGAATCGAATGAATGGTCGAGCGCCGCCGAGTGCCGCTGATTTAACTGGTTTCCTTCGAATCGCTTAATATGAAGGTTGGCCACACCGACTCCCGGCAGATCAACCAGGGCCACCAACTTTCGTCGCCAACCGTTGAATGGCAGGCGCGCCGCGGGTTGTTCCTCTTGCGAGACAATGGCCTCTCCGTTTTCGGAGAACAGCCGCGTGTGCCACTCGCCGGTCCATAATGGCCGGTAATCGACCATGAATTCGATTTCTACCGGAACTCGCACGAGCGCCGGATTCGAATTGGCCACCAGTACAGGCAGTTCAGCGGCCCTGCGGTCGCCGGTGTTGAGAGCGATTGCCGCGCCGAGTTTCAATTCACGAGCGGTTTGCGAAACGCGCCCGTACAAGTCCAGTGCATCTCGCTCGGCCGGTTCCGTGCAGGTCCCCGGCAGGATGTCATGAAAGTCATTGAACAAGTGGTCTCGCCACAGGCCATCCAGCGCGTCCCCGGGATAATCCTGCCAGTTGTGCCACCACGCGGCCGCGCACAACGACTCACACTGGAGTAGCTCGGCGAGGCTGGAGCGAGCGCGGCGTTTCAATCGCGATAGCGACGTGTAACAACCGGTAAATACTCGTTGCAAATCGCCATTCACCACCGGCGCTGAGGCCGCATGAGGTTGCAAACTGTCGAGTAATCGTTCCAGCGTACTATGGACAACTTTCACGCGCGATTCGGCGGCTACAAACGCATCGATGATCTTAAGGTCTTCGCGAGTCGCACCGCCGCCGTGGTTCCCCAGCCCCCAAAACACCGGGACATCGCGGTTCAGCCGCAATGCCAGTTCTGTCCCCTCTTGCAATCGCCGTTCAATGTTATCGCGTTCCGTGTGGTACAATCCGACTGCGATCCGATAGGTAAGAATCTCTGATCCGTCGATGCCGCGCCAGCGGTAAAGGTCCGATGGCAAATTGAGGTCGTGTTTTTCGGGTCGCATGTGCACGTACATTTCATAACCGGACTGGCGAAGGATTTGAGGCAGTCCTCCATGATGGCCGAACGAATCAAAGTTGTACGCGACGCGCGGACGGACGCCGAACCGGTCGAGAAAATAGCGCCGACCTTCGACAATGTGCCGGACAAAGGACTCCAGGCCGGGCAGGTTGGCATCGGGCTGTAAAAACCAACCACCGCTGATCGACCACCGCCCGGCGGCGACCAGCTCCCGAATCCGCAAAAACAAACCCGGATCGTATTGTTCCACCCATCGATAGAGGACCGCCTCGTTGTGGTTGAACACGAGTTGGTCGTGTTCCGCGAGCAATTCGACGGCCGTGGCAAAGGTCGAAAGCGCCTCCGCGCAACCTTCTTCCCAGCGCCACTGCCAAACTGGATCGAGATGGGCGTTACAGATCAGATGAACTTGAGGTTGCGACATCAGCGTTGGCAGTGGGTTTACCGGTTCCAGATTTCGGGCAACGGTACTTTGACGGTTGGCAGGGCATGGACAGAAAGCTCCTCTTCGAAAGCCGGCTGCTCGCGATATTGGCCTTTGCTCAAGACAAGCTGCGTGACGCGGCAGAGATTAGGATCGACAATCCAGTACTCGCGCACTCCCGCTTGTTCGTATAAACGGCGCTTCAGAGTGAGGTCGTTCGTGCTGGTGGATGGAGCTAGAATCTCTACCAATAAATCCGGCGGACCGTCGATTTTTAGCTTGGTGATTCGGGCAGCGCCATCGTTCAACAAGACGACTAGATCGGGCTGCACGATATGGTAGTCACTTAGCTGAACATCGATGGGAGCATCAAACACCTTGCCCAGTTCTGCCAACTCGATCTGCGTGAAGAGATAGTGTTGCAGGTATATCGACACGGATTGATGTTCCGGCGACGGCGCTGGGTTCATATAGTGTCTCCCATCGATGATTTCGTGCCGGTTTCCGTTGTCCGGGAAGAGGCAGTATTCTTCGTAGCCCAGTTTGGTTTTGGATTCATTGATCGATGTCATCACCACGACCTCATTGACGATGCATGCCGACTTCGCTTCAGTTATTCCGGATTCAATCTTACCCAACGCGCAATTCGGGAGCAAAATGAGATTCTATCTTCCGTTTGGTCCGGGCCAGTTCGCGGAACGCCGTTCATCGAACCTCCTTGTCTTCGTCCCATGGTGGCAGGTTGCGATACCACGTAAAATACAAAACCAGCCCTACCGCCGCCGCGACTCCCAGCCACATGAGCGATGCGCTCCAGCTGCGCAACAACGCATACAGCGGAATCAGCGCGAGCGAAAATTGCAGCACGACAGTGAGACTGCCGTTGAGCATGTCAAACCAAGGCTCGCGGTCGTCAGCCGCCACTCGGCCACGGCGGACGGCTTCTTTACGAATCGGACCCCAAAACCCAAACGGTCGCACACGCGCGTAAAAATCCACCAGCACGTCGGTCGATGCCGAGGGCAACAGCCATCCGGCAATCAGTGTCACGGCGAGACAATTGAACGTGTCGATCGGCAAAGTGAGGTACGGGGGCAAGTCTCCGAAAAACAAGACGCGGAATCCCAACAAGATGGCCGATCCGATCATCCCGGCCACAAACGCCTGGGGCCCAAAGCGCCACCAATGCCAGCGCAACGTGGCGGGAACCAGAACCATCGTCACCACGACATGCACCATCACCTCCCAAATCTGGATGATATTCTCAACGAGCAAACTAAACGCGAACCCCAATCCCAACGCGCCCAGCGATGCCACTTGACCGGCGCGGACCAGCGATCGTTCCGAGTAAGAGCGGGCAAAATACCGTTTGAGAAAGTCATTGACGACTACGCTGCTGGTGACGTTGATCATGGCGTCGAGCGTGGACATCAATGCCGCCAACAACACAGCGATAAACAGGCCGCAGATGCCGATCGGCAAGGCATTCAATACCATGGGCATGATTTTTTCGGCATCAGCGCCGGCGGCCGCACCAAAGTAATGAATGCCCAAGATCAAGAACGCGCTCCCCAGAATCCAACGGAGCGTATAAGCGACGGTCCAGACGCCACCGGCCAGTGCTGCGTCGCGGGAACTGCGCGCCGTCAAAAAGAACTGAAAATCCCAGACATTGGGGCCGGCGGCGACACGGAAAATCAACCAAAACGAACCGGCCAACAGAATGGGACCGAGCATCTCAAAATGTTTGTATGCATCGGGCGCTGATCCGGCAAAACCATCCCACAGGTTCCAACTGGGCGACAGTGACATCCATTCCGCTGGCTGACCGGTTACGAGCGTTGTCGGATCGGTCGTGGTAAACACCAGAAATGTCAACACGACTGCGCCGATCGCAATCAGCACCGTTTGAAACATGTCGGTCAAGATTACGCCAAAGAACCCGCCCAGCGTGACGTAGAAACCAACAGCCGCAAAGACAATCAGCGTCGAGAGCCAGCGGTCGAGGGGCAGAAACTCTTCGGAAAACTTCCCAATGCCGACGGCAATGAACGCCAAGTTGCAGACCATCAACACCAGCAAGAATACGGCCGCGGCAATCCGCGCCGCTTCGGCATCTTTTCCGTCGCCGAATCGCGTGCGGTTCCACTCGGCAAACGTCATCACGCCCGAGCGGCGAATCCATTTGGCCTGGAACGCCATATAAAAACAGATAATCAACCATCCCCAGAACAGATGGGTGACCCACACGGATTTGAATCCCGTGTAGAACATCAAGCCCACCATTCCCATCGTGCCGCCAATGTCGATATAGCTGGAGCACCCGGCGAGACCCAGCATCCACCAGGGCATGCTGCGGTTGGCGAGAAAATACGATTCCAGTTTTTGTGTGGCCCATCGCTTGATCGCGAATCCAGCGATCACGACGCCAACCAAGTAAGCGGCGATGATCGCGACGTCAACGAAGTGGAGTTTCACCCGTGTGCCCTCTCAAGACCCACCTCGCCGAGCAAAGGCGCCACATGGACAGGCTGGCCCGTTGCGGCTGACTGCCGAACCGCTTCCATGATACAGAACGTCTCGAGTCCCTCCAGCAAGTCCGGCCCGTACGATTCTCCGGAAAGCAGAGCGTCAGCGAAATACTGCGTGTAGTTGGCAAACTCACCATAGTGCATCCCATGCACTTCGTTGTTGAAATAGTACGCGCGATTCTGGTACAGCAAATCATATTGAATCTCCGTGCCGTCCGGCGCTGTTTGGAAGTAGCGCATGTCATGGTACTGAGCGAGACTGGTCCCCTGCGAACCGAACAATGTCAATTCAATCGCGTTGCGCGCCGACGGGAGTTCGTGCAATCCGTAGTGCCCCATTGCCCGGCCGAGTTGACTGCTTCGAGCAATGACGTTGACGCAATAGATGTCAAACGACTTGACACCATATTCTTGTGCCAGCGCCGAGCGAGATCCGATCGCTTGCACTTGCTCGATCGGACCCAGGTACCAGCGGATCAAGTCCAGCGGATGGCTCAAACCTAAAAAAACCCAATCGGTGGTGGTGGTGGCCCAGAGACTCTTGTCGTAGTACCAGTCCATCCGGTGGATGTAATGCGCGTCGGCCAGTTCGATCGTCCCCAGTTCACCGCGCTCGTAGGCAATTCGTTGCCGCCGAAACGACTCGAAAAACCGCGTGCTTTGACCGACCAGCAGCTTCCGTTCCCCCCGCTTCGATGCCTGCCACACGCGCCGGGCGTCGTCCATTGAATTGATGAGCGGTTTGGTGCAAATGACGTGCTTGCCCGCTTGAAAAGCCTGCACAATATGTTCGCCGTGCAGTGCGTCGGGAGTGTAGATCGCGACGATGTCCACATCGCTGCGCTGCAGGAGGGTCTCATAATCCGTCGTGTAAAACACCTCAGGACAATCGCGTCGAGCCCGCTCGATTTTTTCCGCATCCTGGTCGCAACCGGCCACTGCCCGAACCGAGGAAACGCGTCGCTGATCGCCGGCGGGTAACCCCACGGTGGGTGGTATCGGATGATTGAGGGCCACCAGCAACGTCCGCCCTTCATGCAAGCCGACTACACCAACGCCCAGTGTTGTACTCATTCCCTATTTTCCCTCGGTCGGCAACTGCCGTGGTAGTACACGGTCCACAAGCCCGGGCCGGTTAGCTACCCCATCAGCCGACCCCAAAACTGGCCATCATCACCTGTCGCGTTCGTGAGAATCCAGTTTTGTGATATAGTACATTTTTACAACTCATGTTGGGACCGGTGGATGTTTTGGCGGCATTGGTGGATTTGTTTTGGTATCAGCATTGTGGCTTGGCAGTCCCTTGCTCTTTGCCAACACGGCTGGTGCCATTGGCGTCATGTTTCTTTGGCGACGCGCCATCCGGTAAGTGTTATCGAGGCCGACATCTACGTACAGAAATTCGCTACGATTGTACGCTTAAAATGCTTTGCCGACGAATTAGAGTTGTTCCAAGGTGTCACGCCATTGGGCAATGGATTCTACGATCCAGAGGAAATTCACGATGCCACTCAGGATCACGCGCGGTATCTGCTGGATCGCTTGGACGTGTTGGACGCTGACGGCCAAAGCCTAAGCGGTCGCCTGGTGGAAGTGATTGAACTGGAAATTCCCCCGGAGGGGATTCGCGCCGGCGAGTTGATGAACCACTGGATCGGTTTTGAATTTGAGTATCGGTACGATGAGCCGCCGGAGTTCATTACGGTTCGGCACCGGCTGTCCGGCGACGAGTATCTGTTCCCCGCGGAGTTCAAATTGCTACTGCGACAGGCGGGCTCGGATCAGCCGTATTTTCAGATGCTCAAACCCGATCTGCCGGAGACTTTTCGATTCGATTGGTCCAATCCGGTTCTCTCTTCGGATGCCTCAGAAAAAGACTGGGAGGCTTGGTTCAATGAACAGCGGGAAACCATGTTGGGGATTACCAGTTACAGCAATGTCTATTCGTTCATCTATATCACTCCCTATCAGGTGCGCCATGAGTTGTTAATTCCGCTGGCGAACCTGGCGACAGTGATTGACTTCGAGCGCGCCGACCCCAGTTTCTTGGATGTGCCCGAACAGGAAGCCGCGCGGCAACGGATTGAAACCTATTTTCGTCAATGGAATCCCGTCGAGATTGACGGCATTGTGGTGCAGCCGGTCTTCGATCGCGTTGATTTCTACGGCTTGAATTTCCGTGACTTTGCCATGCGGGCACCGCGCCAGCAAATCAGTCTGGCTAGTGGCCGGGTGGGGGTCATCATGTCGTACAGTGCCAAATCTCCGCCCGATCAGGTGTCCTTGACTTGGAACATGTTTAACGATGCCGTACGGACAGTGGAGGGCGTGGTCTTTGCGCTGGACGCCGTCTTAAAAACGCAGTTCTCGCGATTCATCGAGGACAACACGTTTCGCTGGGCGAGTCCGACCAAGGTAGAGTTGCCGACGATTGAGGAAATCCTAGCCGAGTCGCCGGCGGCGCCACCGGCACGGATTCCCGTATCAGCGATCGTCTGCGGAGTTCTCGCTGCGGTAGTCACCGTGTGCGGGAAGCGTTGGATTGGTGCGACCGTCGCGCTGATCGCAGCAGCCACCCTGTTGACCGTGGCGTTCGTGACCTGGCGAACGGGGAGCGTCGAACTTCCGCGCAGCGCGACGGTGACATTGCCTCCGCACGTAGCGGACGATGTGTTTCGCCGCTTGCACGCCAATGTCTTTCGCGCGTTCGATTACTATCACGAGTCGGATGTCTATGATGCCTTGGCCAAGAGTGTTTCCGGCTCCTTGCTCCGGGAGTTGTATTTGCAACTGCGTCAAAGCCTCGAAGTCAAAGAACAGGGAGGAGCCGTCGCCAGAATCGACCGGGTAGAGATTGTGGATGGGCAACCGACCAGCGTGGACCTGGCTGGCGGTCAAGCCAGTTTTGGCTACCGATGCCGTTGGAATTTGATCGGCACGGTCGAACATTGGGGCCATATCCACCGGCGCACCAATCAATACGATGGCGAGTTTCAGATCCACTTGGTTGACGGCAGCTGGAAAATCACCAAAATGCAAACATTGGACGAACAGCAAGGTCCTGTGGAGACGAGTTTGCGCACGTTTTGAGTCGGATGGGACGACAATGGTCGTTTCCAATCCCAGCGGTCACAAGGCGCGGGCTTTCGACAGGACACAAACGATCGCGAGTCAGATTATGGTGCTTGAACCCCAGCGAGTGACTTTGTTTCACGCGCTTGCCGCCCTGTTTCTGTTAATGTTTGGTTGCCTGGCGAAATGGGCGCAAGGACAAGAGATCGATCCGGATAAACGCGTATGGAATCGTACGTTTCGGGGCCCGGACGACTTTGATCTGGCCGTGGGCCAATTCATCGGTCTCGTGGACGGAAAGGCGGTGATCGTTGACGCGCAGGGCAATTCTCATCAATTCGCGATGGCAGCCTTTCATGAAGATGATCGAAATTGGATTGTGGAGCAAATGAATCAGCAGCGGCAGCGCGTGCAGGCGCGGCAGGAGTTCGGCCGCATCGCTTTGCAGTTGCAATCCAGCCGACCCGCAACCATTATTCAAACGTGCCGCCGCATTCGCTATCTGAGTCGGGATGCCAATCTCGACAAAA
>JACTND010000058.1:0-1286 GCA_014584305.1 Planctomycetota bacterium | reverse complement strand
TGGTCCACGTGATCAACAATTTCGCCGACGAGAATGTGCGCTATGAGGCCTTGCTGGCGTACGTCGCGATTATGCCGAATACCGCCGAGAGTTTGGACTCGTTGTTGCTGTCGTTGACGACACATTGGAAAGGGCTGGCACCCTTGATCGAGCGCAAACCGGAAGAGTTTTTGCTCGAGGTTGCCAAATTAGGCGAAATCGCGATCCCCTATGTAGCACATGTCATTTATGGGGGATTCGTGACGCCTCCGGAGAGTGGCTCTGCCTTTGCCGACCAAATGCAACGTCTGGCTGACGACGACGTCGAGGGCTGGCGCGCCCGCGAAGCCGGCATTAAGGCCGTCGCTCGGATTCGCGCGAACGATTCGATCAAGTTGATCCTGGGTGTGTTACACGAAGCCGAACAGATTGACAGCGATAACTTGAACACGCGGATGATTCAAACCTGCCTGGTAGAACTCGGCAATTTGGGAATGGACGATCTGGCGGTGCAACAAGCACTGACATTTCACGCTACCCGTTTTCCTGTCCCGGTGGAACGGGCCCGAAAGCTGATCGCCGCGGCGTCGGGCTCAATCGACAAATAATCGGACCTGCTCGTCGAGCGTGTGCGCAAAGTCCGCCGCCTGTTCCGCCGTCAGCACGCGCGCATCATAATGCAACGCAATGAAGAGACTCCCGGCGTATTCGACTGCCGCCAAGCTAATGGGCATCCCCTCCCGAATCGGGGCGATCAACTCGACGTCGGTCAATCGATGTCCACCCATCATTAGATGCCGCTGTTCCTCTCGAATGCCGGTCTTCAGAAACGGCCGTCCCAAGTTGGTCAGCATGGTCGTAGCTCGACGAGTTTGGCGCGCTGCTCGACTTTCCAGCCACCGTGTGGATAACGCATGGGCGCGCACCGCAATCAAAAACATTCTGTCCAATTGCCAGCGCCGAATCAGACCGATTTCAAAATCAATCCCCTGGGTTAAACCCGCGCGGTCCCGCAGAGTGGCGGGGACGCGATCCAACTGAACGAGCGAGGCGCGATTGCACGCCGGCAGGTGTTGATCGGCCGGAGTGCGGATGCTGATCGGTACGATGACCCGCAAGCAATCTTCCGACAGTGGAAGGGCCCAGCGGCGCATCCACGTTTCGGTGGCGATGAAGGTGGCCGCCAAAAGCAGCGAATTCAAGGTGGCGCGCAGTCGAACCGCCGCCCTCCGCAACCCCGTGATAATCTCGCGATCGTATCGCTGCGTCACCACCGACGGGTACAGATTGGCCACAGGCTGGCCGCG
>JACTND010000019.1 GCA_014584305.1 Planctomycetota bacterium | reverse complement strand
ACGATCACAGCCAACAGCGAGAGCTTGATCATGGGCGGCCCGGTACCGGTTCCTACCCAGGCCAAGGCCCCTGTCCAATGGCGCAGGCCTTGGCTGCACAAGGAATGCAGATCGACGATGCAATTCAGGCTGCACACCAGCAAGATCGCCGCAAACCACAACCAAACGCGGTAGGTTCCCCGATAGTCATTGCGGCGATGTTGACGTAGCGCATAGATCTGCAGGCTGGCCAGGCTAGAAAGAATCAACAACAGCGATGAATACCAAGCGGCGAAACCATTGTGTCCAACCAGCGATGTGGCTTGGTCCACTGGCGAGGGGACGGAATTCTGGGCGGGGTTGGGTCGTGCCGCCGTGGACAGGGAATCGCTGGTGCCATCGATAGTTTCCGCTGAAGAAATCGGCAATGGCGTGAGTACCAGATAGATATTCACTAGATTCAACAAGCCAACTCCTAAACCCAGGCAACCAATGACGATTAGCCACGTGGCCCAACGTTTGGGAATCAAGTCTGTCGTTTTGAGTTGGTGGCGGCGCTCGGCTTTAATGGAATAGGCCCGGCGCGGTCCAGATTTCGCCCGTGATCGAGCGACCGGTGCGACAGTAGCCAATTCGTCGCCATCGGCTGAGGGGTTGTGCGCGAACTCGTCCATCAGTACACGGCGGCGGCGCTGGTCGGTTCTACGGCTGGACATGACAGTTCAAGTCAATCGGGTTTGCAAGGATCGTTGCAGCTAGCGTCCAGCCGAAACCGCATCACCGCGAGGGACAGGACATAACTCTAGTTTCGGCAATCGGCGGTTATGCGCTTGATTCGCTAGCACGGCTCCTGGCCACAACTCCGCATTTTTTCCGCTTGGTATATGAGTTTTGAAGGCCAATTTGGCCAACTTGAATGTTGCCGACGGTCCAACAATAATAACCACTAGGGGCAATCGGGATTACTCAGATCTTCGGAACAGGGAGATGAACATGCGAGTGCAGGTCCGAATTCTAGCAGCCGCCTTGTGTTTGGCTTTGTTTGCTGGCACCACAATGATGGGCCAAGACGGCAAAAACAGGGCGATGGTTGGGGGAACAACGCGCGTAGGCGGGCAGGGCCATATCGCCGGCGGGCTGAACGGCCAAGGCGGCAATCCGGCGGGCATTGCTCATTTCGACTCGGGCGCCTGGTCCACAGCCATGATTCAGCAATTTGATAAAGACGGTGATGGCGCGCTGAATCATGCAGAGCTGCAAGCCTGTTTGGAGTTGCTACATCGACAGGTCACGGAACAGTTGGCGGCTGCGATGAACAGCGGTCAAACCGTCGGTTGGGGACAAGCCATGTCTTCCGCCCGAACGACCGGCCCAGGGATGATGATGCCAGCGCCATTCGTAGAGATGGGACGTATGCCTGGCATGTCATCGCAATCGTCCAGCGATTCGAACAGCCAATTTAATCAGTCCTCGGACCGGATGTCCCGTTCGTCGTCAGCGGGCCAGCGCTCGTTCTCCAGCGGTTCGCGCAAATAGCGAAAACCAAGCGGGGACCTTGAGGGGACGCAACAAGGCTGCCGCCAAGGCACCGGACATGGTCCCGACTGAAGAATGTGCGCGCAATACAATAGAATTTGTTAGACTCTGGCGGGGACTGTCCTTGAAAGGAAGTCCCCATTTTAATTGCGTGTCAACACTTCATCCAAATTGAGGAGCGTGTTGGCGATCAATGTCCAAACGGCGACATCCACAGGTTGGACGCCGTCCTCCGACGAGACTGGACCGGCAAGTAACGCGGCGCTGTCGGGATGTTCTGTGAATTCCCGGAGGGCTTCTTCGGCCAACGCGCGCAGTGCTACCATCTCATCAGGTCGAGGAGAGCGGCAGACCACCGTTTCAAAGATCCATGCCAGACGGGCGTCAACCGTCGCCGGTGATTCGACGAGAACCCGCCGGGCCAAGGCCTGCGCGCACTCGACAAACGCGGGATCATTCAGGGTCACGAAAACTCCGACCGGCGTGTTGGTGTTGACCCGCTGTGCGGTACACACCGTCCGATTGGTTGCGTCCAGGGCCAAAAACGACGGGTAGGGATAGACCCGCCGCCATAGGGTATAAACTCCCCGTCGATAGCGGTCTTCGCCGCTGGACGGCTCCCAATCGAGAGTGCCGCCAAACGCCGCGTTCAATCCGGATTTCGGTTGCAGCGGGCGAACCGGCGGGCCGTACATTTTTTTGGAAAGCAACCCGCTGACGGCCAACGCATAATCGCGCAGCGTCTCTGCCGATAATCGGTAGCGGGCTCCGCGCGATAACCAGCGATTATCGGGATCACTGGTGCGGGCTGCGTCTGTCCAATGGCTTGACTGTTGATACGTCGCCGACATGACAATCAGCTTGGTTAGATGCTTGAGCGACCATCCACCGCGGCGAAACTCGACCGCCAACCAATCTAACAACTCGGGATGAGTCGGCAGATTTCCCTGCGTGCCAAAATCATGTCCGGTAACCACCAAACCGCGACCGAAGAGCTGTTCCCACTGACGATTGACAATCACTCTGGCCACGAGCGGATTGTCGTCGTGCACCAGCCATTGGGCCAGCTCGAGTCGATTGGCCGGTTGCCAATCGGAAAATTGGAAAGCAACCGGCACTCCGGGTTCCACGGGATCGGCAAACGTATGATGAGCGCCCCCGACGCAGATGCGCGTCACCCGCTGCGATTCGACGGGCAACTCGCGCATGATCGGAGTCGTGGTCGGTTTCACCTGCGCCAACTGTTCCTGCACAGCGGCGAGGTGCGTTTGGATTTCCTCAGATGCGCCGCCGGAATCACCTATGGACGATTCGAGCGCTGCAATTTGTTGCAGCAACGAATCGCGGCGATTACGCTCCTCTTCAGTCCAAACTTCTAAAAGCGGGCTATTGTCCGGCTGATCGTTATCCGCCGTTTGATTGAACAGCGCATACAGCCGATAGTATTCCGCATGAGTAATCGGATCGTACTTGTGTGTGTGGCATTGCGCGCAAGCCAGCGTCGTCGCCAGCCAAACTGTCCCCGTCGTATTGACGCGATCGACGATAGCCGCATGACGGAATTCCTCGTCATCTGTTCCGCCTTCGGTATTCGTCATGGTATTGCGGTGAAACCCAGTAGCGATCAACTGGGATTCGGTCGGATTGGGGAGCAAATCTCCCGCCAGCTGTTCGATAGTAAACTGATCGAAAGGCAGGTCCGCGTTGAGGGCTGCGATCACCCAATCGCGATACAGCCAAATCGAACGCAATTCATCTTGCGCGTAACCTTGGGAATCGGCGTACCGCGCCAAATCAAACCAACTCCGCGCCCAATGTTCTCCATAAGCGGGCGAGGACAGCAGCCGATCGACACAGCGTTCGTAAGCATCCGGTCGCGTGTCGGCCAAAAATTCCTGCAGTTCTTCGCGCGTCGGCGGCAGCCCGGTCAAATCGAGGCTAACGCGCCGCAACAGCGTGCTGCGCGTTGCCGATGGATTCGGCGTCAATCCGTGGGATTCCATACCGGCCAAGACGAAATAATCGATCGGGCGCTGTGGCCAATCAACGCGCTTCACTTCGGGAATTTCCGGAGATACGATGGGGCGATACGCCCAGTGCGTTTCAAACTCCGCACCTTCCGCGATCCAATGCCGCAAGAGGTCGATTTCCGCCGATGTCAAAGGCGGTCCATGTTCCGCCGGGGGCATCCGCGTGTACTCATCATCGCTAGTTACGCGGGCGAGCAACTCACTGCGTTGCGGTCTGCCGGGGACCACCGCCCGTTCGCCGCTGTCCGTTTCGGCCAGCAGCAAGTCGCGTTGGTGCAGCGCCAGCCCAGCCGCGCGCGTGGCCTCGTCGGGTCCATGACAAGCGTAACAGCGGCGCGCCAAAATCGGTTGAATCTGCCTGGCATAGCTGATGCGGTCATCCCCTACGCACGTCGCGAGCAGTCCCCATTCCAGACCGGCGAGAATCAACAGCACAAACAGCGCGCTGAGTGCCGGCCGCAACATTTGCTGTCCTTGTTCGGTGCTCATTGAATGGCTGTCGATCTTAACCGGATAGCGCCGAGTACGATTCCGTCTATCATAGTGCAATTGGCCAACGATCGCCACGAGTTTATTTCGTGGGTGAATCCGTTTGAAAACTAGGGATTGGATGCCGCAAGTTGGGCCGCCAACCGAGTGGCTTGTACCATGCTGCCACAATCCGCGCGACCTTGCCAAGCGATCTCGAACGCCGTCCCATGGGCCACGCTGACCCGGATGATCGGCAATCCCAAGGTCACATTGACCGCGTCGCGCATCCCCAACAATTTTAACGCGATATGACCTTGATCGTGATACATGGCAACCACCACATCAAACTCGCCAGCCGCCGCGCGCCCCATCAGAGTATCGACCGGCAGGGGACCGACAACCGGCAGTCCCTCGCGTTGCGCTTGGGTCACGGCCGGGCCGATGATCTCCAACTCTTCATGGCCAAAAAGACCTTGCTCGCCACCGTGGGGATTAAGCGCTGCCACTGCCACGCGCGGAGGCCGCTCCCGCTGGTTTGCCAACAACAAACGCTGGACAAAGTTGGTCGCCAGTCGGCAGCGGCTGACGATCCGGTCGATCGTCAACTGGTGAAAGACATCGCGCAACGCCACGTGCAACGTCGTGTGTACGACTCCCAATCCGACATCGTGGTGGGGCAATTTCGGTCCCGAGGGTATGTACAACAGCATGGCTTCGCCCGCAGTGCCCGTTACCGTAGCGAGCAATTCCGTATGCCCGATCTGGAGGCAGCCAGCCGCTGCCAAGGCAGCTTTGTTGATCGGCGCCGTTACCAATCCGGCGACGGCGGAAGTCATCGCCGCCTGCGCGGCTTGAACAATGCAATCGTGGGCTATACGACCCGCCCGATGATCAACCTGACCGACGAGACTCCAGTCCAGTTCCGGTCCGGGGACTTCGTGGACTGGCATCCGGCGGGGATCATCAGTGACGGCGTCCAAGTCCTCGCATGTTTGGACAGTGACGTTCAGTCCCAGCATTTCGACCGCCCGTTGCAGCACGGCCTTGCGACCAAAAACCACTCGGCGGCAAGACGTCGCAACGCGTGCGTCACCCCAGCTCGCCGCGATAATCTCCGCCCCGATCCCCAGCGGGTCGCCCATCGTCATCGCCAACAGAGGTTTGTTCATAGGTGCTCCAGCCACACGGGCGCCCCGTCGGTGGCAACTCGATTTCCGGGTCCACTTGACTATGCAAATGAGCCTTGCCGATAAAATGCGCCGAGATCGGTGCGGTCAAAAACAGAAACAACAGGATCAACAACTCGTTGATCGAGAACACCCCATCGAGCTGGTAGAAGTACATCAACGAAGCCAGCAACAACGAGCCCAATCCCAATGTGGTCGCCTTGGTCGGCGCATGCAAGCGGGTCATCAGATCGGGGAGTTTGACAATACCGAACGATCCGATCAGCGCAAACAGCGCGCCCAACAAGACACATCCAGAAATCACGCATTCTTCGACAAAGGGCATAGCGTTACTCGATGATATCTCCGCGCAACACAAAACGACAATACGCCACCGTGGACGTGAACCCAAACATGGCGAACAACAAGGCCGACTCGAAGTAGGCATTGGTCTGTTGCTGCATCCCGTAGAGAATAATCAGGGCGATAGCGTTGATGACCATCGTGTCGGCCGCCAAGACGCGGTCCATCATGGTCGGTCCAACCAGCAACCGATACAGGTTCATGACCGTGGCTGCGCAGACCGCCAAGAATCCGATGATCAATGCCGTACTCAACATGGAAAGATCGCTTTCAGTCGGGACTCGTATCGCGTTTTGATCAGGGCCACCAGGGCCGCTTCGTCGCGGACATCCAAACCGTGCACCAACATCGACCGCCGATCCGCCGACAGGTCGCAACTCACCGTGCCAGGGGTCAACGTAATCGTTGCCGCCAAGATCGCAATCGCTTCATCCGACGTGACGTCCAACGGCACCGTGAACCATCGGCTGCGCAGCGAACGATTCGGGCGGCACACGATCAGCCAGGCGACTTGGATATTGGCCATGATTACATCGGCCAATACCATCACCACATACCAGGCGATGACGCCATAGCGCCCGAGTCCCGGCGAGTTCAACCAGATGCGCCGCGTGATGACCGGAATCGATACGCTTAACAGAAAACCGACGATGACGCTGCTCGGTTGCGGGCGGTTGATGAGCGCCAACCAGAGCATGAACAGCATCACCGTCAACATCGGATGGGGAATCCACTGCCGCAGCCATCCGCGTTCGGCCGGTGACGTTATTTGTGTTTTGCGTTTCATCGCTGTTTGCGTCTCATCAAGGTGCCAACCGTTGCCGCCGCCAAGTACCGTCCTCCTCGGGGAGATACTCGATTCGATCGTGCAGACGCGACGGACGGCCTTGCCAGAATTCAAACCGTGTCGGCGCGACGCGATATCCACCCCAGAACGACGGCAGCGGTATTACTCCATCGGCGAAGCGGGACTTCAATTCGGCAAACTTGGCGAGCAACAGGCTCCGCGATGTCACGATCGAACTTTGTTCTGAAACCCAGGCGCCAATCTGGCTATCGCGCGGCCGTCGGGAAAAATACTTCAGTGACTCGATCATGCCCACTCGCTGCGCCGCGCCGGAAATCTCCACTTGTCGCTGCAACGGCAACCATTGAAATAGCAGCGACACCTGCGGGTTGTTGTCGATGTGCGCGGCTTTGCGGCTGCGGTAATTGGTAAAGAAAACGAAGCCGGTTTCATCAAAGTACTTCAGCAATACGGTCCGTTGCGTCGGTCGCATGTCCGGCGCTACCGTGGCCAACACCAGGGCATTCGGTTCTAGCAACTCCGCACTGAGCGCCTGTTGAAACCAGGCGTCGAATTGCCGAAATGGCGAGTGGTCAGTCGAACCGACGTCCAATTCGCCCTGGGCGTACTCTTGTCTCAACTCTGCTAAGTCGCGCTGTGTCATCGTTTAACTTTGACCCCGCAACATGTGCTCGACGACATGTTCCAAGTACTCCATCAACGGTGCCGCGCCAACGGTCATACCCACCAGCGATGCGGCGACGATGCCGCTGGCGACCAACGTTAGTACGCCTCGTGGCCGGTGCATTGGTTCCTGCTCCTGTGTTTGCCCGGTCCAGAACACCATGATCCCCGCGCGCGTCAGACCCAGCAACATCAACAGTGACGCACCGAGCAGGACGCTCCAGGTCCAAATCATTGCCGGCTGGAGTTGGACCGACTTCAATACGAGCAATTTTCCGATAAACCCCGACAGCGGCGGCAAGCCCACAATGGCTACAGCAGCAATGAAATAACAACTGCCGATTAGCCCGGAGCGGCGTTGCCAGGTTCCCAGCCGAATCGAATCGCTGGCCGGACCGCGATTGACCTGGACCAAGGCCACGACGAAATACAGCAGGGCGGCAGCCAGCGTCGAGTGGATCAGGTAGTAATGTGCGGCAACCAAAGTTCCTTCGGTGGCGGTGGCCACACCGATCAGGATTGTTCCCATCGAAGCCACGACCGTGTAGCCCGCCATTTCTCCCAAGCGGCGCGCGCCGACCACTCCGATTCCTCCCACCACAACGGTTACCAAGGCCGCTGGCAACATCCATTGACCGATCGAATAAAAGAGGGTTCCCGGTTCCCAAAAATCCAAAGCGAAACCCATGCGGAGCATGGCATAGATGCCCACTTTCGTCGTTACCGCGAACAACGCGGTGACCAAGGGCGGTGCCTCGCGATACGTCCCCGGCAACCACAGATGGAATGGCACCAAGGCCGCTTTCAGCGCAAAGACACCGATCATCAAGGCGACGCCAGTCAGCATCGCCTGGTGCTGTCCGGTTGGCAATTCTCGGACGCGCTCGGCAACATCTGCCAGATTCAGCGACCCGCATGCTCCGTACAGCAGGCCGACGCCAATCAAGAACAGGGTCGAGCCCACCAGATTGAGGACGACAAACTGCAAACCAGCCCGTAGCCGATTGGCGCCGCCGCCATGCACCATCAATGCGTACGAGGCCAACAGCATGACCTCAAAAAACACGAACAGATTGAACAAGTCCGCGGTCAGAAACGCGCCATTGATGCCCATCATTTGGAACAAAAAGATCGCGTGAAAGTATCGTCCATTTTCGTCTTCGCCGTCCATGACCGCGATCGATACTACCAAACCGATCATTGCGGCCAGCAGCAACATCATGGCGGTGAGTGAATCGGCGTAAATCACGATTCCATAGGGTGCGGGCCAGCCTCCCAAGGCATACGACTGAGGTCCTGCGGTGGACACCATGTGCACCAACACGATGGCCACCAATCCAATCACGACATTGGCGGCCACACAGAAGACGCGCGACAACGGCGTGTCATAACGAGCCGACACAATCAACAACGGCGCGGTGACTGCCGGAATGAGAATGGGCAGAATTAACCAATGATTCATAGCACATCCTCCGCCGCGTCCGATTCCAACGGTATCAAATCGACATGATCATTGCCGCTCTCCAAGAACGCGCGCAACGCAAGGACGACGACAAAAGCAGTCGTGCCAAACGAGATGACAATGGCCGTCAACACCAACGCTTGCGGCAACGGATCGGTATAACTTTCCCGCGACTCGCTGATCACCGCCGGAGCATCGACCGCCAAGCGTCCCATGGCAAAGACAAACAAATTGACGGAATACGTCAACACGACCAAACCGAGAATGACCGGAAATGTGCGAGGGCGCAACAGAAGAAACACGCCGGTGGCGGTGATCAATCCTATCGCGCTGGCGATGATCCACTCCATCGTGCGTTCCCCTAATCCTCGACCACTGTTGGCGTCAGAACGTCCGTATGGCCTTGCTCGCCCGCGCGCCGCGCCGCCTTGTACGCACGGCGCCCCAAGCGCGAGAGATTGGCCAGCGCCAACATCACTGCGCCGACTACGCAGAGCAGCACGCCTGCATCAAACACGACCGCGCTGGCCAGTTCAAAGTCGCCCAACCAAATCGAATGGAAATGGTGGTGGGCGTTTTTCAGAAATGGATAGTTCATCACCATGGCGCCGATGCCTGCTCCGGCGGCCAACCAGATTCCCCAACCGATCCAAGCGTGGTAGTTGATCGAAATGCGCCGGTTGGCCCAGTCATAGCCGCTGACCATGTATTGCATGATCAGGGCAATGGTCACGATCAGGCCCGCAACAAATCCTCCGCCCGGAAAGTTATGACCGCGCAAGAAAATGTACGCCCCCACCATTAGGGCCAATGGCAACATGATGCGTGTCGGTACGATCAACAACGACGGATGCCGATCGGGCGACTGCGGCAGATCGGGCTTCCAGGTATCCAATCGCGAAGCGGCCGGGCCGTGCATCGCGCCGTCGAGCAATGCATAGATGCCCAGCGCGGCAATTCCCAACACCATGATCTCGTTAAAGGTATCAAAGCCGCGAAAATCCACGAGAATCACATTGACCACATTGGCCCCGCCTCCGGCAGGCTTCGATTCTTGAACATAGTAACCTGCGATCGAGACAAAATCGCGCGTCATCACCGACCACGACATCCAACCCAAGGCGGCTCCGATCACTAGCGCCAGGCCACCATCGCGGATCAACCGCCAATAAGACGATTCGCGCGGCGATTCCTTGGGCAAGAAATACATGGCCAACAGAATCAAGATGACCGTGACGACCTCGACCGCAATCTGTGTCAACGCTAAATCGGGAGCTGAAAGGTAGATGAAGGCAATCGAAGCGATCAATCCGATGACATTGACGGTGATCAACGACGTCAACCGTTGGCGGTAAAACACGATCGTCGCCAGGCAGACTCCGATTACCAGAATCCAACCCACGACGGCCGGGGGCGCCACGGGCAACAGTGGACGCGCGCCCGGTTCGTACACGGCCTGAGCACAGGCGGCTCCCCCCAGAGCACAGAAGCCAACCAGGGTTACCAGCACATAACGTTGCAAAGAGCCATTATGGGTCCAGGTTACGAACCAACGCGTGCCCCGCGTTGCCGCGCTCAAGGTCAAGTCGAAAGCGCGCCCGAAGTCGAAGCGCAATACTGCCAGCCCGATCGTGCGAACCAATCCTGACAGCGAATACAAGATGACGCCGATGCCCAGTGCTCCAACTGAAAAATAGAGTGCTGGTGAGAAACCGTGCCACAACTGTAGGTGAACGGATTCCGCCGCAGCATGGTCGCCAGTTACCGCAATTGCCGCCCATCCGATGAGCGGTTCGACCAAGGTTTGCGGCCAAATCCCGATCGCCAAAGCGCCAGCGGCCAACAACACCGGAGGAAACAGCAATCCCCAATCGGGGTCGTGCGGATGATGCTGGGGCGCGTGGTGCGCGCCAGCCACGTGCGATTGATCGACCCAGCGGGGGCGCCCTAAAAAGACTCCGCAAAAGAACCGTAGCGAATATGCCATCGAAAAGGCGGCTGACACGCCGAGGACCGCTGGGACGACCCATTCCGACTCCAACCAAGGCGTGTGCAGCGCCTGCTCGACGATCAACTCTTTCGAGATGAACCCGCCCAATGGCGGCAGCCCCGCGTTGGCGGCCACGGCCAATAACGCCGCACAGCCGGTCCACGGCATCCAGCGCCAGAGACCGCCCAATCGCCGCACATCGCGCAGTCCCGTCTCGTGGTCCACGATACCCGCCGTCAAAAACAAGGCGGCTTTGAACAGCGCATGATTCAACAAGTGCAACATGGCGATCAACGCGGCGGCGGGCGTACCCAGCCCCAGCAGCATGGTCATGATTCCCAAGTGACTGACAGTCGAATAGGCCAGCAATGCTTTGAGATCGTCTTTGAGAATCGCCACAATGGCGCCTAAACACATGGTCACCAGGCCGGTGGTTGTCACCGCGTAGAACCAGGCGGATGTTCCCGCCAATATCGGCCAAAGGCGCGCGAGCAAGAATACACCCGCTTTGACCATCGTGGCCGAATGCAAGTAGGCAGAGATCGGAGTCGGCGCCGCCATGGCGCGCGGCAACCAAAAATGAAAAGGAAACTGCGCGCTCTTCGTAAAGCAACCGATCAACACCAGCGTCAGCAGCACCGGATACCAAGGCGACTCTTGAACCTGTTCGCGTTGCTGCAGTACAACCGACAGTTCGTAACTGCCGGTGATCGTTCCCAGCAGCAACACCGCGGCGATCAAGGCCAAGCCTCCGGCGCCGGTTACCGCCAAAGCCATCAATGCCCCGCGGCGTCCTTCCTCCAACCAACTCCAGAACCCGATCAACAGAAACGATGCCAAGCTGGTCAGTTCCCAAAAGATAACCAGCAATAGCAAATTCTCGCTGATTGCGATGCCCAACATGGCTGCTTGAAACAGCAGCAAATAAGTGAAGAAGTTGCCCGACCGGTCTTTATTGCTGAGATAGAATCGCGCGTAGAGCGTGATCAATAGTCCAATCGATAGAATCAAGGCGGCGAACAGGAAGCCGAGACCATCCAGTCGAAAACTCAGCGTCAGTCCCAGCTGCGGCGCCCAGGGAAAGGAAGAGACAACCACCCCGTGTGGCAACTCGGGAATATGCGTCAACAACAGCGCCAACGATAACACCGTGGGAATACCGGCCGCCAGCGCGCACGCATTGCGGCCGGTACGGACGAGCAGGCCCGGCAGCCAGGCGCCTAACAAAGGGAGCAATACAATTAATGCCAACCGCATATGCTTCGTGCCGCGGCCAGTTCCTGAAAGTGATGATGAATGCCCGGCGCAGGTCCCCCGCACCTGTTGACTTGTCGCCGGTTCCCACGCGACATCATCATGAATTCGCCGCAGATTTACAACGTCAATATTGCGCGACAAGAATATCCAACAGAGCGCGTGCCCGCCTGCCGCTTGCGACAATCTGTCGTATCGACGAAGATGACGCGTTTTGAAGAATAAAGAAGGGCCCCGGCCCGCAGGCGGACGGGATGCTGGGTCGCGCGCGGTTGGCGATCAATCAATTGGTGCGCAGGGACGGTGATCGTTCATGATGACTCGACTGTATTGCGTGGGTTTGTTCTTGTTAGTCGCCGGTTGCGGCAGACTCCCCCCACCAGAGTTCCGCTTTAATGAAGTCGAATGGCTGAAGCAGCAAAAAGTCCACTTGCCCGACGGCGAGCAGTTTCCACTGAGCTACCGCCAGGAAGTCGGTACGGTCCTGACGACTCTTTTCGGTACGCCGAATGAACCTCGGTTTCCTTTCCTCAAAGCCGAAATTCATCATTGGGGGACAAGCGGTGCGATCGGTGCGTTCCATGCGCCGCATGCGTTGGAGAGCGATCGGAACCCAATGGAAGTCGTCTCTCTGGCTCAACTGTATCGCGCGGCTGGTCCGGTCTCTAGCAACCGGCAGGGGACTAGTTTTGGTTTGTACCGCGCAAACTGCGCCCATTGCCATGGATTGACTGGCGATGGGGCGGGGGCTACGGCCACGGCCGTGCAACCCTACCCGCGCGATTTTCGACTGGGAAAATTCAAGTTCAAATCGACTCCCCTGCGCAGCCCGCCGACCGATGCCGATTTGACCCGCGTCATCCGCGAAGGGATTCCGGGGACTGCCATGCCGTCGTTTCGCGCGTTGTCCGATGAAGATGTGGCGGCCTTGGTGGACTACGTGAAATACCTGGCGATTCGGGGCGAGTTCGAGCGCCGATTGCTGGCGGAACTGGCCGACTTGGACGGGCAACCCTTGATTAACTTAGCAACCCTTCGTGAACAGAAAACGGATTCAGCATCGAGCGGCTCCATGGATAACGAACTGGAGGAACAAATCTTCCTGGTCGTCGGCGAGTGGTTGCGCGATGAGATCTTGCCGCGCTGGACGAACCGCGACCGCAGGGTGATCGAGGTCCCCCCTCCACCGGACAGCATGGACGCGACCACGGTGGAGCATGCCGCGCTAGTGGCGCAGGGCCGTCAATTGTTTTATGGCAAGGCGAATTGTCTGCAATGTCACGGGGATACTGGGCTTGGTGACGGGCAACAGGACAATTATGACGATTGGACAAATGAATGGTTGAAGTCGCCGGGAGTGGACCCGCTGAACCGGCAGACGTTCCGCGATTTCTTGGCGGCTGGCGCGCTCTTTCCACGCCAGATTCGGCCGCGCAATTTGCATGTCCCGGTCTATCGTGGCGGCGGTGATGACGCCACGTTGTTTCGTCGGATTGCGGCGGGAATAGAAGGAACGCCCATGCCCAGTTCGCCGACATTGAGCAGCGAGGAAATCTGGGCTCTCGTGGCCTATGTCCTGGCGTTACCCTACGAGAAACAATCCCGGTGAAGCCATGCAACGCCTGTGGAGTCTGGTTTTCCTAGTCGTCCCGATCGCGTGCAGCGCAATATACCTGTTGGCTGCTCTGGGCGTTCCGCCACTACAAAAATTCTGGCTTCCCCCCAACTACAATGCCGGGGGAGATTCGATCGATCGGCTTTTCGTGCTGACGCACCTGGTGGCCGCCGTGGTTTTGGTGCTCACCATGGGGGCCTTGTTCTGGTTTAGTTGGCAAGGATCCGCGCGGGCGCAGGCGACATCGACGACAGCGCATCACACGATGCTGGAGATCGTTTGGACGATAGTACCAGCCTGTGTGTTGATCGCCTTAGCGGTTTATCAATTTCCATCGTGGAACGAAAACAAACTGCTGCGCCCTCAGATTCTGGACAAGGGGCGCGCCATCGCCCAACCTCCGCTGGTTAAGGTGGTGGCCAAACGTTTCGGCTGGGAGTTTTATCATGCCGGTCCGGACGGATTGTTGGAAACGCGAGACGACGTGTTTGTTGAGAATCTGTTAGTACTGCCGGTGGGTGAGGACGTCGTGCTGCAACTAGAAAGCCGCGATGTGCTCCATAGTTTTTTTGTTCCTGGCTTACGCGTCAAGCAAGACGTCGTCCCGGGGCTGCCGCAGTTCCTTTGGTTTCGCGTGGAGAAACCGGTCGAGTTGGAAATGGTCTGCGCCGAATTGTGTGGTTGGGGGCATTACACAATGCAGGGGCGCGTGCGCTTCGTGCCGCGCGCAGAGTATGAAGCGGGTATCCTGGTTCAACGAGCGCTGCCCCGATCGGGCCACTTGGCGCACATCAATCCGCCGGTGACTCACGTCGCGCTCCGCGAGAGGAGGCGCTGGCCCCAGCCGACGCGGGGAGTCTCGGGCAATGAGTGACGCGACTGCTCGCGGCTTGGGTGGCGCCGCACACGACCGACCTTCGGTATGGTGGAGCCGCTATCTGTTTTCGCGGGATCATAAAACGATCGGATTGCAGTTTCTCATGTCGTCGTTGATCTGGATGGTGATCGGCGGCGCGCTCGCGCTCGCGATCCGCTGGCAACTGGCCTGGCCTTGGACCGAGATGCCGGTGTTCGGGCGTTGGATGTTTGCTGCGGATGGCGGACAGATTACGCCGCAATTCTACAACACGTTATTCACGATGCACGCCACGATCATGATTTTCTTTGTCGTGATTCCCTTGTTGGTCGGCGCATTTGGAAACTACTTGATTCCGTTGATGATCGGCGCCCGCGATATGGCGTTTCCCACCATGAACATGCTGAGCTATTGGCTGATGTGGCCGGGATTTGCTTGCATGGTTGTCGCGTTGGCGGCCGGGGACCAAGGTCCTGAGGCCGGTTGGACGGCCTATCCGCCGCTGAGCGTAGTGTATGGTAACGCACAGGACTGGTGGTTAGTCGGACTCGTTTTCGTCGGCGTTTCGTCGATGCTGGGCTCGCTGAACTACATCACCACGATCATGCAGCTGCGGGCTCCGGGCATGACCTGGTTTCGTTTGCCGATGACCGTGTGGGGCCTGTTGATTACGGCGGTGTTGCAAGCCTTTGCCCTACCCGTGTTGACGGCGGCCTTGTTGATGCAATTGCTGGATCGCTGGGCCGGGACCAGTTTCTTTGTTCCAGCCGGTTTGGTGATCGAAGGTCAAGATATTGCCACAGGAGCGGGCCAGCCCTTGTTGTGGCAACACTTGTTCTGGTTCTACTCACATCCGGCCGTGTACATCATGATCCTGCCGGCGATGGGGATAGTGTCGGATCTGCTCAGTTGCGGTTGTCGCCGCCCGTTGTTCGGCTATCGGGTGATGGTCCTGTCGATGATCGCCATCGCCGGGATGGGGTTCATCGTTTGGGGACATCACATGTTCGTGTCGGGGATGAGTTATCTGCTGACCGTGTCGTTCATGGCTTCGACGATGTTGATCGCGTTGCCCAGCGGCGTGAAAACGTTCAATTGGTTGGCGACGTTGTGGAGTGCGCGGATTCGCTGGACATCGTGGATGCTGTTCACCGTGGGGTTCATAAGCATGTTCGTGATCGGCGGGCTGTCGGGAATCGTCATGGCCGCTCCACCGGCGGATATTCTCATCCATGACACCTATTTCATTGTAGCGCACTTCCATTACGTGTTGTTTGGCAGCAGTATTCTGGCTGCGTTCGCCGCCATCCATTTTTGGTTCCCGAAGATGTTCGGTCGGCTGATGAATGAAACGTTGGGGAAAATCCATTTTGTGTTGACGTACCTGTTCTTGAACGGCACGTTTTTCCCTATGCATTTTTTGGGGGCGCGCGGATTCCCGCGACGGTACGCCGACCCGTATGTCGTAGAAAGTTTCCGCGACTTGTTGCCGCTTAACCAATTCATCACCTGGTGCGCATTGGGGATGGGGGCGGCCCAATTGATCTTCGCCGTCAATTTCTTGGGGAGCTTGCTGTGGGGCCGTCGGCCCGAACGCAATCCGTGGGGAGCGAACACGTTGGATTGGGAAACCGACAATCCGCCGCCGCACGGCAATTTTGCCAGTTGTCCGACAGTATATCGCTGGCCTTACCAATACGAAATCTCCCCCGATGGTCCCGATCACCTGCCGCAGGCAAACCCAGAGCTTGTCCAGTCGAGGGCGCAGCAATGAACGAACGGGCAGCAGCAGTATCCGAACATTCCGAGGGGCGCTGGCCCCATCGCTTGGGCGTGCTGCTCGTGGCCACCGTCTTTCCATTGATCTGGATGGGAGGTTTAGTAACGACAACCCAAGCCGGAATGGCGGTTCCCGATTGGCCAGGGACGTACGGATACAACTTGTTCTTGTACCCCTGGTATGAATGGTTTTTCGGCCCTTGGGATTTGTTCGTCGAGCATGGCCACCGGCTGTTGGGAGCGTTGGCGGGGTTGATCAACATTGGCCTGGTGGTCGCCTGTTTCCGTTCGCGGCAACCGCGCTGGGTGTGTGCGTTTGCCCTTGTGCTGCTGGCCATGGTGATTGGACAAGGCGCATTGGGCGGTCTGCGCGTGGTGATGGACGAACGCTGGTTCGCCTTGATTCACGGTTGCACGGGGCCTCTGTTCTTTGCCACGGCAGTGTCGTTTTGCGTCACAACATCCCGTTGGTGGAGTCGCCCGTTGACGACTACGCCGCTCGGACTGCGCCGCGCCTGGTCGCTGATCCGCGCGGGGCGCATGTTATGCGGTCTGGCTTTTCTGCAGTTGGTCGTGGGGGCAGTCGTCCGCCACTATCCGGTTGATTTGCCGCCGAATGGCTTTGTGCATGCCGTTTATCTGCATGTGGCCTTGGCGATCGCCTTGGTGGCGTTCACGGCGATCCATGCAGTGCGCATCGCGCGCTGGACGCGTTGGCCTGAGGGGCTGCGCGGCTCGATGCTGTGGTTGGTCCACTTGGTCGCGCTTCAGTTTTGTTTGGGGCTCACCACCTGGATTTTGAAGTACGGTTTCCCATTGTGGTTTTCCGAATGGAGCATTGCCCAGCAATATGTCATTCCCCATCGCGGATTTTGGCAAACGATACTGATCACTGGTCACGCGGCGACGGGCTCGCTGATTTTGGCCTTTTGGACGGTGCAGGCCGTGCGTGGCGGTCGCT
>JACTND010000221.1 GCA_014584305.1 Planctomycetota bacterium | reverse complement strand
CCGGAACCGACGATTCCGGCGTCAGTCGGTCATTGGAACGAGTGGGTGGAGGCGTGCAAAACCGGTGCGCCGACGACTTGCAACTTCGATTATTCCGGCGCGCTGACGGAAACCGTGTTATTGGGAATTGTCGCCTTTCGATCGGGCTCCTCGATCGAATGGGACGCCGAGCGACTCACCGCGACCAACGCCGTCGATGCCGACCGATTCTTGACCAAGGAGTATCGCCGCGGTTTCGAGGTGGTGGGGTTGTCGTGACTCACAAGCCGCAGGGGCGCACCACTACAATCCTGCCATGACAGTGAATCCGTGCTGCGACAATTCCGTCCATTGGCTAGGGAAGTTTGTTTGGCCTACAATCGGGTGAGATGGATGGTGACCGAGAATCGTTCGTTTTGGGACGGAAGCCCGGGCGAATAGGTGCGCCGAGTTGGCAAACGCGCGTTCGTCGGATGGCGCGGGCCGGCTCGCCCGGATGAGTTATGCCTGAGATTGAAATCAAAAAAGACAGTCCATGGGGCGCCTTCAAACGGTGGATGCTCGCTTCGGCCGGCGTGGGTTGTGTGGGGCTGGCCTATGTGGGAGCCATCGTTCCTGGGATGCCGACCACGATTTTTTTGATCATGGCCTGCTATTTGTTCACGCGCAGTTGTCCTTACTTGGAAGAACGTCTTGTCCGAAACCGGTATTTTGCTCGGTTTCTGGTTTACTTGGACAAGCCGACGCAGATGCCGATGCGGGCCCGCGTAATCGCGTTAACGGCCATGTGGATCAGCGCTTCGGTAAGTGCGGCCATCTTGGGCTTCGGTCCCGAATCGACCCGGTGGATTTCGCCGCTGGTGATTGCTTTGGCAGCCGTGGGGACGCTGGTCATTTTGGCGATGGGCCGTTGGACATGGCGGCCCGGCAATGGTGCCGACCGAGCGGCGACGTCTGACGGCCGAGCGCTGGATCAGGAGACCTAGCCTGTGAACGCGTCCGAATGCCCCTACAATTGACTGCGGTTCGGGAAAAGAATCCAGTTGAGAGCCCATGGCCAATCAGACGGTAACCCCACGACTCACGGCGGCGCGTCGTCCCAACGATGATCTGTTTGAAACGACGCGGATGTCGTTTGGCGAGCATTTGGAAGAATTGCGCCGCGTCCTGGTCCGCGCCGTGATTGGTTTGGGGATCGGCACGGCGATTGGCCTGTTCGTCGCCACGCAGGTTGTCGCCTTTCTGACGCGGCCGCTCGAACGCGCGATGCGAAAATATGAACAGAACTTGGCCGTGCAGCGGTTGGCCGCCGAGCGTGGTTGGTTGTCCCCCGACTTGAAGAAATGGCTCGAAGGCGATGCCCGGGCGCCGCGCACGGTGATGGTCGATCCCGAGCAATTGATGGCGGCACTGGCCCCGTATCTTGAGCAAACTGGGGAAGTCGCGGAGTGGCAGCCCCCTCGGTTCGCCCAACAACTGACCGCCGAATCGTTGGTTCGGATTGCGAAGCAACTGGTCGAGCCCCCCCACGGCGAGAACGGCGCCCGTGTGCAGGCGATCGGGCAGGTGTTCACTGCCGACGAGCGCGCGGCGGTCGAACGCGTGGCGCAAGCCGCTGCGCCTGTTCCCGCGGATGTGCGGCAAGTCGCCAGCGGTTTGAACGCCGTCTGCAATCGCGTCGAGTTCTTTGAACAGGAGCCCTTTGCGCCGATGTTTCGCGATGCGCATTGGTTGTTCCATTTCATGTTCGGCGTCTCGGTCGATCGGCAACTGCGCGAACTGTTGGACAAGCACCGCGCCGAGCCGACGGACGACACCCGGCGGGGGTTGAACGAATTGCTCGTCGCAGGGACATTTGCCACGGAGTTTTCCGCGTTGCGGAAGCCGTTGGTGCCGCTGGAAATCTGGTCGGAGTTGGACGTGCGACCACAGTCGCTGGCGGCCACGGATGGATTCATGATCTGGATGAAGGCCGGATTGATCGCCGGGATTTTTATTAGCAGCCCCTGGGTGTTTTATCAATTGTGGTCGTTCGTGGCGGCGGGATTGTATCCGCATGAGAAGCGGTATGTACACATTTACTTGCCCGTCAGTTTAGGGTTGTTTTTCAGTGGGATCGCGGTGGCGTTTTTCTTTGTGTTCGATCCCGTGCTGGGGTTCTTGTTCAGCTTCAATGCCAAGATGGGAATTGCCTTGCAACCGCGCATTAACGAATGGTTGAGTTTTGTGTTGTTTCTGCCGCTGGGATTTGGCGTAGCTTTTCAATTGCCGTTGGTCATGCTGTTTTTGTACCGTTTGGGAATTTTCAGCATCCAGCAGTATCTGTCGAAATGGCGCATTGCCGTGATGGTGATCTTTGTGATCTCGATGTTGCTGACTCCCGCCGAGCCGATCAGCATGATCTTATTGGCCGCACCGTTGACGGTTCTTTATTTTCTTGGTGTCGGGCTTTGTCACTGGCTCCCCAGTCACCGACCGGCGGCGGTTTAGAGCCTATCCCGAAAAACGAACCCCCTTCTCCCCTCGCAGGGTATGGACCGTTCCCAAGGGCGGGATGTTCGTGCTTGTACTCGGACTCGAAACGCACTGATTGAGTGCGAGTACGATTACGAGTACGAGTACCATTTCATTGAGTACGAGTTTGGACCGGGTATGCGCAATTTTAAGACTGAGGCGGTTAACATGTTTACCTGCCCGGCGGCAGGGAGAACGGTGCGCCTGTGGCGAGGTTCGACCAGTTCCTTGCGCGGCTCTCAGACAACGGCCGATTCGATCATTTCCATGACCCACGTGTTGACATCCCGCAGCGCTTTGGCGGGGAGTACATCGGCCGTCGGGTATTGGCGTAAGGTCAGGTTGAAGCTGGCCGCGTGCAGTAATTTGAGTTGCTCGCACAAGTCGGACTCGGCGAAGTCCGGTGATCGTCGCGAGTGACTCCAGAACAAAGGAACGTGACGCGAGCGTTCCCAGTGTGCGAGGGGAGCGTGGCCGGAGGGGAGGGGACCGTTGAAGGAAGCGGCCCCGGCGATGAGATGCGGCCAGGCAAACGCCAAGCGAAAGGCCATGGTGCCGCCATCCGCGAGTCCGGCTAGCAGAATTCGCTGATCGGCGATGGACGTTTTCAGCCGCGCGTAGTCGATCGCGTCGGCCACGCGGCGTCGCGTTT
>JACTND010000206.1 GCA_014584305.1 Planctomycetota bacterium | reverse complement strand
CCGACATGGCCGCATGGTTGACTGCGTACAACTGGCACTACCGCAAGATGCCTAAATGGCTTCGGCAGCATATCGCGGAAGTAAATGATCGCGGCCAGCACTCGATCGCCGCGGCCCGTGCAGCCAGAGCGACACATCGGGATCATGGGCCGGCCCAGGGGAAGTCTGACAAAGCAAATCGAGATGGGCCGGGAACAAAATCGGCGCGTCGGGCGAACCCGTCACTAGTTGCGTTCGAAATTGATCGCGGTCGATGCGCCCCACCCACTCGTCGGCGGCGGCAATGCCAAGATCGACGACGCGCTGGCCGCCCTCATCCCGAGCCAAATCCGACAACCGGTTCCAGGTGCGAGCCAACGAATTGCCGTACACCGGATCGTCAAGCGTCTTTTCTTTTTCGAGTTCGTCCAACTCGTCGTCCGACTTCGCCTGTGCGGCCTGGATGACGATCATCCCGCAAGCTTCGATCTGGCGGCCCGTCCGATTGAGCCGACCAAAACGCTGTCGCAGCGCGTCCAGCGGCGCGGCTTCGCTGATCATCGCGTCGAAATCCAAATCCGCACCGACCTCGATGCATTGCGTGGCGACCACGAACAGCGGCTGCTGGGGCCGCTGATCGGCAGGCGTGTCACTGGCGATCACTTTGCGCAGCCGCTCAGCCTGAGCGTCGCGATCCAACGGCCGCATCCGCCCGATCATCAGTTCAACTTGTTCGGCATCGCCTCCCTGCTTGCCCACTTTTTCGAGCAGTGCCTGATAAACGGCTTTGGCAGTAGCCACGCGATTGACAACGATCGCCACGGCGCGTCGCTGGTCGCTGACGAGCGTCGGTGCCAGTTCGGCAAGCTCGGCGGCCAGTGCCATTTGAGCTTTCCGACCTGTCGCTTTCTCGGCCACTCGCAATTCGACGGGCTTGGAAGTAAACCGCCGCCTACCGAGAACGGTTGTCGAGTCGGCCAATTCTTCTCCAGTCAGTCCGAAACGTGCCGCAGCCGCCACTTCCCGCGACGGCGTCGCCGTCATTTCAATCGCGAGCAGAGGTCGAGCCATCGCCTTTGCGGCGTTGGAGGCGATCCCACAATCTTTCTCTCTTCTCCCCTCGCAGGGGAGAAGGGCCGGGGATGAGGGGTTCCGGTGCAGGCTTTTCGGCATTTTCTGATAGGCCCTGACTGCCGCAAGCGTCTGCCCAAAAGCCTTCGAAACATGCGCCTCATCCAGGATGATCAAGCTATCGCAAGCAGTCAGCGCCGCATGGATCGGTCGGGCTGCTTCTGAGACACCATAACCGCGAAACAGCAATCGCGAGCCGACTTGATCGACCGTGCTGGTCACCAGCATCGGTTGCGTCGGCGACCGAGCCCAGCTCACATCGCGATAAATCCCCCCGCGAAGCTGAACCGCCGCGATCGGTCGCAACTGCCCCGCAGAATTGCCATCCCGTTCGCCATCATTCACCGGGCGATCACTCGATCTATTCTCCACAGGCTCTTGCAACGCCAACAGTCTACGGGCGACCCGACCCAAGACACCATCCGACTCAACCGCGTCAGCCAGTTTTCGCTCGATCGTGCACGCGCGTCGAAACGCATCATCGACCACAATCCGCCGATCCACAACTAAAAACGTCCGCAGCGGTGCCGTTCGCTCTTTCGGTGGCCGATCCGCCTGGCAAGCCAGCGCGAACACCGCAATATCCAAACACGACGTCTTCCCGGCCCCGGTCGGCAGATCAATCAGCTCCGGCCACTGTCCCTCACAAGCCCGCTCCGCCAACCGCACCTGCCACGGCATCGGCGGATAGCCATGCAGCGCGAAAAAGAAATCGGGGAACTCGGAAACGTTCTGCGTTTCCATATTCATTGCATTCACTTCGATCTTAGGTTGACCTGTCGTTTAACCCGTAGCCGCAGGCGAGGGTGATTGAAACAATAGCTCTGGGCAATATCTATCGCGACCAAACTCATCACCTCACAACCGCATTTTCTGTGTCGCGTCCGAGCATTGCGTTTTATGTGGCTGCATATTGGTGACTTACGCATCGGTCATACTCCCTCGCCTACGGCTACGGGTTAAACGAGTTTGTGTCCTACGGGTTGAACGAGTTGGCGTTTTCGGCTGCGAGTTGAACATGGCAGTGATTGCACCAATCGTTAGTGGTACGTGGTCCAACCTCCTTGAGGTATACCAGCAAAGGGTGTAACAAACGTCCATCGCTGGCGTTTCAACCCCTCCCGCTCCGGATTTTCTTCCACATATCGGACGGCGTTCTCGATCGCTTCCTCCGTGTCCAAATAAACGATCCATTGGTTCTCGTTCCACATCGACGGCAGCTTTCCTTTGTCATTCCGATACGATTCCATCGGATGCAAACCAACTTCCACCAGACGTCGGGTCGCCTCGCCCTTAAGCAAATTAACGGCGAATTCGATTTTGTATCGATGCCGAGCCAAGACCAGGTGCACATGCTCCGGCAAAATCGAACACGCCCACGCACACAAGCGGCTCTTGGCGATCAGGCGTGAAAATCCATTTGCTGCCTCAAGCGCCTGTTTACCAGACAAAGTGACCGCCGGATATTTCAATGCCTTGCGAGCTGCTTCGCGCCAAGCCTGATATTTGTCTGGATCAACATCGCGCCTTTCAATACTCTTCGTAGCGGGGCCAAACCGCACAAGCTCCCAAGCATATACAAAATCCGACCAAGAGCCACGTGGATCATTCGGCAGCCAAAACCCATAAGTGCCCCAAATAATGTGATAGCCGTGAATCATAACTCTTCTCCATTGCATAGATGGCTGTACATCGGATTGCCAACCACTCGTTTAACCCTAAATTGCCAACCACTCGTTTAACCCGCAGCCGCAGGCGAGGATGATCGCAAACGAACCTCACGATCATGCATCCGCTATTTCCGACTGTCAGGATTGGAAGCCACGGGGCAACCAAAGCTCCAACGAGAGCGTGATTGGGTGTATTTTATAAGGTTGTAGTTACTCCTTCCCTCGCCTACGGCTGCGGGTTAAACGACTGGTCGCTGCCTTGCGGCAGGGTTACATCCAACACTTGGCCATCACGGAACGCTGGCGAGTGCGATGCCACGACCACCGCGCCCAAACGCGGGTCATACACCGCCACTGCCGCCGCGGGTGAGCCGTGCAATTTGTGAAATGCCAGACCATATCTCCAAATCGGCGCCCGCCCTTCGACCACCACCACACTCCCCCGCGGAATCTCCGGCAGCGGTGGCAACGGTTCTTTAGGTGTAATGGGTTGCGCAACACCGATGGAATACAAGATGATTTCATTCATTCTCTTTCTCCGAATCTCCTGCTAGCTGATCCGGAATAATGCGATCGAGCAGTTCTTTGATTTTGCGTTTGATGGTTGCTGGCGGTATTGGCTGGGATCGATAGCCAGCGTGCTGAATGTCGTTTCGAATTTCTCCGATTTCTTTGGCGAGAAACGTATTGGCCTCGAACCAGGCTTTTTCAGCTGCCTCGCGATGATGACTGCTGAAAAACTCTTGGCCTGGACAATCGGCTTTCGAACATGCATGCTGAGTAATCCATGCTTCCCGCATGGTCGCTGCGGCTTCCGCGTATCGTCCCATTTCCCAATAAACGCTTCCAAGTTCGCGCAGCGCCCGTTGGCCATCTGGCTGAGAAAGTCGATCGTTGGTGATCAAGCGTTGAACTAAACTTTCAATTCGATCAAGCACATCCGCGAGAGGCGGAATCGTCTCAACTAGCTGCTCTCGACAATGCTGGATAGCCGAGGCGACCTCAACCGCGCTACTTGTTTTTTCTTGAGTTCCGAGTAGTAAATCGCCAGTTCGAACGGTTTCAAGTGATTCACCAAATCGGTTCATGGCGGTTCCCAGACGATCTAAGAACGGCTTTTTTCCTTCACGGCCTGATTGATGCCATTGTTTAAGAAGCTGTTTGCCGAGGACTTTGGTGGTTTCCGCAACGTCAGAAACTCGTCCGGTCTTCAAAAACATCATCAACCGATGTGACCAATCCACTAGTTCTATGAAAGGTGTGATATCCCAGATCGGAGAAATGTTTTCCGCGTTTTTCTGTTCGTAGGCACCATATACCACTTGGAATCTACGCGGATTGAGATCTAAAGCACGAACGAACGTGATCGCCGCCGATGCGAAAAATGGTTGCGAGCGGAACCCGTGCGTAATGTCCAGTACGATTTTGACATCGGGTGAAGCTCGAAGTACTTGTTTGATTTGTTCAAACTGTTGCCAGAATTCCGTAGCATTTTCACCAATTGGAAAGCACTCTCCGTCGTTTGGTCGTTTAACACCAAAACGATTGAGACGACGCTCAATTTCGGCACCGTGTTTGTCCCAGGCCTGAGTGGTCCCCAAAACGATGACATCATCGGCGGGCAGCAATTGGGCTAATGCTTCAGCCACATATTCAGTCGTGCACGTCTGTTCCTGCCAACGATAGCTCGTATGCTGATAATTACTAATTCCCAAAAACGTTACCAACCGGATTCTAAGATCTCTGGATTCATCCATCTTAGTCAATCACCTTCTGCGATTTCGGATTTGATTGGATCTCTGTTTCGACTGCAGTTTTTCTACATTGGCCTTCACCGATGGCGAAGG
Source organism: Planctomycetota bacterium (assembly GCA_014584305.1). Taxonomy (GTDB): domain Bacteria; phylum Planctomycetota; class Planctomycetia; order Pirellulales; family Pirellulaceae; genus BJ22. The sequence goes on along the minus strand of JACTND010000206.1, from coordinate 20,055 downwards.
ATATTTGAAAGCTATCTCTCTATCATTCGCGTAAGCGACGTACAGTTGAAGCGATTGCCCTTCTTCAATCTCACTGGGCACTTCGTGTGAATTTTGGATAGGACCGCTGATTCCAGTTGCCTTGTGTTTCGCCCGGCAGCTAATCTTCCCGCCAGCTTTTTCTCGCCGTTCAAGAATGGTAGCTTCGACCAACTCATTAACTCTTGGTAAATCGAGTGTTTTTGACGGGGGGGAAGCTGTTGTTGCCTTTGCGTTGGAAGTCGTGGGAATTCCCGTTTTGTTGACGACTATTAGCCTTCCGTAGCCGCTGCTGGTTTTACCGCCGACGCCCCAGTTGGCCAAAGCTTCTTCGAGGAGTGTCATTGTCTGTTCGGTCCATCGCCGTGCGATGGAAGAATCGGACTCTCCAGGTCCATGCCACGAGAGACGAATTACAAACGAGCCGCTTACCGAGAGGTAAGAGACTGGAATGGGACTATCAAAGTCGGTCGGCGGAGCTTGATTTTGTTGCCACTGGGGATGATGGGGTGTCATCACGTCCATTCGCAACGTATCATCCGCGAGCGATTCCGGCGTCAGCCAGGCGTCATAAAATACAATCAGCCCACCGTCGTCAGTTTTGCCAAAGACTAAATCATGGAACTGGCCGCCCTGCCGATAGGGCACGTTGTCTTCACCCGCCGAGTCCGATCCGCGTTGGCCCCAGACATCGCGGCAGTAGTGAGCGGCCAGGCCCTTGAGTGCCGAACCGGGAATGATCGGTACACCGTAGGTGTGATGAAGCCGGATTCCCGTCTCAAGAACATTTTCCGAACCCAGGCCAACGATCAATCGACCATTCGTCGAAAGCGTTCGACATACAGACTCAGACTCGTTCGCAAAAGACTGATTCCATCGTTGGAACGCGGCTTCATAAAGTTGACGAATATGAACGTTCTTCACGGCTGAAATTGCAGCATCGAAAAGGGATCGACGCTCTCCAGGATCCCCATTCTCGCCGGTTGCGGCCTTGGAAAGATATCGTTGTAGGATTAGCCCCGCATGCTGACCGAAAGTCCTGCGCGGAGCCAAGTTGACGATTGTATCTCGCATCGGTCATTCCTCCATCGCTTCCACGTAACGCTTGATCCAACCTGCTGCCTGCAACGCATGGCGGCTAAGGCGAACGTAAGTCGTCATGGGGGCAGTTCTCGCCGTCTGGTCGAGATCATTAATGCCAGAATAGCCCCCTGACTGAAGTACCTGAGTGAGATCCTCGACATACTCTTTTCGCCCCTTGGCCTTGGCGAAAGCCACGGCCTGCGCCAGACCGCAGGCATGAATAAGTGATGGAAACGATCGAGCAAAACTGCGAAACTCTTGATTCGGACGGCGTGCCGCCATGCGTTCATAGGCCGTTTGAGCCATGGATTGACTGATGGTGCGAACGGTCATTGGTTCAGCCCTCCACTTTGGTAAATGAACATCGCACCCGACCGCGACCAACCGTCGCCTTGCCTCCGATTTGAAGAACCATGGAGTGGGTTGCATATTGATCGATTAACTGCTGTCTGGCGTCTATTGAATCGCGAGGATAGACGCGAGCGCAATTGACGAGACCATACAGAATCGTTTCGGCGGGCAGAGATTCTTCGTTCCATAGAGCACCTTCTGCAACCGTTTTGGAGTCGTCGTCTATTTTGACGCGCTGAGCAACTTCGGTTCCCGTCTCGGTCAAAAAGTCGAATATCGTGTCAGGCACGACGGCAAAACGTTCAATAAACTTGGTTCGCCATAAAGATTGCTCTTGACCAGGAAACAGCCAGTCCCCGATCTTGTTCGCCCAGGCGGTGGCTGTTGGACAAACCTTGCTCGTAAAATCTAGATCCTCGAGAAAAATTTTGCCTTGATCCTCCAGCAAGCATTGATCCGCTCGGTGAATCGTATTGCCGGAAAGTGACGTTGGTGCAGCCGGCAAGTGAGGCACACCAGCGATCACCAAATCGCGATGGAACAATTGCAGAGCCAATGGCGCCGTACACCACGCGAAGGTTCCATAAAAACTGCGAACGGGCAGACACAACAGTCGCGCATCAGTGGGGATCAACGAGCCTGAATTCGATGCGTTCGTCGCTGTATCGCTGGCCCGGCCGAACGCAATATCGACATCCGTCGACTGGTTCTGTTGGGCCCAATCGCGCCAGACACCTTTGAAGGCGGATCCAGGGATAACTGGCCAGTTCGTTACCTTTTCTCGATGCAACGGCAGATCAATATATCCGACACCCCGACCACAACCGACGTGAGTCGGTGAAAGTGTGTGCAGCCAATAAAGTCGAGTATTAGTCATCAGTCATTCTCCTTTTAAAGACAATCTCGTTTAACCCGCAGCCGCAGGCGAGGCGGATCGAGTTTGATCAATTCGTCGTAGTGCGATTCGCCAACCATGGAGTTTGCAAATTGTGCTGTTGAGATCATTCGCCTTATCAGATTTGCTATTAGTTGTGAGTTATCATTGCCTCGAGTTGTCAAGCCTCGCCTTCGGCTGCGGGGTAAACGGCGGTTCATCATTACCAGGTTCCCCAAGTCGCCAAGCCAAAGCCATCACGCTGATCTTGTGGATCGTCGCTGACGGACTGCAGCCAGTTACTGGACAACGATTCGGCTGCGCCACCGAGGATTTCGAAGAAATAGACTCCTCCTGACGGAACCATCCGTCGAATCGGTTTTGGTCCCGACTTACCGCCTTCATCCAACCGTCCGTCTTCGTTGATTTTGGCCAGCGACCAACCAGAGACGGCGCGCCAGCGCTGAATCGCCGCGCCAACGAGTCGCAATCTAACGGAACTGCCTGGAGGAGAACCCTCCAGCTCTGATGACAACCAAGCCGGCTTCCACCCTGTTGCAAAAATGGCTGGTGTAGCCAGGATCATCCGAACGCGCTCAGCCGATTGGAGTCTTTCAGCAATGGAATCTGGACAGTTCCAATGCTTCGACCGATCGACCGGTTGCCAATGAACCAAGCGCCGCTCGCCGCCGGTCGGGTGCAGGCCCTTTGCTTTGGGTAACGCATCTTCACACCATCCCGTGACACCCACGCGGGCAACCAGCTTGATTTCGGCGTGAATATCCAAACAAGGCTTTTCTCCGTGTTGAGTGTCTGTCTGCCAACGGCGCAGGAAACGCAAAGGCAAACCAGCCGTCGAGAACAACTGGCCTTCTTCAGCTGCTCCCGTGGCCGGTTCGATCACGACGTGCGTTCGCTCTTCAAATTCGGGCGCCATGAGGAACTGTGAATCGAACTCGATTAGCTCCCCAGCCAGCCATCGCGCGTACTTTTCAACAGGCCACCAAGTTGGCCCCTGCCTGGGTTTGAAATCCGGAGCATCGACTGGCAAGTCGATCATCACCGGCCGCAACCCCGCTTCGGGCAAATCACATCCCTCGCCTGGTTGGCATTCGACCGGCCGTGCGCAATAGAGTCGTTGATGCTCGTTCAGAACGCAGTCGGCTGGTGCGGGTAAATACAATCGATCATCAACCAGTGGAAATACACCATGTACGGAAACCTCGAGCAAGTCACGAGCTACGGCAAGTGAGAATTCTTTCTGCGCCGCTTTTCCAATCGCTGTGCGCAACGAACCAGCGATCACCGACGGCAGCGGCCAATCCAAGGATCGCATCCGATTGCCTTGACCGGCACCAAATGGACGACTATCTCGCGCGATGATCGGATCTCGCGGCGTCAGCTCGAACGATGCCAAACTCATACGGCTACCTCCCCCTTTCGATTGCGACGTGCGGCCAGTCTGAGCGATTCCGCGATCTGCCGTGCAATCAACAGCTCACGGCTAATTTGCAACAAGTCATCCGCACATCGGACGCGTTGACGAACGAATTGCTTTACGTCGTCGATGCGGCTCTTTTCGCCTCGAGGTTGCTTGCCCGAAAGAATGGAAAGCGTGTCCGTTTGAATCGCATCTTTGACGGTTGATTCCGGCCAAGACTGATACAGTCGTGCGATGTTTCGCAAGTCATAGGCCACGCGACCCGAAATCGCGCGGGCGTTGATCCATTGCGCCAACTTCGACAACCTGACTTCGAGCGAAGCATCCGGCAAATCGTTCCAGTTGGCGCGCACTTCGACAGGCCCTCCACCGCGCTTGTGCAGATGAATAGCCAGTCCGTTGCGTTCGCTCTGGCCGCGATCTCCCGCGCGAGGCGATTTGGCATGCACTTCGGCCGCGCGTCCATAGTTCAGTAAATCTTCCAGCGGCTCCATGAAGTGGCCGATTGCCAGGCCAACGGATAAGGTCAATTTAGTATTTGTCTTTTGAGACCAATCCTGAAGTCGTTTAACGAATTCGTCGTGCAGAGCTCGCGCGCAGGAAAGAGCGTGATCGACTGGCACGAAAGCCAGCACGTCGTCACCGCCGGAATAAACGCAGATTCCCTGATTGCGAACGAGAATACCTCGCGCGGCAGCCGCGAACCCGGAGAGGGTTTGCGAAAACGTGCGGTGATCCTCCGGCGAGCCCAGTTGAAACAGAGCTTGTCCCATTCGATCTCCGTCGGCCACAAGAACGGCGAGATAGGGGCTTGGCTCGGAATCAACATCCTTCAGTGCGCGCCGCAAATCCTTGAGATCATCGAGCTTAATTCCCTCTTCTTCACAAAACTCCTGATGCCGCGACCGGAAAACGGCGGTACCTTCAAAAGGAAATTGTTCGAATTGAGGGTATCCGTGAGCGGACGTATTCAAGCGGCGAAGAATGCGACGACGCTCTAAATCTTCGCAAGCGTCAGCGATCGCGCTCAAGTGGGTGTCATCCAAACCCCGCAGCCACGGATCGGCAGCTATACGCGACACGGATGGATAGGAGCGGTCACCACCGGAAGTTCGCTTGACCACTCCGACGACATCCAACTGTTCACCGTCGTTGATCCGCAAACGAGACCTTTGGTAGTCCCGCCACTGGTTAACCGGTTTTAGGACGCTTTCTCGCAAGCCATCCAGAGACGATTTGGGAACGAGTGCCCGACCGCGACCGGGTGAAAAATTACGACAAGTTTTTCTTCCGGCCAACAGTCGCATGACTCGCTTGCGATCGGCTGGATAATCATTCGTTCGGACCACCCATGCCGCGTAGAACTCGATGACATCTTCGACCTGATCGTTCCAAATGTCGTCGCGAATCACGGCTCCATGATTCGATAGGGAATCCTCGGCAAATTGCAACCACCTAGCCTGTGCGGCCTGCTGTGCCTGCCGAGCAACTTGACCCGGATCCCCTGATTCCAGTTCGCACAGGATGATATTGGCGACATTCAAGTCGGATTCGGGTTCCAGCTCGTTCTGGCTATGGGGACTGGGAAAAATTAGGCGTCCACCCTGCTGAGCCGCAGCGCGAGCCGTCGCCTTACTGATCTCCGACAGCAGATACGACCCGAACCAAAGATCTCGCGTCCTCCGCGCCGCCGAGATGAATTCCTGAACGGGGCCAACAGAGAGTGCGATGAGATGACTCATATTTGAACCTTTACGAATTGATTCGACTGCAAATAGGAAATGAAAGCGTCAATGGCGGACGACTTGCCCTTCATAGGTCTTACACTTGCCAAAGAATGATTTACTACTTGCGGCAGGGGAACAGGTTGAGCGAGATCCTGTCCGTTCGCCATGGCGTTCGTTCCAATCAGTTCAAATCCAACTCCTGTAGGCAAGTCTTGCTTGAAGACGATCACTGCTGGATGCCATTCTCGGTTGACTTGTAGCGGACGCGTAATTACTGGAGAGCACATACGATCCATCCGTACTTTCTTCCCACTCACGTCAAGCAACACTGGCAAAATCTGTACATCTTTCGGATCCTTATTGCTCTTGGCAGATACATGCCGCCCAGGTCCATCGGCAAAGTGGAAATTAATTGGCAGCCCAAGTAAGGCTCTGGGAAATGATGGTAAAGCGGAATTCGGTACAATGGGCGTGGAATGATCATGTGGGTTTTGGTCTGGAGGAACGCTGCTAGCGCCTGAATGAGAAGCGGATTTTAGTGAACATCCGGTTATCAAACGAATCGAGTCTGCTTCAGGCCAGTAGCTACGTCCGGGAACTCGAATCGTTTTCGTTCCATCTTTCGTCTTGATCGCTTTTTGATGAATTGGCCCGCGCGGAGTTTGGCGAAAGAAACGGTACGCTTCGACTGCTGACTTCCATGCTTCCATAGCGAATGCTGCTTTCGGTCCTATGAAAACATCGGCACTAATTGCTGGAAGTTTAGACAGATCAAATTGTTCACAGCTCACGCTTCCACAACCTCTGCGGGTTCGCGCGCCCAAGCCACCGAAAGCCAACCAGCCTGCAATTGCTGCCTCGATATCCGGGCCAATATCTTCGATCCTATCAGGCAGTGGCTTTTTCTTTGCGGCTCTGAGCGCCCGATTTTGAGTAGCTCTTTGACGATTCAACATATCTGTATCGAGCCAGCTTATATGCATTCGAAAACGTCCCCCCTCTCTTACAACCTGCTGTTTGTTTTCTACTGCGGAAAATAATGCGTAGGCAATTGGACCGAAGCGTTCGCCGTACGTTGGCTCCACAGTTTGAAACTTGCAAAGCGGCTCCACCATTACGGTCAGGGGGCTAGGGAACTCCGTACTTCCGAATACCTCTTCTTCCCTGCGCCACATTCCTAGTCCAAGCTTTTGACCAAGTGTCAAACGCCACCACATTCGCAAATGCCCGCGAATCGCAGTTGGGCGAATCGGCAAGGTCGAATCTGGCGTTCCAGCCACCGCGCCGCCGCCAAACATGGGCGTCACGAGTTCAATGTCGTAAGCCAGCGTCTGTTTGCGATCTGTTCGTTTCGCCGGAATCGCCGGACAGTTTGGAATTATCTTTTTGGGCATATCAATTTCCTTATGGCTATCCACAATGTTCATCCGAATCGTTTAACCCGTAGCCGCAGGCGAGGGTGACCACAACTCTCAATCCCATCAATCCAACCCCTCGACGTGGTAAAAATGTGAAGTTGTGCAACATGAGACGGATGTCGTTCGAACGCAATCGATTTTCAAGTTGTATGTCATTGTTTCGTGTTCCCTTTTGCCCTCGCCTACGGCTACGGGTTAAACGAGTGATTGAGTGTTAGGGGTTTGCAAAAGCCGTAGCCTTGAAAACGACCGGTGCCGAGGAGGATGGGGCCGCGGATTGGGGTGTCGAAGCCGAACAAGGCGTGAACCATCGGACGAGGAGCACCGGAACCACTGCTGCCGCCTGACTGAAATAACGGAAAACTGTTGCCGGGTGATTTGGTTCTCGGCACACCGCGCAGCCAGGGATTGTAGTGAATCGCAATGTCGATCGGTTCGGGCAGGCCGATCCGCGTGCAACTGGTGGCGATGATATCGGCGACCTCAGCTAACCAGCTTGCGCGGTCGCGCGCAGGATCGGATTTGGGATAACGATCAAGAACGATCGGCGTGACCGTCGACCAATAGTGCGATGGGCGAGTCCAGCTGCGCGGACGAAGGGCGCGCGGTGGAGCGGGACGAGTTTCCAGTTGTAAGGTGATCGTGCCGAGATTGCCCAGTTTTAATACCACCGGCTTGTCCTCACCGGTTCGCGAATCGGTCAAAAGTTGTGCTAACCCTCGCGCACGATCTCGCGGCGATACTTGACGCGGGAAAACAAGCCCGAACCCCAGCAAGTGGCCGTCGGCATAGGGTTCACCAACGTACGGCAATGGCACAATCGCCAAATGCGGTTCAGTGGAAGCAGTGCCGTCCGGTTGGTGGCCGCCAATCCATTCAGGAATCGCAGCGGGTTCGGGAAATTGAGAAAGGATCGCGCCACGGAGTGCCTTGACCGCGCGGAGTGTGGTTTCACATCCAAGCGTCGGGCCTTCCAATTGCGTCAGAACCAGTAGCTCGTCATCGAACCAGGACCGAACCGCAGCCAACGACCTCTGCGACTCGACCTTTCTATACCGAGCGGTAGCGCGGAACTCGGGACGCCGGCTAGTGGGCGCAACTCCGCCAAACACTTGTTCGAGCTGTTGTTTGATTGCCGTTTTCGCTTTCCCCTTGGCTGCCGAAAGCTGCTGCGCTAACTCTGCATGTCGCTCGATGTCAGCCAGATTGTAGGCCGACTCGAGTTGAGCCAGTGCGCCACCAAACATCCGCCGCATGGGCGTTCCAAACTGCTGCTCGGAGTCCAATTGCCACACGCTTAAGCGAAAGACCGAGGCCGGTTGAAATTCCTTCACGAGCCATGCCCAGACCAGCGAACTGGAATGGCCGATCCGCGACACGTTGCATAGCACATTCTGCAGTGGCTCGATGGATTCGCTGGGGATGGCATCGTTCCAAACGTAGAACAGCGGCTCATTGCCGACGAACGTCGTAGGAAAGGTACGCGGTTGGCGCGAGCGCACTTTGGGCATCGACTCCGCACCCCGCCCGTCGTTGACCGGAACAAACGCCGTGACCACACGCCGCGGGGCAGGTTCAGGGGCGAGTACATCGGGCGGCGGCAGCGACTCGATCCACTCCAGCGCGCGGCGCTGGTCGGGTTCTCCGCCGGTTTCGAAGTACGCCGCCGCCATTGCCATGAACAGCCGCATGGGGTGGGGCGGCCATTCGGCACTTTCGCGGTCCGCAATGTTCGTGGCCACGCAATTGCCGGTTAAGAATTCCACACCAATCGCCCACATCGGCTTTAGCCCTCCTCGCTGTCGCCAGTCGCCGCCAATTCCTGACTGCGCTGCAGCAGCTTGGCGAAATTCGGCGCTGGCTGCAACACGATCGGCTCTGTTCGCCACGGCAATCCGGCTTGCGTGGCCGCATCGATGGCATCGTTGAGCAACTTGATTCCCGCGTCGGAATCGAGCGTGAAAGTTTTGGGAGCCTGACCGGGCCGATCCAGCACTTCCCAAGTCATTTCTTGTTCCGGCCAGAGCAGGCAGCGACTGCGGAGGTCGAAACCTGATTCAGCGGCCAGCGTCGCCGCGCACAAACCGAGCGCCGCCAGTACGGCCCGGGCTGCGTCATCGCGCTCAACACTTGAATCGCCGTTGACGGGGAACCGTAGTCGGCGCAAACCGGCCAGCGAAATGACGGTCGTTTGCAACGCCTGCCGGATCGTCACCCCACCGGCAGCAATATCGGGCGGGATGTTGCCGTGGTTGATTTCCGACGGCGAGATGGCTCCTTTGGCTTTTTGGTCTCCGGCGACGGACCAAGAACCGTCCTTATTCTTGACAACCTTGGCACCGGCGCGAATTTGCAGTGGGTCAATCCGGCTGGAAGTCCTCGTTCCCACTTCGGCGTCGATGCCGACGATCTCCGACACAATCGCGCGGGCGAACTTGGCCCCCAGCCCGCCCTTGGGGCCCGTCGAATCCCACATGCCAAAGAGCAATGCCGTTGGACAGACTTCGAACAGCGGCGTGGCGTTGGTCAAGTCAGCTTGATCCACACTTCGGCCAAAGTCTGATTGGCGAAATGGTTTTCCATCCACGACGCTATCTCGCAGAATGGCGTCGGCCACGCGATGTGGGGCTTGCAGGCTGCTGATTGTGCCCACTGGGTCGATCAAATCAATCCCATTGAAATCGACGACAATCATCGGCAGCTTGATTCGCCCACGATCGACGGCCTCTTGCAAAGCGTCTTCCATGCGATTGGCCTGCGACTGGACGGAATCGAGCAGCACACACTTGATGCGCTGGCCAGTTTGGGGATCGACCCGTTCCTCTTCGGCGTACTTCGCCCCCAGGTACGTTGGTGGAAAAACCTTATCCCCAGGCCCGCCCGCCGGTTGCAATTGCACTCGAGTCCGAATCGCCGCCGCGGAACGGACTGCTTGTGTCAGTTCTGCAATGCTCATTTTTTGCCTTTCAATTAACAATCAAAAACATCCTCCCGGTGGCCACGCTCGCGCAGAGCGTGGATGGGCGAACACAAACCATGACGGAATCAGACCCTGGTCGCACGCCGCAGGTTCGCTCGTTTTTCCCACAAAAGTTGGCATTGTCTTCTCCGACTCTTTCTCATTCCGCCGCACCGAACAGCCTTAGCACATGATGCCTGGCGTAGTTCAATGCCGGTCATCCCGTCTTCAACACAGTAGAATCAGCCGGCAAAAACAGGCCGAGGCCGAAATGAGCGGACTGTCCCAGACATAAAGGCCCCCGAATTGGTTCCGCAAACTCAATCCGGAACGCGCCTGCGGGACGCTTGCCGCCATCGTCACCGGGCTTTCGTCTGAATCGCTTGAACTGAATGGGACGAACGGCCGAACCCGTGGCCTGACGGCCAAACCAGTGGCTTGGATCGACACGAAAGGCTCCTTGTTCATCAACCAGCCCTTCAATTCGAATGCCATCCGAATTGTCTGGGCCGACAACCGCATGTCGGCGCGTTAGGAATCTCGCAAGCTCCTCCCGCAAATTGTGCTCCACAAAGGCGGCTTGATTCGCCGGTCCCAGCAAATGCTGCGGATCGCGTTTCCTACCATTTTTCTTCGGATGACGGGTGACCAGAAATGGCGTGGCCGACACCCACTGTTTTGAACGCACGAACATCGGGCCGATCACGTTGTCTGTTGTTCCCAGGCCAATCAACAGAAGATTCAGCGACTCCCCTTCCTGCCGCTTCAGGCGACGGAATCGATCGAGTGCCTGAATTTCCAGTGGGTCCTCGCTGCCAAAACCCATCTCAGCATAAATCGTCAAATGGTCGATCCGCCCATCTCCGTCCTCGTCGGTCGGCACATACCAGGCGTGCTGATGTCCGCGCAGGTAGTTGCCCTCTGCGTCCTTGCCGCTGAAGACTTCAGACCGAAACCGTGGAGCGCCCGGCGGGAGAGGACGCGGTATCTTTCCGCGGCCATAATGTTCTTCGAGCTTCAAGTGTTTAAAGAGTCCCATCAACGTAAACCGAGCCGATTCTGCAATCGCAAGCGTTTCAGTAATCAGGGGGAGTGCCGGACCGTCCAGAACATAACGCGCGACCACTATCAGGCTTCGCCTCGGTGCAGCGGCCGAACGAATGGTTGCCGCACGCGGTCGAACACGAAAACAATCCATCGGCCGAGTGTACTGGACCCAACGAGACCCAGGAGGATCGGACCACCGACGTTGATGCAGGTACGCCGTTTCCATGCACAGATGCCAGTTCGGATCGTAAAGCGGAAGGCGGGCCGTTTCCGTCTGCTTGTTGCGGCCACGACCGGTTGTGATCGTTTCGGTCCTGGTGACGTGTTCATCTTCAAAGGCGGTTTGAGCGTCGGCGCACAGGACGCGCACGATTTCCTGGTTGCTTATGGTTGTTACCGCAAGTGCCGGACTGTCCTGCGAATGGTCGTCCAGCGGCTGGCTCCAATGAACGTCTGACGCATTGTCCTCGCTCCTGCGTTTGATGAGCCCCGTTGCGGCGGCGTCATCCAGCACCTGGCCGTCGCACCAAGACTCGGAGCGACCAAGGAAGCCGATGTTCTTCATCAGAGTTGAAAGAACTTCGCGCTGCAAATCTGTCAGATCGACATCGGGCCAGATGGCAACGACCTCCGCCTGTTTGGAAACGGCCACAAAGGTATCGAAGACCAGCGTTCGGTCATCGGGCCCTTTTTTGAACCAGGGCATGTAATGCCGGGAATGACCGGTCGTTGCGGGAGGAAGAGCGAATACGGGTGGCGATGCCAGCTTTTGCAACAGTTCCTGCATAGCCTGCTGATCGATCTGGTCGTTGAGCTTCCGCTTCCAGGTGGCCACCAGTGCTCGCAGAATTCGCCAGGGCGAGGGTGGCCACTCAGGAGCACCTTCATTAACGTGTCTTCCCCAGGGAGTCGCGTGAAACCGCCCGGACGTAAATCGAAGTGCGATACCAATCATTCTTCGGTCTCCTCTTGGGCTGCTTTCGCCGCTTTCTTCTTTTCCGGTTTCCACTGGACGACAGTCACTAGATCGTCGGCGAACAGTTTTTCCTCTTTGCATTTGCCAATCAGAGCTTTACATTCGCCCAGCAATTCGGTCTCACCGGGAACTGTAAAGCCCTCCGGTCGTGTCACAACCAGATTACCTTTGACTTCCAGATCACAGGCGGTGCGCAAACGCAGTCCGGTCGAGAGAAATCGGCGAATTTTGAAGAGGGCCAGGGCAATCAACAGATGCGTTGCACTCTGACCCAACCCATAACCGCGCAGGAGAGCCAGATCAAGATTGAAGTAGGCGGTGATGTTCCCTGCCGTGAATTCAGTCCGAGGATAGGGAACGTTACCGAACCCCTGGTCCGCTCCTCCACCGTAATGTTTCCCACTTGGGTCAACACGATCGTTCTTGACACCACCACTTTCCGCGACGCGAACTGCGGAAGCTTCAATGAACCCGGAAAGTACGCGTGTCAGGCGGAGACGACCCGACAGAAACAATCCGTGGAGAATCGCGTTGGCATCGTATTTGAACACGATGTTTGCCAATTGGTTCAACTTCACCGGTCCGACTTCCAGTCCCGCAGCTTCTTTCTTGAGCAGGTCGAAAACTTTTTTGTCCTTCCCTTCCAGGATGTAAGGGGAGTTGATCCGGTGAGCCTCAAGAATCGAATTGGTCAGTGGACTGTTGTTTTCCGTTTTAACCCGGATATAGGGAAGTCCCCGCAAGTCAGCGATCAGATCGTCACCGGCTTCATCCCAAACCGCTATCTCCATCCGGTTGGCGACGGACTGGGCGCTTTCGACGAGCAGCATTTCTGTTCCATCGGCCAGCGTGTATCTGGCAGAGCCCAGATCGGCGAATCCCGTTGGCTGAAATCGGTCTCCCTGCAAAGGTTTCAACTCCGCCTGCAACAGCAACCGCGGCGCGTCTGCCAGTTTGGTGTAATCGATGGTCATGGTTCAATTCTCCTTTAGGTCAAAACTCAGAAACGGACGTCAACAAATCGTTTTCGGCATCGGCGGACTCTTCTTCAGGCCGAGTCACCAGATTCAGCAGCCGGACAATACTGCGCGTCGATATCGGATACAGCAGCGAGGCAGCCAAACGGTTACCGTCAATTCCGGAACCGGCCTGAGCCCAGGCAGTATCCCGATTCGGCCCGCCAGATCGGCGATGCGGCAGTGGTTGCAGACCGGCATTTCGCAGACGCTGAGCCGCAATTCGGCAGGCATCCCCAACGCTGTTAGGCCGCCCGGATCTCAGGAGCGGAACGATTCGAGGGTCAGTCGCAATAGAATGCCCCTCCTCCTCTCCCCCTGCAAAAGCCACCTCGCTAATCGCACCTGAATCGGTGCGAGTGATTCTCAGCGGAGCCGGCAGAAACAGCAGCTTCAACAAAGCGTAGGCACGCGGCAGCGGCAGAGTTTCGAAAAGCGCCGGTGACGATTTCCAATTGAAAGGCCGATGATCAATCAGCGTTAATCCCCAGAGCCATTCCTCCAAACGCTGTTCGTCCAGCGGACGGTGGTTCACTTCGCCATGCATAAACGCCGACACGGCATCCAGTGGCACTGAAAAGGTTGATTCCAGCGGCAATCGAGTGCAGCCCAATCGGTTGGCATCCATCAATCGGCGCTGGAGCACTGCGGTCAGATTTGCCGATAGATCGCTGGAGTTCCATACCACGCGTCGATCTTTTGTCGCCCAATCTGTTCGGTAACGCTGAGTCCAATCGATCGGCTCGAGGTTTGCTCGCAGTGGCCCGACTTTCGCTTCGCGGTCGTACATGGCCGCCAGCGATAAAGCCAGCCGGAACTCGGCAGACCCATCGTCAGCCGCCTCGATCCAATCGCTGGAAAGGCCGCAGAGCGGTCGAATCCTGGTTTGTCCAGTCTTGCGATCCTTGCGAAACGACTCACCGTTGGCCAGTTCCTTTTCTGCCCGGCCGAGAGCACGGAGAATCTGGCCGAACTGCTCTCTACCGCCGTATCGGCAGTAATCGAAGATTGCGTTTTCGATACCTTTGGCGACCGTCCTGAATCGTCCCGGTGCATCCTCGCCACAGGCCATTCGGAATTGAGTCAACCAAGAATCGATCTCGCGGATTAAATCGACAGACTCGCGGGCTCGTACGTCAAAGCGTCCCAAGGGTGTTGCCAGGAAGGCAAGTCCATTTCTTTTCAGGAACCCTTGACGCGAAAAACTGTTGATACCGCGATCAATACCCAAACTCGCGACAGCTCGTGCGAAATCGACTGCTGTTCGACTTTGACGACCGCTCAATTCTGCACGCCCCTCGGTGAACAGAACTTTGATCTCTGCCAGGCTGGTTGGCCGCTCCCACAAGGGCAGCCACAGTTCTCCACGAGCTTCCCTGGCCTCGGAATCTGCCAGCGAACCGTGCCCCGCTGACGCTGCTCGCACCGTGAACGGAAAAGCAGCTTTGGCATCACTTCGCTGCCCCAGACGTCTGGCCACCGAGCCGCCCAGCATCAGCACGCCCTCGAGCATCAACAAATAGTCGCATGGATTGAGCATGGAATTACCTTCCATACCCTGTGTTGCGTTGGGACCGCCGATCCGGCCAGGTGCGAACTGCCCAATCGACGTTTCCAGCAGAACAGCATCGCCCCGGTCAAAGAGTGCCTTTTCGAACCACAAACCAGACTCGCGAGCGTTGAACAATGTCAGGATGTTCCCCAGGAAATTGGCGGAAAACTCCATGCGGCCATCGACACCGCCCGATCCGAGAACCGGTGCCGCAGCGAATCCGTCCAAATCGATCACCAGGCAAGCATCCAGCCATACCTGAGTCGTATCGGGAAGGTTATTTCTGAGATTCGTAACGATATCGTTTTTGATCGCTTTCACTCTCTTGTTGACGATTGCCAGTTCTTCACTTTCGATTTCAGTGATCGTCTTTTCTTTTTTCTTTTTCTCCAGCTCTTTCGCCCGTTCACGATTTTTGCCGAACTCGCGGAGTGCCCCGACTTGCTTGACGGCACGAATCACGACCTGCAAGGACTCCAGTCGAGGATCGGTGGATTGTTCGATCTGCCGAATTGTTTCTACCGAACTCCCGGTTTCCGACAAGAAACCGCCGTCTCCATTCCATGGCGACACAATGGGACTGGGTGCATACCTGGAAACAAAAAAATCGAGCAACTCGTTTTCGGCAAGGTTGGTGTGCAACTGAAATACGCCGTTTCTCCAGCACCCTTTGGCAGCCGGATCGACCTGTTCGGCGACAATCCGCAAGACTCCTAGTGCTTTGAGATAGTTCATCAACGGTTCCGGCGTGCAGCCGTGCAAGGATAACTGATTCATGCTCATGTTCTTTCCTCCGGCAATGGTGGCAACTGTTCGAGACGACGCATCAGCAGCGACTCGTCCGGCAAGGCAGTTTGATAAGTGGCGACCCCGATCCGCTCGGCGGCGGCGGTCAGTGCCAAACGTACCTGCGCCGCATCAGCACTGCGGCACAACACCAGCCCCAACGAAGGATTCTCATGAGGCAAACGGATTTGTTCATCCAGAGCAGTACAGTAGAATCGCGCCTTGCCGACATACTCTGCCTTAAACTTGCCTCGCTTCAAGTCAACGGCAATCAGGCACCGCAGCCGTCGGTGATAGAACAGCAGGTCAATAAAAAACGTCTCGCTGCCGATGGTCAGCGGATACTCTTCACCGACAAACGCTAGATCTTTGCCGAACTCCAGGAAAAACTCCATCAGATTGGCAAGAATCGATTTTCGCAGTTCACGCTCGGAATGCTCATCCGCCAGGCCGAGAAACTCCAGCACATAGTGATCCCTGAACGGCAACAAATCGCCGGATTCGGTCTCGATCGGCAGGCACTTTTCCGGATTCCGCCGAACCGTCGTGTACCGCTCGAACAACGCCGCATCAATCTGCCGCCGCAACTCCCGAACCGACCACCGCTCGCGAGTGGCCATCGTAAGATAGAAATATTGCTCGGCCGTACTCTCCGTTGCTCCGACAATCATCGTCAAATGCGTCCACGAAAGAGACAGCACCAGCTCCCGCAGCAGGGGATGTTGAAATTGTGGGGACAGCGCCCCCACTTTATGATCCCAGGGCCGTTCTTCCTGGCCAGGGCTGGAGCCTTGATCGCACAAGTCAGGATCGCCCGAGCCTGCAATACGCAAACCTGAAACCGGCATTTGTGGGGGCGCTGCCCCCACTTTTGAAGACAACCTCCTCTCCGGCGTGGATTCGGCTGACCCAGATTCGATACTTGGCAACCAGTTATCCAGCTCGCGGCATGCCAACACAAACTTTCTCATCCGAAACAGATTATCTTTGGTGAGCCCCTTCATTTCGGGAAAACGACTGCGCAGGTCGGCGGATAGCTTTTCCACGACCGCATCGCCCCATTGGGCATTTTCCTGTTGTCGTACAATCACCCGGCCGATGTGCCAGTACAAACAAACCAGTTCCCGGTTGACACTCGCGGCAGCCCGACGCCGCGAATCGCGAATCAACTGAGTCAGGCCGTCGAGTATCTCCGAATAATCTGAGGTGATCGTTTCAGACTGCTGAACGCCAGCCGACCGCCTCGCCTTCGTCCTCAATGGCTTCTTCAATAACGACGACTTCGCCTTCGATCCAGGTTTCGCCTTACTGCTACCAGCCCGCTTGCGTTTGCTCATGGTGGTGTCACCTCCGCTCCGCGACTACTGCCGCGCCAGTCGGCGACACATACCAGCATCTCCAGAAACGCCAGGCGAAACGGGCCGAAAGAGTCTCGTAACTCAAGTGCTCGCGCCAACCAACTGGGGCCCGACGACGACTCACCAAGCTGCATCAATTCCAGCGTAAGTTCCACTTCCCTCGAAACATCCTGCTGCTGATTACCTATCTCGATCCGCGGCAGCCGATCTCTGTCCCAGATGCCACGCGCGAACAATCGGTCAACCGGATCCGGACGTTTTTCATTGGGCATACTGCGGATACTCAGCCGGACTTTGCCATGATGGGCGGCGATCAGATACGCGATCAGATTGGCGTCAGGTTCGTTTCCATACTGCTGCAACCAGGCCAGAGCACTGGCCAACTCGTGGCGAAAACCTGGACGCCGCTGTTGCTTGACAGCCACGGCGACACCACCCCCGGGCGTTTCTGAATCGGCATCCGCCGGAATCTGGTATCGCAGATACCCCTGCCGGCCCGACTTGGCCCACAAGTGCGCTGAGTCGAGCGAATCATTCTGGGCGCGTATCGCCCCCTGAAAAGCCGGATGCCCTTTACCAACATCGTGCCACCAGGCTGCGCGAACCACCGCAGGCCAAGGCACATCAGCGAAATCGCTTTGCAAATCGTCGCGTAGCTTTTCCGCTTCCCGCCCCACGTCCCGCAGGTGGGCCGCAACCGTGATCGGCAGCGATTCGGTCTCCTCCCGGTCCATCGCATCCTCCAGTTGGCCAAACTCGGGGCGACGATCCGGCACTGGACCGTGCTTTGCGTCTCCCGTCCAGCCCAATCGGTTGTCATATCCACCTGTCGAACCGTGCAGCAGCAGCGTCATTCCGGGCCGCACCTCGTTTTCATTGACCACCCGCCAGTCGCGCTGAAGCGGATTCCACGTGTAGGCATACAGCTTCCGATCCGCGGCCTTTTTCACAAAACCCGATTTGCCGCGAAGCGCACCAATGGCAACCGCACAAAGTTCATTCGCCTCGGGAGCTGGAAAGGCAATCCGGCCATCGACCTTTTCGGATTTCGGCGGCAACCCACCGGCGCGTTCCTTAAAATCCCACTCGCGCCAATAGACCAGCACGTCCGTATCGTCCGCTTCGCGAATATAACGCGACACATCCAGATCGTTGCCGCTCAAATCGGGCGTCGTGTCGAACAGTTCGATCAAGTCCTTTCGCCTCAAGACATGGACGACCGGTTCCTCCTGCTCGACGACAATTCCCACGAGCGTTGCCGGCCCGACATCCTCCAATTTGGCGATTGCTGCTCGGGCTTTCGTCAGGTCTTCCGGAGGGTACGGCAGCGAGTGATCCTCGGCGCTCTTGTCGTCATCCGTTGCGATGTCCACCCAAAAGACTTGTGCCGCAGGCTGCCCATCGGTTCCGCACTTGCCACGCCGGTTGCAGCGGCCGAACCGTTGCACCAGCGACGACCAGGGTGCCAGTTCGGTAATTAACGTCGTCGCCGACAGATCGACGCCTGCTTCAATCGCTTGCGTCGCGATTACAATTCGTCCGCTAGGCGTCAGATTGTCTTCATTCAGAGCCTGCGATTGAATGTCAACGCGATCCACCGGGCGAAAGCGCGAGTGAATCAAGGCAATTTCTGGAGCGGCCTCACTTTTCTGCAACAATTTTTGCAAGTGCGCGAACACCGTCTGTGCTCGAGCAACGCGGTTCAACACCACCAGAGTCAACGTTCCCGCCTGATGCTTCGCCTGGATAAACTCCGATAACTGTCTGGCGTAATCCTTTTTGGTTTCTGCCGAAAGCACGACGTCTGCTGGTCGACAAGACTTGCGTGCGTTCAATAGCTGCTGCACGCGCGGGTGAGCCCGGTCATCATCTTCGATCATCTCGGCCAGCCACGCTCCGTTTTCCGGTCGGCGGTGATCAACCGTTTCGATTAGACGCGCATCCAGCGTTGCCGACATCCACAGTGTGTGCTGGGCTCCGTACGTCGCCAGCCGGTCGCGCAAACCCGCCAGTTGCGCCGACGTCTTCACCCCAACCCCCATCAACTGGGTTTCGTCCAAAACCCACAAACAGTCGTTATTGAGTAATGCAAAATCGACCGGCCACCGATATCGGCTCATGCCATAGCCTCGATTCAGCGCGCGGGACAAGAGCATATCCTGCGTCCCGATCAAAATGGCGTCGCGCTGGGGGTGCTCGTACCAGTCCCCGGCAACGGTGCCACCCATCAAGACGTGAACGGATACAGCCTGATCACCTTCCTGGCCAATGCCCAGATTGAACAACCAGTGTTGAACGGCATCGCGAGTCTGTTCCACGAGCGTCCGCATGGGCAGACAATAGACGAGTCGCCGCGGCGTGCTGTCGCGAACTGCAGGGCCGGCATATCGGCGACGATAAAGCCATGCCAAGACTACGGCTGCTGTTTTCCCCATGCCCGTGGGAATAGAAAGAAGTTGCGGCAACTCTCGTCCCGTTGCAAGCCGCAACTGATAAGGATAAGGATCGTGACCAGTTGCCGTTGTGAATAGACTTTCGTTCGACATATTCTTGCCCTAGGCGCAAACGGAACGCGAGTATTCTACTCTAAAACTCGTATTCAAAAGTTCTGTCAAGTTCGCCATCGTCCCGGTTGCGGTGATTCGACTGTGAATAAAACGGACCTCGTGATTCTGCGGTAAAAGCCAAGGCGATTTCGGTATCCAGATCAAACAACTCTGGCAAGTCTCGCGCATTCCCAGGTTCAGTTGCCAGGCATGCGGCCGCCAATCCGCAATGCCGCCGAAGGCAATCAAATCGCCAAGAAATTGCGAATAAACTGTCATTTCGTTGAACGCATTTCAACCTCGCCGCGTGACACCTTTGGTCCGCGACCGGAAAAAATGTATCTTTCTCACCAAGTTTTTTCTGTTTGCAGAGGCCCGCCGATGCCTTGCCGTGTGCCTTGTGGGCATCACGCGCAAAACCTCGAAATAACTGCGGTCGAGGACTCGTGACGCGCGCTTCATCATGCCGCGCGGTGATTAAAGAGTCGTCGCGAAGGATAGACAGTCTGACGGGCATGGAATTTACCTCTCGACCTTGAATGCGTGGTGAGTCTGCCACAAGTTAGGGCGGCGCGTCACCGGAACGAGTCAGTTTTGTTCCACGATCGTTTGATCGGTTCGTGAGCCGGATTCTAAGTCCATTCACATCCCCGGAGAACTACCCTACCTGAATAAATCCGCCTGGAATCGGGGGCTTGAACCGCGCGCCAAACGCAGCGCCCCTCGGCACACCCCCCATTGGTATCTACACAACTTTCCGCGGATCAACGGCGAATAGGTTAGAATCCCGCAGACTTGTCCTGCGGAAGTTTCGGTTTTTGGCTAAACCATCCAACTCCGAGCCCCTTTGTCCACGGCTGGATTCGCCTCCGGCGAATCCAGCCGTGGACAAAGGAGAGCAAA
>JACTND010000071.1 GCA_014584305.1 Planctomycetota bacterium | reverse complement strand
ACATTTGGAGTCCTCCTGAATGTGATGTTGTCGTAAACTACAATACATAGGGAGGACTCCTACTTTTTGTCAAACTCAAACAAGCTTAGTGCCATTGAGGCAAGCTGATGGGGGGACATGCTCATCCACGGCCATTTTTAGCTCGCAAACGTTCCGTCCCACCTGGCAAGCTGGTGGGGGCGATTGGATCGGACAATCGCTGAATTAAAGCCCGCGCAATCGGCGTATCTTTTTTTCGGCTCGACGGCGTGAATTGCCGCGCGGGGTCCGAATCTTGGGCCATCGCTGCAATCGGCGCATCGATTTTCCGGTTCGACGGCGTGGGGGCGGTTGGATAAGGCCAATCGTGGGATTAAAGGGTTTCGACTACCTGTCTCAGGAATTTGCATCCCAACTCGTGAACGGTTGCGCGCCATCTTCCGACAAAGCGCAGCGGAGCGCCTCGCGTCTCAGGAATATCCATCCCAACTCGTGAACGGCTACGCTAGGAGCCCTGCATTAAGAAAAAAAACCCAGAAAACCACGAATTGCCAAGCGTCCATGAACAATAGCGTTTCGGTTATATTGTCTGGGTAGCTTTGGGTATTACATTGCACCTTTTGCGAATGAGTCGTGATGAGCATTTGTCGAGCGTGTTTGTGGACTCTCTTTGGCGGTATCGTTTCACTGGCAGTCGCCGATGATGGTGCCGTTCCCCCCTCCGGAGTTGTTTCTGACTTTGACCGTCAAGCGTTGACACGTACGTATTTCAGCGAAGGTGCTGCGGTCGGCGATATCGATGGGGATGGCGTTGCCGATGTCGTGTACGGACCTTATTGGTTTGCGGGGCCCGACTTTTCGCAGGCGCACGAAATCTATCCGCCGCAGCCGCAGAATATGAATGCGTATGCGGATCATTTCTTCGCGTGGTTGGTCGATCTCGACTTGGACGGCTGGCAGGACATTCTGGTCGTCGGCTTTCCCGGTACGCCGGCCTATGTTTACGAAAACCCTGGTCCTGCCGTGCGCGGCGCCGGACATTGGAAACGCCATCAGATTTTCGATTGGGTCTCGAACGAGTCGCCACAATTTACCGACTTGACGGGGGACGGGCGGCCGGAGCTGGTCTGTACGCGCGAAGGAATGTTTGGCTATGCGGTTCCCCAATGGGGCAGCTTTGGCACCTGGAAATTCCAACGTATTTCTGGCGTGGTGGCTCCCGACCGCTTCGGACACGCCTTGGGCGTTGGCGACGTTGACGGCGACGGACGGATGGATGTACTGATGCAAAACGGCTGGTTCCGTAATCCGGGGCCTGACCAGAATGGGTTGTGGCCATTTCAAGGGCATGTCTTTTGCGGTCCCGGTGGCGCGGACATGTACGCCTACGACGTCAATGGCGACGGCTGGAACGATGTGATTACCAGTGTCGATGCGCACGGCTATGGATTGGTATGGTGGGAACAGGTGCGCGACCCAGCGGGAGCCATCACCTTTCGCGAGCACACGATCATGGGGAGCAAGCCATCGGGAAACAAATTCGGCTTGCACATTTCGGAATTGCACTCAGTCCGTTTGGCCGACATCGATGGCGATGGTTTACTCGACATCGTAACCGGGAAAACCTATTGGTCCCATCACCGCAAAAGCCCAGAGTGGGACGCCGGCGCCCACGTGGTCTGGTTTCGCCTGAAGCGCCATGAGGATGGTAGCGTCGATTGGGTCCCGTATCTCGCGGACGATCAAGCGGGAATCGGTCGGCAAATCGTGGTGGCCGATGTTAACGGTAATGGCCTGCCGGACATCGTCGTCGGCGGGATGTTGGGGTGCCATGTGTTGACTCAGTCGCGGCGCGTGGCGACGGGGATCGAATATCTGGCGGCACAGCCCAAACCGCGCCGACCGATGACACAGGACTTGTCGGGTTCCGATGCGGCTGCGTATATGACAGTTCCCCAGGGCTTCCACGTGCAATTGGCGGCGGCCGAACCTGATATTCATCAACCGGTGGCCATGTGTTTTGATGACCGGGGGCGGTTGTGGGTCGCCGAGGCGTACAACTATCCTACCCGCGCCGCGGATGGCGAAGGTTTGGACAAAATAATTATTCTTGAGGACACCAATGTGGATGGAGTCTTCGATACGCGGAAAGTATTTGCCGAGAATCTCAATCTCGTCAGTGGTTTGGAGGTTTTCCTGTTCATTCCAGACCGAGATGGAGATGACGTACCGGACGGTCCACCGCAGATTCTGCTCGATGGATTCGGTTACCAAGATACACACGAGACATTGAACACGTTTAATTGGGGGCCCGACGGTTGGCTCTACGGATGTCACGGCGTTTTCACCCATAGCCGCGTGGGAAAGCCTGGCACGTTGGACATCGATCGGATTCCGATGAACGCCGCAATCTGGCGCTACCATCCGACGCGGCATGAGTTTGAAGTGTTCGCGTGGGGGACCAGCAACCCCTGGGGCATCGATTTCAATGATTATGGTCAAGCCTTTGCCACCGCTTGTGTGATTCCGCATTTATTTCACGTGATTCAAGGTGGCCAATACCAACGCCAGGCCGGCCAGCACTTCAATCCGCATGTGTATGACGACATCAAAACCATCGCCGATCACGCACACTATGCCGGCAATATCGGCGATCACGCTTGGTGGGGGCATGAACCGACGATTCAAGACGACACGTCGGACGCAGGTGGCGGGCATGCGCACTGCGGTGCAATGGTCTATTTGGGAGACAATTGGCCGGTTCGCTACCGCAATCGGATTTTCTTCAACAACATTCATGGCAACCGGGTCAATTCCGACCGATTGGTACGCCATGGAAGCGGCTATTTAGGCCGCCATGCCGACGATTTGTTGCTGGCCAATGACCACTGGTTCCGCGGCATCAATTTGCGTTGCGGTCCGGATGGCTCGGTCTATTTGATCGACTGGTATGATCGCAATGCGTGCCATCGGACGAACCCCGAAATCTGGGATCGGACCAACGGACGGGTGTACCATATTGCCTATGGAGTCCCACATCGACAGCGCGTCGATTTGGCCAAGATGAGCGATGAAGATTTGGCGCGGATGGCCTGGCGCGCCAACGATTGGTATGTGCGAACGTCGCGCAGGATATTGCAGGATCGCGCCCAGCGTGGAGTACTCAATGCGTTGGCGGTGCGCAAGGAAATTGACGCACTGTTAGCAGCCGACGATGAAACTCGCGTTTTGCGCGGCTTGTGGTTGGGACATGTCGCCGGCCTTCTCGACAGAAACGACCTGATCGCATTGACCGGTCACCCGTCGCCGTACGTGACCGGCTGGTCGATTCAGTTGTTGTGCGAACAACGCAATGCGGATAGTGTGGCGATCAAACGGTTTGCCGAGTTGGCAGCCGAGACCGATCGCGACCCGCTGGTGCGCTTGTACTTGGCATCGGCCTTACAACGAATCAACCTTGGAGAACGTTGGGACATCGCCTCGCGACTATTGTCGTCAGGAGGCGATGCCGGCGACCAGAACATTCCCTTGATGATTTGGTTTGGGATCGAACCCTTGGTGACATCCGACCCGGGCCGAGCGTTGGCGTTGATCGAGCGGAGCGCGATGCCGCAGGTCACTCAATTTATCATCCGCCGCGCGGCCGCGGACGCCGCGGCTTTGAACGCCGTTGTTCAGGCTGTTCCGAGTTGGCCGCTGGAACAGCAGCGCATGGCGTTGGAGCAGATCAACGTGGCGCTGGTGGGGCGGGTCAATGTGGCTATGCCCGACGCCTGGCAAGCGAGCTATGAGTCGTTGTCCGCCGGGGGCGATGGGGAAGTGCGCGAGCAGGCACTCCGGCTGGCGGTCGCCTTTGGCGATCTGCGCGCGTTCCCCCAGTTGCGCGAAATTCTGGCGGATGGCGGGCGGCCGTTGGCGGATCGGCAGCGCGCGCTGGACATCTTGGTGCAGGGGCGCGATCGCGAAGCGGCGGCTGCGCTGTTCGCGGCGCTGGAGACTCCGGAATTGCAATCGGCGGCGATTCGCGCACTGGCGGCACTGGCTGACCCGCAGACTCCTGAAAAGCTGCTGGGTTGTTACTCCCGATTGGCTGGGAACGCGCGCGACGACGCGATTGCGACGCTGGTGTCTCGCGCCCCCTATGCACATCAATTATTGGATGCCATCGAGACGGGAATGGTAGCGCGTTCGGACGTGCATGCGTTCCATGTCCGGCAAATGGCGAATCTCGGCGATGAAGCGTTAATGGCGCGAATCACCAATACTTGGGGACGCGTCGGCGAGTCGTCGGAGGAGCAGAAGGAAGCGATCGAACTCTACAGATCCAAATTGACTAGCGCCGTCCTGGCCGACGCCGATCCCAGTCACGGCCGCATGTTGTACAACAAACATTGCGCGGCCTGCCACCAACTCTTCGGCGAAGGCGAGAAGGTGGGACCAGACCTGACGGGATCCAATCGCGCCGACCTCGACTATATCTTGGAGAACCTCGTAGCCCCCAATGCGGTGGTGGGGAAAGACTACCAGATGACCTTATTGCAATTGATCGACGGACGCGTGGTATCCGGTTTGATCATGCGCGAGACGGATAGCGCTCTGACCCTAAAAACGATCAACGATTTGGTAATCATCGCGTTGGACGATATTGAGGAACGCAAGTTATCTGAATTATCGCTGATGCCGAACGGCTTGCTCGACCCGCTGGCGGAGGAGGAGGTGCGCGACCTGATCGCGTATCTGGCCAGTCCATCACAAGTGCCGCTCAAAGGTCCCCGTGCCCCGATCGACACAGCGACGCGCCAAGTGACCGGCGCCATCGAGGGCGAATCGATTACCGTGTTGCAAAAGTCGCGCGGATCGGCCGGTCCGCAGGACATGCGCGGCTTTGCCAAAGATCGCTGGAGCGGCGACAACCACCTTTGGTGGACCGGTGGGCAACCCGGCGACCGATTGGTGCTGGAGTTTGAGGTCGATAGTGACGGAGTGTACGAACCCCAAGTGGTGCTCACACGGGCCCGCGATTATGGGATCGTGCGATTGTATTTAGATGACCAGCCGTTGGGTGATGCCATTGACCTGTATAACTTCCCCGACGTTGTGACTACGGGCGTCTTGTCGTTTGCGGCGCGGGAGATGGCCGCTGGTAAGCATCGGCTGGCAGTGGAAATCGTCGGTCGCCATCCACAATCGGTCCCCGCGTTCATGTTTGGTTTGGATTATTTAAAGCTTGAACCCGTCGGCGTTGGAGAACTCAAACAATAGATCGACCGTAAGCCAATCCCATTACCTACACTACCAGCCCGCAGCGCGAGCAAGCGAATCCCTGGCCAGCGCTGCGGGCTGGTATTGGAATGGCCTCGGCGGGACCGGAGGACTTTGCCGCCGGCGATTGGATGTCTTTAATGAACGGAATCACATGCAAATGAGAAATGGCCAACGCGGATGAACTCGGCGTGAATAGGCAACGGAGTTTGTTGTCCCCGTTTGATGCGACCTGCGTCGTCGTCGGAGCGATCGTCGGCGTTGGCATTTTCATTACTCCCAGTCAAGTCGCCGCTTCCACTGGGAGCGTGGCCCTGTCTTTGGCCGCTTGGGGAGTGGGCGGTGTGATCGCACTTTGCGGCGCGCTGACATTTGCGGAGCTGGGCGGCCGGTATTGCGCCAACGGCGCACAATACACCGTTTTGCGCGATGGCTACGGCGCCTGGGTGGGCTTCATCTTCGTTGTGTGCAATGCAACGGCGGTTCAAGCGGGCGCGATGGGGATCATTGCGCTGGCCTGCGTCGCCAATCTCAATATAGTGGTGGGGCAGCAAGACTGGCCGACTGAGTGGAAACTGGCTTTATCCATCGCGTTGATCATGGCGCTGACATTAATCAACATCGCCGGGGTTCAATGGGGAGCGCGCGTACAAAACGCGACGGTCGTCGCCAAACTGGCGGCCTTGGCATTGATCGTCGCGTTGGCCGCAATCGCAGCACCTGAGTTGAAAAGCACGCCCGCTGAACCTGCCGCACCGTCGATGCCGATGGCGCTCGGTTTCTTAGCCGCAATTGTGCCTACGATTTTCGCGTACGGCGGTTGGCAACATGCCTTGTGGTTAGCGGGAGAAGTACGACAACCGGCGAGGACGATTCCCCGTGCCATTCTCGGTGGCGTCGTGATCGTGATCGTGACCTATCTGGCGGTGAATTGGGCCTATTTTCGCTTGCTGAGTTTACCCGAAGTAGCCACGACTCAAACTTTGGCCGCGGATGCCCTGTCCAATGTATCCGGCTTCGGCGGTTGGGGCCGCTGGCTGATTGCCTTGGCTGTCAGTGTATCCGCGTTTGGCGTACTCAATGCGCAATTGCTATCGGGGCCTCGTTTGATTCAGGGAATGGCGCGGGACGGGCGTTTCTTTTCTATCTTTGCCGGGAATGGCACGCGGAAGTCAACTCCCGCGGCGGCCATTGTGTTTCTTTGCGCCTTGGCCGTGGCGTTGCTCTTGGCCGCCGGCGGGGATGGATTGAATCTATTGACCAACGGCGTGGTGTTCGTTGACGGGATTTTTTTCGCGATGACCGGTCTGGCTCTGATCGTTATACGCCAGCGCCACACGGAGCCCACTGAGAGCCCCGGCTTTCGCACGCCTGGTTATCCGATGGTACCGCTCGTGTTTTCGGCAGGGATGGTCGGTGTGGTTATCGGATCGTTCGCCAATTCCCAAGTGCGCGGCGCGGCCCTGATCGGCGTTGGTTGGATCGTAGGGGCGGTAATTATGTATGCCGTCATGTTTCGGCGCGCGAGTCCACGCGCAGAATGATTGGTGCTGCTAAACGCGCTTAATAAAACTGATCGCCAGCAACAGGACGATCGCGCCGATCGTGGCGGTCACCAAGGGTCCAATGCTTTGGAAGATCGCACCCAGCGAACTCAGCAACAGTCCGCCGATCATAGCGCCAATGACACCGACGACGATATTGCCAATCAACCCAAATCCGCGGCCCTTCATGATGAGGCCTGCCAGCCAACCGGCGATCCCGCCGATGATTATGAACCATACAATACCCATTCGACATTTCTCCTTGTTGCCCGTCGTTAGTCCATTTGGCGGTTTGAATGACAAATTGTACGCACATGGTACGATGGTGGAAGCCATGAATCCAGAAATTGCCCTCGTTTCGATTGCTTCAGATGCACGCAGTGCCGGCGCGCAGGCCGCCCGCCATGCCGCCGCCAAGATCCGTCACTGCCTTGAGCGCCAAGACGTTTGCCGCGTCGTGTTTGCGACGGGCAGTTCACAATTGGCGTTTTATGAATCGCTGTGCCGCGAACGGGACATCGCCTGGAATCGCGTCGTCGGATTCCATCTGGATGAGTATCTCGGCCTGGAGCCCAGCCATGCGGCGTCGTTCCAAACCTATCTTCGTCGGCAACTGACCGCGCGGGTACCTTTGGGCGCGTTTCATTTCATCAATGGACAGGCCGCCGACCTGCACAACGAGTGTCAACGGTTGGCCCATTGTTTGCGCGAAGCCTCGCTCGATCTCGCCTGTGTCGGAATTGGAGAGAACGGTCATTTGGCTTTCAATGATCCGCCTGCCGATTTTGAATCTCATCGACCGTATCTCGTCGTCGATCTGGACGAAGCGTGCCGCCGACAGCAGGTTGGAGAAGGCTGGTTTGCTGAATTGAGTGATGTCCCTCGCCGCGCCATCACGATGTCGATCCGCTCGATTATGTCAGCGCGCAGCATTGTCTGCACGGCGCCCGAGAGTCGCAAAGCGGCAGCCGTAGCAGCAGCACTATGTGGTCCGGTAACTCCCTTCGTTCCGGCGTCAATTCTCCAGACCCATGCCGATGTGGCTTTTTTTCTGGACCGCGAATCCGCACAGATGCTGGCGAGCCGCCATGAGTGTTGATTGCGTTGACTTACAAGTCAATGGTTGTTTCGGAATTGATTTCAATTCGGATACCTTGACCGAGGAACAGGTCGTCGAGGCGTGCGCAAAGATGCGCGCCCACGGGACGGGGACTTTCTTGGCAACGCTGATTACCGATGAACTGCCCCTGGTATTGGCCCGTATTCGACGAATCGCCGAAGTGCGCGAAACGAATCCGATCGTCCGGGAAACGATTGTCGGGATCCACGTCGAGGGCCCTTTTCTCAATCCATCGCCTGGATTCGCCGGCGCGCATCCTGCGGAACACATGCGACCCGCCAGTGTGGCTGTCGTTGATCAAATATTGGATGCCGGTCGGGGATCCATTCGGATGGTGACATTAGCGCCGGAGCAAGACCCTGAGGGCGTAGCTATTCGACGATGTGTTGACGATGGAATCGTCGTTGCCGCTGGCCACACGGATGCCACACTTGACCAATTGCGTCGCTCGGTCGATGCAGGACTCTCGCTGTTTACCCATTTGGGGAATGGTTGTCCACGTCTGGTGGATCGCCACGACAATATCATTCAACGGGTGTTGCATCTGCGCGACCAACTGCATTGCACGTTGATCGCCGATGGGCTTCACCTGCCGTGGTTTGTGCTGCATAATTTCTTGTCTGTGTTCGGCGCGGATCGAACGATCATAGTTTCTGATGCGACAGCGGCAGCCGAAATGCCACCGGGCACATATCGTTTGGGACGGCACGTCATCGAGCGACCGCCGGCGAGTGCGCCACGTAAACCGGGGGACTGCGCTTACCTGGCCGGATCGGCGACATTGCTTCCCGAAATGGCCCGTCGCTTGCGCGATGTTCTCAATCTTGACGAACCGACGGTTGTCCGACTTGTTTCCTCAAACGCGAAACGATTATTGGGTTTGCCATAATTCCAGCAAAAGGCGTGACGATGACTCGCATAGTATGGTTGGCGATCGGCTCGGTTGGTTCCTTGTTGGCAACTTCCTGTTGGGGGCAGGCCGGGCGCGCACAGTTACTGATCGTAACGCCTCGCGAATGGGTGGCCGAATTGCAGGAATACGTCGCGCAGCGCGAGGACTTGTCGAATGGTTCGGTCGTCGCGTGGGAGGACATCATTGCGGTCCGAACGGGTGCGGATGAACCTGAGAAAATCAAAACACACCTGTACGAACAATGGGCGGAGGGGAAACTGGATCATGTGCTGTTGGTTGGAGATGCCAGTCGAATGCCAGTGCGGTATATGGTCCTCGACCGGGTCACGGTTGCTGCATTCGACTACGCATTTTATGCCAGTGACTTGTACTATGCCGATTTGGCCAAACAAGACGGCAGTTTTGAGGATTGGAATGCGGCAACGGATGGATTTCACGCAGAGTACTTCGGGGAAGTTCGAGGCGAGAAGAACAAATCGGACCCGATCAATTTTGATCGAATCGACTATCGGCCAGAAATTGGCATCGGCCGCTGGCCGGTGCGCGATATCGGAGAGTTGCGAACCGTCGTTGCCAAGTCGTTACAATTCCAGAGGGGACAATTGGCGTCGGCAAAGGAATCTCAATTGGCTGGGTTCATCGCGGTTGATGGATGGGTCGATTCGCGTCCGACATGGGACCGCTCAATCCTATCGTTGATTGGTTGGCGTATAGAGAAATTGTACTATTCAGACAGCAAACGCAACGACGGGACACAGCCGCCCACCGGACCGGCGGTTACCGATTTGTTTGGGCGTGCTGATCTGCTGTTTCACGCCGGACATGGACATCCCGACCATTGGCACGGGTGCGTCCATTTGCGATCGCTGCTGGCGGTCGAGACGGACGATCATTGGCCGATCGTACTTTCGGCGGGTTGCAGCACGGCCGTATTCGCGCCGCAGGCCCCATACGAAGCCTATGTCGATAACCGGGGTGCGGCACATCCGGGAACAAACGCCGGCGAACAATTTGATTGCCCGCCCGCGATGGCCGCGTCGCTCCAACCACCGGAGCTGGTTGGCCGAAGTATGGGAACGGAACTCGTCGTTTCGACGCCGCGCGGGGCGGTTGCTTATTTCGGCTGCGCCACAGGTTCACAACCGTGCGCACTGGAGTTGTTGAATGGCTTTGCTACCGCAGTGGGAGCCGCCCGGGAGAAGCAGATCCGCTTGGGCGACGCCTATCGGCAAATGATCGAGTATTACTATGATGCTGAAAAGCTGGGTGGCTTGCAGCCGAATGAAAGTTGGTACCCTCCCAGCGTCTTTTTTCAAGGAATGAAGTTCGTGTTATTTGGCGATCCCTCACTCACTGTATCGGCCAAATAGATTTGGCGTCGGGAATTTGCCGCCTCAGGACGAAACCGTACACGAGCTTGAAGGGTTGGACAGCGCCATGAAAACTCCAATCTATCGATTTTCAATTGCCAAAGAGCCTCCACGAGCACATCACATGGGTGAAGCTGCTTGGATGGCCCTGCTTGACGAACGGGGGCACTCGCCGCGAAAATATAGGATTCCTTGGTCGCCTGGCCCTTACATGTGAGCAAACAATGAAGACGGTTTTGAAATTTCTGGCAATAACGATCGTTGCTGCGTCATCAATCAACTTGGTTGAGGCGAGGACGAAAGTTCTCGGCCAAGATGGAATTGCCGTGGAAGTGGTCGGCGTCGCCATTTCCAAGCCCGATCCTAACAGTGAGTACGGTTGGTCGTATGTATCCGGGCGCAATCCAGGTACGGAAGTTCATGTGCGCATCGTGGCCACTGGGAGCGCGATTTTGGCTTTAGCAAACGCCGAACGAACCTCGGATGCCCCGCAATTGGTGACTCTTGACGGCAAATCCTTGAAAGCGCCACGCGGCGGCAACGACATCAGCTTTTACTCGCAGATTTCAGAAGACGGTCAGCACTGTGTGTTTCCGATCCGGAGCGACGACTTGCCCCCAACGGGAACATCGGCGTTGAAGATCGAGGGCAAAGTCAAAGTCACCACGGGCAGCGACTTGCAGAACAAGCGAGTCAAGATCGACGTGAAGCCAGATTCAAAAATCGACGTGGGTGACATCCAGATGACGTTGTCTGAAGTGGAAGATGACATGTTCGGTGAAAACGCCTGGACCTTGACGTTCCAAAGCAACCAGTCACTAGCCACGATCAAAGAAATCAAATTCTTCGACGACGCTGGCGGGGAAATCGAATCCTCGTCGGCCGGCAGTCACAGCTTTGGCTTCGGCAATCAAATGACCTATGGCCGCAGTTTTCGGGTGATGGGAAAACCGCAGTCGGTCAATGTAGAGATACGGTATTTCGCGTCCACTCGTGAAGTGGACGTTCCGCTAAATGTGAACTTTGAGCTGAACCTTAATAAATAGTACACGAGGCAGGGGGTAAGACGATGAGACGCGTGTGGGTCTGGGCAGTAAGCTGCGTATTGATACTGAATGTCGGGTGCAATCCAAAGGACGTGGACGACGCCAAAAAGAAAGTCGATTCGGCGGTAAATTCAGCACAGGAAGCGATCGAAGCAATTACGGATTTTAAATTGGGCGATGTGGACCTCAAGGAAAAGTTTCAAGGCATTTCTGTGGCTCTGCAACAAGAGGTTTTGAACGTAATTGATGCGGAATCGGCCAAAGAGTCGTTGCCCAAGTTTGAAGAATTGCTGGGACAACTGAAACAGCTCAAGGAGATGTTTGCCAAGTTGCCCGCGAATGTCCGGGCGGCGCTGGGCAAGTTCATTGGTACGGAAACTGTAACCTTGGATGGCATCTTTGAAGTTTGCGAAGAGAACTACGGCGACGGCGTCAAGCCGGTGTTAAACAACGTGTTCCAGTCGATTATCAAAGAATTGCAAGGGTTCAAATAAGGGTTGGCTTTCGGTTGGGCGGGACCATCGTCCCGTCCACCGTCGGCTAGCACGGCCCATTTATTCCAACGTTCAGTAACGAAGCGATTGTTGTCAATCTATCGTTACCGCGCGGAAGATCGATCGCAGCAACCGACTATGCGATCATACCGCCGATGCTTAGCGGCTGGAAATCGAATGCCGCTTGCAGCAATTCGGCTTGTTCCAGCGCGTGAGCCTTCTTGGAGCCAGTGGCGGGGCTGGCCCCTTCCGGTCGAGTGACGGCTGCGATCGGCCAGCGTTCCGCCAAACCAGTGTCCTCCCATTGGATGCGGACGTAGCGCCACGCGCCCATGTTGCGCGGCTCCTCTTGCACCCATAACACGGGTGTCCTCTCGGGATAGTTTTCGAGCAGCTCGCTGATTTCCCGGTGCGGAAAAGGGTAGAGCTGTTCGATGCGCGTAATCCCCTGCTCGGTTGAACCGACTTCATCGCGATGTTTGAGCAACTCATAAACAACTTTGCCAGTGGACAGAATGACATATCGCGGCTGGCGGATATCGTCGGCCTTGGGATCGGGCATCACGCGCAGAAATTTGCCGCACGTCAAATCGGCTAACGGGCTCATCACGACGTTCTCGCGCAACAGGCTTTTTGGCGTCAGTACCACCAGGGGTTTTCGCCAAGGACGAATCACCTGACGGCGCAGCAAATGAAAATACTGGGCCGCTGTTGTCGGATAGGCGATTTGCAAATTGTGCTGAGCCGCGAGGGTTAAAAAGCGTTCCAGCCGCGCGCTACAATGCTCCGGTCCCGCCCCCTCCAGTCCATGCGGGAGCAACATCACTAGGCTGCTTAGCCTGCGCCATTTAAACTCGGCGCTGGAAATGAACTGATCGACAATGACTTGAGCCACATTCCAGAAATCACCGAACTGGGCCTCCCACAATACCAAACTGTCCGGGGCATCCAGGCTGTAGCCGTACTCGAACCCCAACGCGGCAGCCTCGCATAAAGGGCTGTTGATGATATCGACCCGCGCTTGATTGGCCTGCAAGTGCTGCAGGGCACAATAACGCTCACCGGTTTCCGCGTCCGACAACACAGCGTGCCGTTGACTGAACGTCCCTCGTTGCGAATCCTGCCCCGTCAAGCGGATAGGATGACCGCTGAGGGCCAACGTCCCCAGCGCCGCCAACTCCGCCGTGGCCCAATCGACCGGGCGTTTCGCCTCTCCCATATCGAGGCGCGCGGCAATCATCCGCTCGAGTTTGCGATTGACCGTGAATCCCTCGGGGACCTGACCCAACCGGCGGAGTACGAGTTCCAATTGTTCACTGGGCGCGCCGGTATCGACGTCATCGTCCGCACGCTCCGGCCCACCATAATATCCATGCCAAAGTCCGGTCAACGATTGGACATCCGAACTGGTCTGCTTGTTGCGCGCGGTTTCAAACTCGGCTTCTAATACTGCTTTGCGGGCGTCCGCAATGCGGTCGGCCTCCTCGGCTGTCACGCCTTGAAGTTTCAAAAGGTACTTCAAATAGCTGTCGCGTATTGTCGGCCGGGAGTCAATTACGCGATACATCAGCGGTTGGGTGAAGCGCGGCTCATCGCTTTCATTGTGTCCCAAGCGGCGGTAGCAATACATGTCGATCACCACATCGCGGCGGAACTCGCGGCGAAACTCCATTGCCAAATCGACCACTGCGGCGACCGCTTCCGGGTCTTCGCCGTTGACGTGGAAGATGGGAATTTGCAGCATCTTGGCTACGTCGCTGGCATATGTCGTCGAGCGCGATTCCGCGGGATCGGTCGTAAAGCCAATCTGATTATTGACGATCACATGCAGAGTTCCGCCCACACGGTAGCCGCTCAATTCACTCAAGTTCAGCGACTCCTGAACGATCCCTTCACCGATAAACGCCGCGTCACCGTGGATCAAGATCGGCATACATTGACCGCGGTCCACGTCGCCGAAACGGTCTTGTTTACTGCGGCACCGCCCCAGGGCCACAGGGTTGACATATTCCAAATGGCTGGGGTTAAAGCAGAGAGAAATATGAATGACTTGCCCGTCACTGGTCGTCCAGTTACTACTGTACCCCAAGTGGTACATCACGTCGCCGCCGCCGCGATGCAGGTCAGGTTCGGCGTCTTCGAATCCCCAAAAAATGTTCTGCGCCCGTTTACCCAGGATATTGGCCAGTACGTTCAAACGACCGCGATGGGCCATGCCCATCACTACCTCTTTGATTCCGTGCCTGGCCGCTTTCTCCAACGCCAAATCCAACAAAGGGATCAACGTCTCCGCGCCTTCCAATGAAAACGTCTTGGCGCCCATGTATTTGCGGCGAATGAACTCCTCAAAAATGACCGCATCGGTCAACCGAGTCAAGATTCGCAATTGGGTCAAGCGATCCAACGTGGCTCGATTCTGTGTGCGTTCCATACGCGATTGCAGCCAGTGGCGCACGCGCTGGTCGTCAATATGCATGAACTGGGCACCGATCGACCGGCAGTACGTGGTGCGCAACAGGTTGACAATCTCTTCGATTGTCCGTTCGTCGGCACCATCAATCGTGCGCGAGGATACCTTCCGCGGAAAATCCTCGGGGCGCAAGCCGTACGATGCGGGATCGAGTTCTTGATTGGTCGGCCGCGGCATTCCCAACGGATCAAGTTTCGCTTCCAAATGTCCGCGAACGCGAAATCCGCGGACCAATTGATCGACGCGGTCCTGTAATTGCGCAATACCCAACTCACGCTGCGGTTCCGAACGAAGTTCCGTGCCCGCGGCGCCGCGACCATTGCCACTAACTGACTTTCCGTCGCGTGTTTGCGCCAAATAGCGTTGAAAATACTCACGCCATTCAGCGGGCACGCTCTCCGGCGATTGCAGGAAGTCTTGAAACAAAGAGTCCAGATAGGTCTGGCTGGCGATGTTCATTGATTTTGAGTTGTGGTTAGAACTTACGTTTTCGGTGTCCCGGTCATCTGCCGTCGCGCTTGAACAAACGAACGCACCGACAGGACAACGTACACCGCGCAAACAAGAGCCATCAAGACCACAAACCAGAGGGCGCGGACATTGACCGTCGGGTCGGCTGACAGAACCTTGCCGGCAGACATGATCGCGCGACCGCCAGCTAGCAACGCTCCCAAGGCGGCAACCCCGGCCGCGACATGCATGGCATGTTTTCGCGTGGTCGGCCGAAAGACGACAAGCAATCCACAGATAACCAGAGGCAATCCGACGCAGGCCGGAATCCAAGCGGTTCTGAACCATTTGGCTTGGACCGGCGCTGAGCCATCGGCTGGCGCGGTTGCCGCTTCGCTGGCTGATCGGCTGGAATCGCCCAAGTCTCCAGCCACCGCCAGTCCAATCAATATCAATCCAAAGACTATTGCCAATCGATGCATGTTGGTTACTCCTGATATCCAGATCTTACTGCATTTCATTCAACCGTGACAGGAATGGTGAACGAAACCGGGAAGCGCGGCCTTGAGTAGTTTCGGCTGGCGCAATCCCCCCGTTTTGCACTGGCACCTTCCGCGCGATTCCCCTATAAGCTTGGCGACCGGTCTTGGGGATACTGGGCCTGGGTTCAAGGCCAATCGGTAATTCCGAGGGTGTAACTCCCCTTTGAATCGTGGAACTCGTCGAACAAGGACGCTCGACCTCATGAACCTGCGATCGTTGCTCGGGCTATTGATGGCAGCCCGAACGACTACCAATACTGCCCGGCGACTGATAGCGCCCAAAAAGAGCAAGTCGCGTCGCCAATCCGGCTCGCTGATGCGTTCCGCCATTTTGGTCGCGGTTCTGGCCGGCATCGGCTACTTCGGTCTGCGCGAACTGCAATGGGGAGGACCTCCTCCGAACGACCCACTGCCGGCGGGAACATCGACTGCTACTCCTTGGTCGAATCAGGCATCCCCGCCCGTTATTACTGCCCCCGGTGTCAGCCCCGTGGGGGGAAGTCATCCGTCCGCCCAGCGGACGCTGATCATCGGATCGTTCAACATTCAGACCTTTGGCCGCGCCAAGCTGGCAAACCCAAGCGTGATGGGAATTCTCGTCGATGTTGCGCGGCGATTTGATCTCCTGGCGGTCCAAGAGCTGCGATCCACGGAGCAAGACATCATTCCCCAGTTTGTCCAGATGATCAATGCCGACGGCTCCAATTTCCGTTACATTGTTGGGCCGCGGCAAGGCCATACCATCAGCAAAGAGCAGTACGTGTACATTTACGACGCCAATAAACTGGCTGTAGTCGCACCTCCGTATGTTGCCGCCGACGTCTCTGGACAATTTCACCGCGCGCCGCTGGTCGCCCACTTTCGATCACTCGAGGCTCCGCCGGAAGGTGCGTTCTCATTTATTCTGATGAATGTCCATACCGATCCGGATGAGATTCGTTTCGAAATACCGGAGTTGCGTGTGATTGTCGAGCAGGTGCGGCGAGAAAATCCCGGCGAAGATGACATCATCCTTTTGGGCGATTTCAACGCGCCGCCGCGGTACTTTTTGCCGTTCAATTGGTTCAGTCAGTCATTCGCCGCGATTGATGACGAATGGTTCACGAATGTTCGCGAAAACAGGAACTACGACAATCTGGTGTTCGATCGCCTGGCGACGGCGGAGTTTACCGGGCGGCGCGGCGTGCTGAACTTTCGCCGCGCTTTCCAATTGGAATTGAGTGAAGCCCTCGAAGTATCCGACCATTTTCCAGTCTGGGCTGAATTCTCGATATTCGAAGCCCAACGTCCCTATACCGGCGCTACGACGCAACCGAACGCTCGATAATCTGGCAGCCAGCGCGGCGTAGCCTTTCCGAACCCGTCCGCGCAACGGACCTACCGATTTTGAACCGGCGACAGTTGAGAAGCGTTGGCGACACCGGCAGCACCGCGATGCTCGATGATTAACAACGCGTCGGCGCGAGAGCCCTTGGCGTCAAACAACCCGCCCAACGGTCGCGCGGTCCCGTCCACGCCCGGGGTGGCCACGACCCCGCAACTGAGAACCAATACCTGGTCGCTCGGCCAACGAAATCGCTCCTGAAACCGGCAGCTGACCAGGCTGGGAATCTGCAAACTAACACGGTCCGA
Organism: Planctomycetota bacterium; assembly: GCA_014584305.1. Lineage (GTDB taxonomy): Bacteria > Planctomycetota > Planctomycetia > Pirellulales > Pirellulaceae > BJ22. The sequence goes on along the minus strand of JACTND010000071.1, from coordinate 2,468 downwards.
TTGGCCATTGCCGATGGCAACCATCACCCGCACGGGAGTCAGCTTTTCGACTTGATCGATTTCACAGAGCAAGGCGACCTCGGCGGTACGGCCGTCGAGTGACGCCAAAGTGCTCAGTTGCAAGGTGTAACCGCTCATGATCTGGCTGAGCAACGGTTGGTAACCTGGGTATTGACCGGGGGTCCAGCGCAGGTTGCGCACAAATTGCTGAGGATCGCGCTTTTCCAGTTTGGTGCTTTGTCCATCCGGCACTTGCAGGCGCCCACCGGCGTGCAGTCGAAAATCCGAGCGACCGGCCAAATGGTTAAGCAACAGCGCGGCGTTCTCTTTGCTGACCATCCACGCTTCCACTCCCGGGCTTTGCGCCTCGATCGGCTGCAAGGCGGGGTAGATGGTTTCCCGCCAAGTGGGACTTCCCACGGTTACCAAATGAATGTCCAGAACTTGCGGTTTGCCATGATGATAGACAAACCGATCGACAATCGGCAGAATAGCGTTGTGGATTTCCGGCGTGTGATACACGATCAATTTTTCGCGGGTCGCCGACATGAAACCCAGCGGTTCGCGAAACCACATGTCTTTGCCGGTTTGCCACAGAATCCAATCAATCACCGCTTGGTGTGGAGCTTCGGAGTTGACGATCTGCGATGTGTACGGAGTCAGATCGTATTCGCGCCAAACTTGCCCGGCATCCGAGGGGAGCGCGCTGGCCGTCTTGGTGACGCGCGTTATTTGAAGCGGTGCACCGTCGTCCGCCGGCGGCACGAGCTGGGTATTGGCAGGGACGCGTGGTCCTTGGGTTTCCGATCGACCCGTTTCGTTTTGCCCCAGGTTGACTCGAAATCCCGGCCGCGTCGCAGGGTCGTCGGTGCCCGAGGCGTCTTGGCCGCGCGCGTCCGATGGCCAGAACCCGCCGATCACCAGGATTAACGCAACAAGCAAGCGCACTTTACCGCATGACAGCGCTTTACTGTGCAAGAGATTGGTCGTCATGATTCCTCCTTGATCGAACGCCCATCCATCACGCTTCCGCGTGGGGATTATAGTTGAATCGCCGCCGCTGGCTCAAGCCGAAATTCGGATGGTGAGCCGTCCGATACCGTAGGCCTGACCGAGAGTTTGCTATCAGCGAACACTCCGGCGCTTGGGCCAGGGGACGATCGGATCGGCGAATGATTCAAAGTCTTTCGCCAAGATCAAGAAGCAAACGACTCAATTGAGGTTACTACCCTCAGATCTTCATCGTCACATAGTATTTTCCCAATAGTATCCAACAGTAAAATGACAGACAGCCAAAGCGCCACTTAATACCGACACCCAACGGTGCCATTGACCGGTGAAACAAATCAAGGCGTACTCTATTGGCACTATATTAAAACAACTATCGCCCTCGGCAAGTTCGTGGTCAATTCTCGTTCCCCAGCCCCAAACACTTTTCGGCCAATTAGAGATCGATTGCAATGTCGTGCCCGCAGATAGGAACCCACCCCTCAGTTGGGCGCAGCAACCCGATAATCATCTTGACCGTGATTGATTTACCTGCCCTGTTCGGTCCCAAATAGGCAGTAATTTCGCTAGGCTGGACACGCAACGACACATCCGACTCTACAGTGGTATCACCGTACCGCTTGACTAGGTTGTGCACGGTATTCATGACCAGCCATCGCAATTGGCAACACGCAGGCCATGAAGCAGCATCCGGCGGCGCCGGTTAGGCCGGTTCGTGCTCGTAAGCCTCCACCGGAGGGCAGGTGCAAACCAAATTGCGGTCGCCGTACACATTGTCCACGCGCCCGACCGGCGGCCAATAACGGACCCGATAGTCAACGGTTGGATCCGGACACAAGGCTTCGCGCAGCGAATACGGCAACGATCCCCCGTTTAGCAAGGATTCCAACGTGTGCGGCGCGTTATGCAACGGATTGCTCCCTTGCGGCCACACGCCCGATTTTACTTTTTCATATTCACCGTAAATCAAATTCATCGCCCGGCAGAATCGGTCCAATTCATATCGCGACTCGCTTTCCGTCGGCTCAATCATCAACGTGCCAGCGACAGGAAAGGACATCGTCGGGGCGTGAAAACCGTAGTCGATTAGCCGTTTGGCAATGTCTTCCACCGAGACTTGCCCCAGCTTGTCCATGCCGCGCGTATCGACGATACACTCATGCGCAACCAAGCCACGTTGCCCGGTGTACAAGATTGGATAATTGTCCTTGAGGTGGTGCGCGATGTAGTTGGCATTTAGAATCGCCACTTGCGTGGCCAGCTTTAGCCCTTCGGCTCCCATCATTCGAATATACATCCAGGAGATCGGTAAAATACTGGCGCTGCCGAACGGCGCGGCGCTGATCACTGGCCCAGTTCGATCAGGATGGATACCGTCGCGGGGCAAAAACGGTGCCAAATGACTGCGAACCGCGACCGGACCCACGCCAGGACCGCCCCCGCCGTGGGGAATGCAAAAG
>JACTND010000132.1 GCA_014584305.1 Planctomycetota bacterium | reverse complement strand
GGCATCGGCCCCAAGACCTGTTGCACCCACCGCGGGCCGATCCCTTGTTCTGGAAACAATTTCTGCAATCGGGCGCCGGTCCGGTGCGCTAACAGCATCTCGGTCGGAGTCGCGCAGCCTGGCATCATTGCCACGTTCATGTCGTTGGCCGCGCGAATGACTGCCGGATCGACGGTGGGAGCAACCAGGAACTGCGCACCGGCGCGAACGGCGCGCTGCGCGTCTTCCACGGTCAACACCGTCCCGGCACCGACGATTATTCCTTCGCGCGCTGAAAACTCCTCAATTAATTCGAGCGCCCCGGGGATAGTGAGCGTAAACTCGACGACCGTAAACCCGCCAGCGATAGCCGCTTGCATCGCGTGCCGGGCCGCGGATTGGTCGTCAGTTCTCAAAATCGCGGATGCCCGCCGACTGCGAAGCTCTGCAACAAACTGGTCGGCACTCAAAGTTTGGCCAACGGTGCTTTCACTCATCAATCAACTCACTTCCTGTATGGATACAACTTGCCGACCTGAATTCCCTATCTGGATTGGATGTCCAATCCGAAGTTATTCGGAACGAACCTCGCAGTTGTCTTGAACTTCCAATTCTAACCGATCTGGAACCGGAGACCGCACGGGTCTGTTATACCCTGGTTTGTTTTCCGCTACGGAACAGCAATCTCAAGTTCATGGGGGGTAAATGAAGCTCATTCGCGTTTTGGCAACAGGTCATCGTAACCGTTCCGGAGACTACCTAGTTAGGCGGCACCAAGAACATTTCAATCGTCTGTATTTCCATTCGCAAACGACCCCCACGAGTTTATCTCGTGGGTAAAGTAGTTCGAAAGCTAAAGGTTCAACGACAAATCCAGCTCGCAGAGATCCGTTTCCTTTTGCAGCCGCCGCTTGCGGCCGCAAAAGGAAACGGTGGTGAGTGCCCACAATAGCCTGCAAACTTTGGTTCCTATCAGACAATCTGCGAGGAGGCCATGCTCGTCGGCGGTCACTTTGCTCGGAAATTTCCGTTCCACGATTCAAATGGATGGAGCAGATCGATGAGGCTAATCGAGGGAAATCAGGCTCAGACTTCCTGTTTCAAGGAACTTCGACCCAACTTGCGAGCGGTTACCGTTTTTCTTCCGCTGCGCTTGGTCGGATGTAAATAGGGCGCAACGACCAAACCTGAGGGTCGATATCGTCAGAGCTGCGGGATGTCGGCGTCGGCACAAGTTCGTTAACCAAGTCGATCCATTGCCCCGCATGGGGGACCCGCACGTGAGCGGGGGCCAAGTGGGCGCCGCGCGATTCAATTTCCGCTGCTAAACTGTCCGCCGCAGGACCGGTAACACCATCCCCCGCGGTCAGACACGCCAATACGTCGTTGCGGCTGCGCAACTGCACAGGTGTGACGACTGTCGGGGCACCAGGCGCCGCTGGTCGAAAAGATGTGGCGAAAAACTCACCGCGTTGTGCGTCCTGCACAACCCAGAGCCGATTCGAGCTTGTTTCCCATTCACCATTGCGGACCATGCGTGCCTGCCAGGCCAAACATGTCGGTGTTTCGATGCCCAGGAGCCGCGTTCGCCAGGCGTAGGCGAGTGCTTTCGCCGCCACGATACCCACTCGCAATCCAGAAAACGAACCGGGACCTTGGCCGACCGCGATGATTCCCAGCTCGCGCCCGGATATCTGAGCGTCGGCCAGCACGGATTGAATTGCGGGTATCAAACGTGCCGATCCACCGGCCGAATGGGGTATTTCCGCAGTCGCCACTGGCTCGGAGTCCCGGCTTACAGCCACGCTGATATTCCGCGTTGACGTTTCAATTGCGAGAATGAACAATCGGACAACTTTCGTTGCAGCTTGCCGTGTGCAGCCCGGTTCGCCAGCGCGAGTTTCTTGTGCCGGGAATCCAACTCATGTTCAAACGGTCCGAAGACGGTAACGATGCTTTCGACCATTACCATAGCGTGCCGTTGCCAGTTGGCAATGACCCCTGGCCTGTTGGCTTGAAAACGGCGCGTCACGTGACACAATAGGGCATCTTAGAATTGTAAAGCGGTTTGAAGGCGGGCGGCGTGAAACGAGCAATCATTAGTGATATTCACGGAAATATTGAGGCCCTGGAGGCGGTCCTGAAGGAAATCCAGGCGCAGCGGCCGGACGAGATTATTTGTCTGGGAGATATCATTGGTTATGGTCCTGATCCCGTGCCGTGCTTGGACCGTATCATGGCGGTCAGCACGTTGACGATCATGGGCAATCACGATCAGGCCGCCATCTTCGATCCCACGGGTTTCAATCCTGTGGCCCTCCGCGCCATCTATTGGACGCGCGACCAGCTGGAAAAGGATTCACGCAATGTCGAGCAATCGCACCGGCGGTGGGATTATTTGGGCGAATTGCCCCGGCGCCATGACGAAGGGGAATTCCTGTTCGTGCACGGTAGTCCCCGCGACCCAACCAATGAGTATGTATTTCCCGAGTACATTTACGACCGCGACAAGATGGCGGCATTGATGCAGCGCTTCGAGAAGTACTGTTTTCAGGGGCACACCCATATTCCAGGCGTCTTCACAGAATCGGGATCGTTTTTCACCCCCGAGGACGTCAAGAATGTTTATCATTTGAATCACGAAAAGGTGATGGTTAACGTCGGGAGTGTCGGTCAGCCGCGCGACGAGGACCCGCGCGCCTGCTATGTCATTTTGGATACTGACGAACGAACCGTGACGTTTGTCCGAATCGAGTATGACGTGGCCACCACCCGCCGCAAGATTTTGGCGATTCCGGAATTGGACAATATGCTCGGTGAGCGCCTGATGGGCGGCCGCTAAGAAACAGACGCCGTGAACGACAAACCGATTGCAATCATCAGCGATATTCACGCCAATTGGGAAGCCTTGACGGCCGTATTGAGCGACATCGCCGATCAAGGCATTCAACGGATTTATTGTTTAGGCGACATTGTCGGATACGGACCTAACCCGCGCGAGTGCATCGACGCCTGCCGCTCGTTTGCGATTTGTCTTTTGGGCAACCACGACAATGGCGCCTTGTTCGATCCGGACGGGTTCAATGTGGGGGCCGAACGAGCGATTTTTTGGACTCGCCATCAATTGGAGGATGCGTCAGTCCCCGGCGCTCGAGAACGCTGGAACTTTCTGTCTCAACTGCCGCGCACGCACCGCC
>JACTND010000194.1 GCA_014584305.1 Planctomycetota bacterium | reverse complement strand
GAACCGTTTGCCTGGCTCAAAGACGTCTTCACGCAGCTTCCTTACCATCGCGAGAACCGCGGCGACGGCATCCACTCCGGAGAAGCCTTCGCGCAAGCCACTGCGCACACACCTTTAACGTCGACGGAACTGGATTACCTACTTCCCGACCATTGGCTACAGGCCCATCCTCAACACCGTTGGACCATCGACCACATCCGCCGCGAAGAACGCCAAAGCAAATCCCCGTAGTTCACCGAACGCTCACGAACAGTCGTACTCATTCTCAGTGAAACGGTACTCGTACTCGATCCGCAGCAACCGTCTCTGTTCGTTGGGTCACGTACTCGATCCGCAGCAACCGTCTCTGTTCGTTGGGTCAGCCGAGTAAGGCCCCACGCCTTTCGCTTCAGTATTGGTTTTGTGATTGCGATCGTGTCGATTACGAATACGAGTACCGCGATGCTGAGTACGAGTACGAGCAAGACAATACCCGGAAATCCTGACGAACACGCGGTTGCACCGGAGCCCTCGCAAAGCCCGTCCGTTCGTGCTCGATGCTCCCAAACGATAGCACCCCGCCGACCATCAGCCACTACTTCTTCGGCGTTGATCGCAAATCTTGCCTTCGGAGGCGGCGGGCCATCTATTAACTTAGAGAAGCTGGGTGGGCCTGGAAACTCTGCTTAAGGACTTCGGCCACACCAGCAAGGTTGTTCTCGCGTGGGGGCACAAAAACTGCCGATACCATTCGATGCGGTCTGGCGGTGGTCGGATGGAATTGCTAACCTCTCGCCGCTTCATTGCAAGCACAGCCCAGCATGGACGCTGGCTGCATCCACGGTTGAAACCCACGGCAGTTATGCGCGAAGCTCGACTCAGCGGTAGGAAATGGGCGCTGGTGGCCAGCCCCTGTCGTGCGCAACCGGCCGTTCGAAGCAACGTGCGACCCGTGCCCCATCAAGGGCGGACAGCCCACCTATTCCGTTGGATTCTTTGGAGTACCTGCCTGGGGTTCAGCTTGTTGTTGACTGCCGGTTGCTCGACATTCCGGAAACAGACGATCGAAAACCAATTGGCCGCCGATCAACTGGCGGTTCGCGGCCAAGAGGCCAAGCGTTGCGGCCAAAGTGCCCAAGCGATTCGGTTGCTGCAAGGCGCCGTGGCCAAGAAACCCAACGACATTACGACGCGACTGCAATTGGTTGAAGCGCTGGCGCAATGCGGCCAAGCTGACGCGGCCATCCGGCATTTGCAGTCGGCCATCGAGCGCTCCGAACCGCAACCGCACTTGCTGATCCGATTAGCCGAACTCCATGCCGATCAAGGGGAACGGGCCTTGGCGTCGAAGTATCTCGATCAAGCGCTTTTGGCCGATCCTCAGTCGGTCGCAGCCTGGCGATTGAAGGGTGATTTGGCGTTCGGCCAAGGAGAGTTGTCGATGGCCTTGGCGCATTACCAGCAAGCACTCAAGGGCGATAGTCAAGCGGACGATGTCTGGTTGCGCGTCGCCGAGGTCTATCGGCGGACGAACCGCGGGCAACGCGCGCTGTCCACATTGGAGCACATGATCCAGCGCTATCCCGTGGGTAGTGCGCCGGTTGCATGGTCCCTATTGCAAGGCGAGTTGCTGGCCGAATTAGGCCAGACTGAGCGGGCCATCGAGCTGTTGACGGGAGTAACCGAACGCGACGACGCACCGGCCTCCGGCTATTTGTTGCTCGGAAACGTGCTGTTGAACAATCAACGATTCGCGGAAGCGCAATCCACGTTGACGCGCGCCAGTGAACGATTCCCGGACGATTGGCGCATCGCACAAGCATTGGGGCACGTGCGTTCCGCCGCGACCGGGAATCCGGGAATTGCGCAGCGGTGGGAATAAACCTACTAACCGGCAAAACCCTTGCTACGCATCCCTTTTTTCGCACTCCTGCCGTCATTCATTTCGTTCCAAGGGCCCACGTAAGCTACCTTTGGGCGGACAATACATTTACGCGTGAAAGGCAGTCGCCATGAACTCCGACACCACCACAACCACAACTGCTGTACCCAACGAAGTTTCCGTTCCACTCACCGTATCGGAGTCGGCCGCGGAATTTCAAGATCGCCGGGTGACACCCGCTCAGCGCCGTACGCCCGGTATTGAACGTCGCCAGTTCTCCAATTCGTACTCGGACTTGTCTCCCGAAGCCGCCGAACTCGGCCGCGCGATCGACGCGTACAAATTGCAACACCATCGCCGCTTTATCAACTTCGAAGAGATCCTGACGGTCTTGAAATCGCTGGGATACCGCAAGTCATAGCCGGCCTGACAGCCGCCGGATATCGTCCGATTGGCCGATCGCGCGGCCTTTTAGTCCTGATGGTCCTTTTATAAATTGGTGGCATGGACCATCAACCCTGTGATTCCACCCGCGCATGTCGTTATTGCTGACTGCCGAGGGGCTGCAAAAAACGTTTGCCGATGAACCGGTGCTCCGTTCGGTGAGTTTTGAGATCCGCCGCGAGCAACGTGTTGCCATCATCGGCCCCAACGGCGCTGGCAAGACGACTCTCCTCCGTTTGCTGCAAGGCGCACTGGAACCCGATGCCGGGCGAATCGAATGGGCCAAAGGGATCGTCACCGGCTTCCTCGAGCAGCGGCCGACATTCTCCGCGGAATCGACTGTCTGGGAAATCGCCCAACAGGCGCTGCAACCGCTGGTGGACTTGCAGCGTGACGCCGAAACGACGGCCGCCGCGATGGGGCGCGAGTCCGATCCGATCCGCTTGGAGGAATTGGCCGCGCGCTACCAGCGGCTCCAAGAAGAACTGCTCCAGCGCCATGCGTTTCACCTCGATCATCAAATCGAACGCGTGCTGGAGGGTCTGGGATTTGGAGCTAACGATTTCGACCAACCGGCCGCCCAATTGAGCGGCGGTCAAGCCAACCGGTTGATGCTGGCGGCTCTACTCCTGAAATCGCCGGATTTGCTGCTGTTGGATGAACCCTCAAATCACCTCGATCTGGAGGCCACCGAATGGCTAGAGAACTATCTGGCCGAGACGCACCAAGCGTTTTTGTTAGTTAGCCACGATCGCTACTTCCTCGATCGCGTCGTCGATATCACGCTCGAACTGGTCCAAGGGACCATTGTGTCCTATCCGGGCAATTACTCGAAATACCGCGAGCTGGCGGAGGAACAACGGAAGGTCCAGCGCCGGACTTACGAAAAACAACGCGAGGAAATTGCCCGCATCGAGGATTTTATTCGCCGCAATCATTACGGACAAAAGGCCGCACAAGCCGAAGATCGCCGCAAGAAACTGGAACGGATCGAGTTGGTCGCACCTCCGCGCGAAATTGCCACACCCGCCTTTCGTTTTCCGCAACCCGCGCGCTGTGGCGACATCGTGGTCCGCGTCGAGAAACTCAGCAAACGATTCGCGCAGCCGCTGTTCAGCAATGTTTCCTTTCAGATTGAGCGCGGTCAGCGATGGGGGATCCTCGGCCCAAATGGCTGCGGCAAATCGACCTTGCTGCGCTGC
>JACTND010000052.1 GCA_014584305.1 Planctomycetota bacterium | reverse complement strand
TTCGATCCACCGTTTGCGGTGCTCGAAGCCTTTTCCGCAGAGCATCGCTTGCCGCACACAGCGTGATATGCAGTGATAATAGCGGGTCACATTGACATCGACCAATAGGTTTCGAGGCATAGTCATTGTACGATCTCCTGATCAACCACTTCCGAATCCGGACCAATCGAATTTCGAGCACGCGTCCTCTCGAAAATCCCTAACATTTGCGGATTCCTTCGCCATCGGGTCCTTATCGAAACTTCGAGGAACCCAACAAAATCGAGAATCGTTGCCACCCAATTGCGAACGAGATCGGCTCATTCTATCAGCTCAACCTACCGGATGTCAACATAATAATGCCTGTCCTTATTTTTCTTATTTTTTAATTGTTTGTTTTTATTGGGCGCGGGGGTGGGCGCGGTTGTAGGCGGAGCGGAGGTTGGAGGCACTGAGGTGCGTGTAGATTTGCGTGGTGACCAAGCTTTTGTGGCCCAGTAATTCTTGTACACTACGGATGTCGGCGCCGCGATCAAGTAGGTGCGTGGCAAAGCTATGTCGCAACGTGTGGGGGCTTGTTCTCATATCTAAACCGGTGAGCAGCAAGTACTTCTCCAACATCCGAGCAACGCTGCGCGTGGTTAATCTGGTGCCGAACTTGTTGACAAATACCGGCCGCTGACGATCGCCAGTGCGCGCCAAGTGTCTCCTCTGGAGCCAATCGGTGAGGGCCTGGATGGCGAATGAGCCCAATGGTGCCAGGCGTTCCTTCTTCCCTTTGCCGCGGATGCGCACGAGTCCCGCTTCAAAATCCAGATCCTGATCGTTCATGCCGACGACCTCACTGACGCGGAGCCCCGCCGAATACATAGTCTCGAGGATGGCCCGATCGCGCAGACCCAGTGGTTGGTCCACCGGGGGTGCCGCCAATAGTCGAGCAATTTCCTCGGAGGTCAGATAATGCGGCAGCTTGCGTTCACGGCGAGGATTGCGAAGCGGCTTAGCCGGATTCTGCTGAACGCGGCCCTCGCGCTGAGCAAAGCGGAAAAAGCTCCGGAGTGCGGCCAGTTTCCTGGCAATCGATGATTTGGCATAGCCCGCGTCATGCAGCGCGGCGGCAAACTGCCGCAACTGTTGCGGCGTGATATCACCTAACGCCCAATCGATCGACTCATGCGCTCCGAGGAACTCGGCCAACCCGGTCAAGTCGTCCCGATACGATTTCAGCGTCAAAGCCGAGGCGTTCCGTTCGGCTTGAAGGTACCGCAGGAATCGCGCGATGACCGCTTGCATGAAACTATTCGCTAGTAAACAGATCGCTCAAAGGAGGCGACTGCAAACGGTTGACGCCCCCGCCGGTTTCGACCGACGAGGATTTAACCGATGTTCGGATTTTTTGGCTCAGAACGGCCGCGTCATGCCAAGTGAAGCTCAACTCGGGGTCGGAAGCGAAGCGTCCAAGGGTTCTCAACAATTCGGCCCGGGTCGCGTCGTTGAACAGGAACAAGTAGCGTTCCTCACCCTTGGCCATTGCCAGCACGTTGATATCTTGCGACACGCAGTTTCCCCCGGTGGTAGTTGGGACAAGACGATGGCGAGCGTCTCACGAATACGGTTATCGGAAAAATCGGAACCGGACCGCAGCCGAGTTGTCCTTCAGCCGGAGATAATTCTGCGCCAGCAACCAATTTCGCGCCACAATCGTCGCGGTTTGCGCCGTACGCCAGCATTGAGAGTGAGGATTGGCTGATAAAGTGAGGGCGTCGGGACTCGAACCCGAGACCTACGGATTAAAAGTCCGTTGCTCTACCGACTGAGCTACGCCCTCAATGGAAACCTATTGAGACGGAGGGTCTGGCAATTTGCGCCTCCGATTAACCGACAAAACGCCGAGCCGGATCTTCATGCGTCGCGTCGCAAAATGCGCGTGCCAGCATAGCAAAATCGATCACCGCCGCAAGGTGACGGCGAGCCAGGCGGGCTAGCCAAACCAGGTGTTTCGTTCGACAATGCTGTCGTTTTTAAGGTGTATTTGCAGAATTGCCGCCCGCGATCAGTTCACGTTAGACAGCAGCACAAGGGATACGGTTCAGTGGAACGACGCCCATCCAGTTTTTTATTTACTTTCATCTTTATTTTTCTGGGCTTACTCCTATTGCAGCGGTGGATTTTCCCACAGCCTGCGGCGCCGATCGCCGGCAATGCTCAAGACCAAGCCCCAGCTGCCGAAATGCAGCGTGACGACGCGCAAGCCGTTCCGGGAAATGAGGCGCCCGCCAACGACGGCATTGGTAACGCGGAACAGGAAAGCGACCAAACTCCACCTCCTCCAAAAATCGAGCCGCGTTTTGTCACATTGGGCTCTCTGGATCCGGCCGGAAATGACCGTTATCTGGTTACGTTCACTACCGGCGGCGCCGCGATTGTTCGTGTCGAGCTGAATGCGCGAAATGCGCGGGGTCGGTTCTTGTACCGCGATCTCGATCATTTCGGCGGTTATTTGGGAAAACTCGAACTTCGGCGGCATGAGAAAGGCTTGGCGGTCAGCGTGGTCGGTCCCGGAACGCCCGCGGAACTGGCGGGGGTCCAAGTAGGCGATGTCATTCAGCTTCTAGACAATGAGCCCTTATTCTATCCTGGCGATTTGCAAGCTGCGTTGGAACGTCGGCGCGCGGACGCGGAAATCACCTTGCACATACTTCGCCCTCAAGGAGACCAGTTCAGCGAACACGATCTGCGCGTCCAATTGACCGACCAGCCTCTCGAATTGCTGCGCCCCGAAACGGACCTGATCGCCCCGGGTTCGTATAGTCCCCCCAGCCTACAGACCGCGTTACTCAAAGTGGCAACTCCCTATTGGGAAGAGATCGATGCCGAGATGTTAACCGGCAACTGGGACGTAGATACGATTGATATCGATGGACAACCTGGCTTGGAGTTCTCCTATCAACTGACGGACCATCAACTCCAAAGTGCTGGATTAAATGGTCCGATTCGAATCATAAAACGTTATTGGCTGCCCCATTTAGCCGACGGACAGCGCACCAGCACCAACTCGCGGACGTTTCACATTAACTTTCAACTGGTGATCGAGAACCAGTCGAACATGGATCAGGTCGTGGGCTTGCAGCTCAACGGTTTGACCGGAACGCCGACGGAAGGTTGGTGGTATCAACACAAAATCCACGCCAGTTCGACAGCGATCGGATACACCGCCGGATCGCGCGACGTCGTTTGCTCGACGACGCAGGAGCCGTATCGATTCCTAAGCGGACCGGAGATCGTTACGAACACGCTGAAGCCGGCGCCGGCTTTTCAATACTTGCTCGCTCCCCTGAGGCCCGCTACGGCGGACGAGGTTTTGAATTACGTCGGTGTGGATACACAGTATTTTCACGCAGCTTTGTTGCCGGCGGCCAGTCCGACGAATTCCCGAGAGCGCTACACCTGTTACAGCATTTTGGGAGGCGTCGTATCAAGTGAGATTTCAAGAGTCAGTTTCAAGCGGCGTTTGACGGATTGCAGCTTTTTTCTCTACGACAAGCTGGAATTGCCGGCGCGAGGTTCCTTTAGCCAACAGTTTGACGTCTTCGTTGGGCCCAAGGAGAAACAGCTACTGGAACAATACGGGTTAGACGACAACCGCACATTCGGATGGTTTGCCTGGTTGTCCAAGACGTTGTTATGGCTGTTGCGGTTCTTTTACAACATCACTTTTCAGTTCAGCTATGGCTTGGCCATTATCATGCTGACGGTTTTCGTCCGGGTGTTGATGATTCCCTGGGGGCGGAAAGCGGCGGCTAACGCGCAAATGATGCAGTTGTTGGCTCCGGAGATGAAGTCCATCGCCGAGAAGTACAAGGACGAGCCCGAAAAACGAATTGTCGCCCAGCGCGAGCTATTTCGCCGCCACAAATACAATCCCTTTAGCGGTTGTTTGATCGTGTTGTTGCAACTGCCGATTTTCATGGGGTTGTACCGCGGGTTGTCGGTTGATATTGCGCTGCGGGACCAACCGTTGATTCCCGGCATGCGTTGGTGTTCCAACTTAGCGGCGCCCGATCAGTTTGCCTATTGGAAAAATTGGATGCCGAATTGGTTAGGGGATGAAACGGGTTGGTTCGGCCCCTGGTTCAATCTGTTGCCGATCGCCACGATCGTGTTGTTCCTGGTCCAACAAAAAATGTTCATGCCTCCGGCAACCGACGACCAACAGCGAATGACGCAACGGATGATGACCTGGATGATGATTTTCTTGGGGTTCATGTTTTTCAAAGTCCCCTCGGGTCTGTGCGTTTATTTCATTACGTCCAGCATTTGGAGTATTTTGGAACGCAAATTATTGCCACCGGTCAAGCTCTCGGAAGACAAAGTGAACGCTTTGAAGTCGGGCTCAGGAAATGAGAGAGTCCCCACCAACGCCGGGTCACCGGAGCCGGTCAAACGTGATACGCTGTCGAACAAAATGGTCAGCCGCTTCCGCGAGATGGTCGAGGGTAAAGGCAAGCCGCAGGAACAACCGCTGAACGCGGAAGAGAAAAAGAAACTGGATCGGGAGCGCAGACGGAAGCTGCGCGAACGCGAGTCGTGAGTGCGTCCCTGCTCTCGGTTGACGACACTATAGTCGCGGTGGCATCGCCGCCGGGCCATTCGGTCCGCGGCATTGTCCGTTTGAGCGGACCGCAATTAGCTATCTGTTTGTCCCAGGCATTTGAAGTTGAAATCCGCGACGTGTCCATGCCGCGGGCGGCGGTCAAACCGGTGAGCCTCCCCGTGAGTCAGCTAGGGCGCGTGGCGGGCACACTTTGGTGGTGGCCGGCTGAGCGGAGTTATACGCGGCAACCGGTGGCCGAGTTCCACACCTGGGGCTCACCTCCGATTTTGAGCGCTGCGTTGACCCGATTTTGCGATTTGGGAGCGCGGCTGGCGCGGCCGGGCGAATTCACCTTGCGCGCGTTTTTAGCAGGGCGCATCGATCTGGCGCAAGCGGAAGCAGTATTTGGGTTAGCGACCGCGGATCGCCCTGATGCTTTTGCGCGCGCGCTGCAACAAAGTGCCGGGGGTGTCTTCGACCCATTGCGGCGACTCCGGTCGGAACTTCTCGATCTGCTGGCAGACATCGAAGCCGGTTTGGATTTTGTGGATGAGGACATCCAGTTCCTCGATCGCGGGCGACTGGTCGATGCGATTCGATCGGGGCAAGTTCAAGTGCGAGCCGTGCTGCAGCAAATCCAGTCGCGCGCTGCGGTTGATGAAGCCGCGCGGGTGGTCATCGTTGGTCGACCGAACGCGGGCAAAAGCAGTCTTTTGAATGCGCTCGCCGAACGCCCGTCGGCTGTCGTTTCCCCCCAAGCAGGGACTACCACCGACTATGTGACCGCGCGCGTTGATTGGCAAGGTCAGGCCATCGAGTTGGTGGATACAGCAGGGTTTGTGACCGACCGCGCCGGGGTACATGACTCGCCGGTGGAAACGGCGCGACGCGAAAGGTCTCAGGCGATATCGGAAGAACAATTGCAGGCGGCTGACATCGTGATCTGGTGCCATGACGGTTCGGTTGGCTGTGATCATTCGGCTTATCACGAGAAATCAGTCGCCCCGGAATCAGTGATTCATGTGATCACTAAATATGATTCATTTCCACGGCGTCCGCATGCTTGTGGAGAACTGGACATCAGTAGTCACACCGGGTTTGGATTAGATGTGCTGCGGCAAAAAATCCTTGAAAAATTGGCCGCGCGCAGGCACAATGAAAAAGAGAGCTTTTTGGCGAGTACTCGATGCCGCAACGGGTTGCAGCGCGTCCTCGATTCCTTGTTCATTGTTGCTGACTTAGCCAGTCAGAATAGTTCCGACGAATTGATTGCAGCCGAAATCCGAACGGTGCTGGAAACGTTAGGCGAATTGGTGGGGACCGTGTACACGGACGAATTGTTGGACCGTATTTTTGGGCGGTTTTGTATCGGCAAATAATGGGAAGATGACCATGACGCGTTGGAGATGGCGTTGGCTCTCGATCGGGTGCGGGATGCCAGCGACGATTGGAAAGTCCGAGGACCAGGTGCATGCTCCGCGGCAAAGCCATCGCTTCATCATTATGGTGGCGTTGGCCGCCTGGGGGTGGTGCCTGGTCGATGCTTGCGCCTGGTCCCAGCGGGTCGGCGAATTGGTTGTCGTCGTGGAAACCGTGGATGCCAAGATCAAGAAAGACGTGGTGGGTCGTGTTGCCGCGGGAACAATCCAGAAATTGACGGCCATCGAAGGGACTTGGTGTTCCATTGAAGGGACGCGCGGTTGGATTTCTAAATCGGCGGTGAAGTCACTCCGCGATGGCTATCAACATTACAGTGGGCGCATTAACAAAGATCGCGCGGACTTTGAAGCCTGGGCAACGCGGGGCATGATTCAATTTGAATTCGGGCAACTCGATGCGGCGTTTGTGGATCTGAACGAGGCCATCAAGGCCAATTCCCGGGTAGCGGCAATTTGGCATAACCGGGGAATTGTCTTGCATGCTATGAGCCGATACACCATGGCCGTGGATGACTTTACCGAGGCTGTGCGCCTCAACAGCAGCTACACCCGCGCCTATCACAGTCGCGGGTTGGCGTACTACTCGATGGGCGAGTTGGACAAAGCCATCCTCGATTACACGCGCGCCATACGCTTGGATGACAAGGAACCTTGGTTTTTCATTAATCGAGGGAGCGCCTATCACGCGGCGGGCAAGTTGCTGGAAGCGACCCAAGACTATATGGCGGCGCGGAAACTGAATGTCAAACTCGCGGAACCTTTGATCGGTTTAGCCAACGTGTTGCTCGACCAGGGGCAATTGGATCGCGCATTGGCCGCCGCTGAGGAAGCGGTGGCTCTCAATCCTCGCCACGCGGCTGCCCTGAATGTGCGAGGTTGGGTGCTTTTCAAACAGTATCAACTGACGAATGCGCTGCGCGATTTCGACGCTGCCATACAGCAGGCCAGTGATTTTTCATTGGCACACAACAATCGCGGGGTGGCGTTGACAGAATTAAAACGTTGGGATGAAGCCCTCGTCAGCCTTAGTCGATCGATCGAATTGTCTCCGCAAACGGCGGCGACCTACGTTAACCGAGCCCACGCTTATTTGGCCGCCGGACGCAACAGTGAGGCTTGGGCCGACCTGCAACGGGCGGCCGAATTGGACCAGCAGCTTGTCGAGGGGATCATCTCACGCGCCTGGTTTCTAGCCACTACCGCCGACGATGCCCTGTACAACCCGCAGCGCGCGGCTGACGTGTGGTCGCAGTTGCCGGAGTCATTTACGTTGGATTGGAGCGGTTGGGATGTTCAAGGAGCCGTCTTAGCCGCTCAAGGGAAATTTAGCGAGGCGGTTGCCGCTGCTGAGCGCGCGCTGTCCGCAGCGCCCACGCACCGCCAGGCAGCGATCGAACAACGTCTGGAGCTGTATCGAAAAGGCCATCCGTTCCGCTTTTCCCTTGAGTGATCGCGCGAGTTTCCCCGGCTTCAAAGGCGTCGGAACAATCGATCGCGGCCAGGATGAACTTTGGCCTTGGACTGCAATGGCCGGGCTCGCAGTTTAGTGGGAATCGGGAAACAAGCGGACGCTGCCGCAGCCAACCACGGTGTCCATGATGTGACGTCCAGCCTCGACCAGATTGCGATCGCTGTAATACAAAGCGTCGTTTCCGATCGACGCGTTGGTCAGCGTGGTGATCGCACCATTCCCTTTGATGGCGTTGATGCGGCGGCGATCATGGTTGCGGCTCATGCCGGCTATCCCCGTACAGGACGGGGAGTCGGCCAGCAATACATGATTGGAAAATCCCTGCACATTTGGACAGACAAAACGGTCGCTGACATCGACGTACCCCAAATTGCAGGCATAATTGCCACACAGGGATTTGCAATGGGCAGCGAACTGGATCGGACAAGGCGTTTCCTCCAACTCGCGAAGCTTGGGAACTCGGCAGTCGGACAGGTCCGATCCCAATCCAGGACAAAAAAATACGCGATCATCGTGCAGATATTCTCTGTCGATCAAAGTCGGCGCAAACACACCCACCATGTTCAAGCGTCCGCTCGGCGGAATGCGCATGAAAACACCGTCGTTGTCTTGAGCAAAGCCTGTCCAGGCAGCGTAAATCGAGCGCAAGTTATCTTGGCAGTGCACCAATCGGCTGTTGAATCGGACGACCGCCAACGCCGGCATCAACAGCGCGCCGACGATCAACGCGGCGGAACAAGAAAATGCCAGATCGACCCAGGATAGGCCGCGACCGGCCTTTAGTCGCTGCTGACCCCAACCGCCGACAGATGTTGCTGGCGATTGCCGCCGCTCGCGCAGCGCTTGCTGGGCAACGGCTTGCATCAAGGGAAATGACGAACCGGTAGGTGACTGGGGCTCTACATCTCGCGGCAACGTTCGCTCGACAACCGCGATCGCCTGACAAGCGCGGCGCGCCAAGCCGGGTGGAGGTCCAACCAGCGGTTCAAGATATTCCAACGGCGCCAGACTGGACTTGATTGCCAGCAGCTCGTATTCAAGTTCTGGATGAGAGTCGATCCATTGTTGGACTTGGTGTTGTTCGGTGGCGTCCAATGCCCCCAAAACGTAGCCCAACAAGTCCTCATGAGACGGTTGATTCACAGTCGCTTATTCCACTTGGTTCATTTTCCAGACTTCTCCCAAGCGCGTGATGGCCGCGTGAATTCGACTCTTGACGGTACCCACGGGCAAATCCAAGACCTCGGCCGCCTCGCGATACTTCATTCCTTGGAAATAGACCAGGTGCAGCACGGAGTACATCGATTCGGGCAATTGGTCCAGCGTATGCCGCACCAGTTCCCGGCGTTCCGCGTCCACGCAGTCGTCCATGGGATCACGTTCGCTCGATTCAAGGATATCCGCCATTCGGCCAGACTCGTCAAACACATCGTGTTCCGCGTTGGCTTCCAAGCTGACCATCCTGTGTCGCTTGTTGCGCCGCCGCGCATCGATCGCTTGGTTTGTCGCTATTGTGTACAGCCACGGTCGAAACCGACGATCCGCTTGGAACTGGTCGCATTTGAGATGGACCTGGAGGAAAGTTGCTTGGAACGCATCTTCCGCCATCTCGTTGCTCCCCAGATAACGGCGCAAAAAGTTGTACAATTCCCGTTCGTACCGATAAACCAATTGGGCGAACGCCTCCCGGTCACCGGTCTCGCGGTAGTTGGTCAACAATTGCTCGTCAGTCACTGGATTCTCTTTCGCTGCAAGTTGTCGGGCAAAATTAAAATCCAGATCGTTGATGGTGGCTTGCATGTTCCATTACGCACTATTTTAGCCAAGGTTCGGCTCAGGACAAATAGAATGCCCAAAACGCGAAAAATGGCCGATTTGCTGCGTCTCCTCCGTGTTTGCTGGTGAATGAACAAGTGTCCGAAATCGCGTGGACTTGGGCTTTCCGGCTCGATTCGTCCCCGGATTGTTCTCCCAGGATCTTGCCGGTTGCCATTTCCCATTACTGTTGTCGAACCGACCCGTGACGCCTTTGGTTCCGCTCCCGTTTGACAGGCGTTTTTTTTGAACATAAACTGCCCACCGGATCGACGGGACTATTTGGCAAAAGCCATGCCATCCGGAAAACTCTAATGCAACGGACTCCCTATCGCTGGGCAGCTAGCGGCGACGTCAACGCTTTTTTTGGCCTGATGTTGGACAATATCGCCGGGTTGGTCCTAGCGCTCACCCTGCTGAAGGAGGTCTTCAAGTTCCCTGTAGATTTTGCAATCCGTTACATGGTTCCGGGAACAGCATTGGGAGTGCTGGTCGGCGATCTGATGTACTTTGTGCTGGCATTCGTGCTGGCTCGCAGAACTAACCGGGGCGATGTGACGGCCATGCCCTTGGGACTAGATACCCCCAGCACGATCGGTATGGTGTTGTTTGTGATCGGCCCCGCGTACCAGGCGGCGTTGTTACAGACCAAAGACGAGTTTCAGGCGGCCATGACGGCCTGGCACATCGGCATTTGCGGCATCATCATTACTGGGGCCATCAAGCTGATCTTGGCTTTTGGCTCGGGCTGGGCGCGGCGGTACATTCCCCGCGCCGGTTTGTTAGGTTCCTTGGCCGCGATCGCCTTGGCCATTATCGCGTTCACGCAACTCACGGAGTTGATGTTCAATCCCATTGTCGGTTTTGCGTCATTAGCCGTCGTGTTGGTGACGCTGATCGGACGCAACAAACTGCCGTTCAAAGTGCCAGGCGCGTTGGGCGCCGTCGCGTGTGGCTGTTTGATCTGGTACGTATTGCGCGGCATCGATTGGGGGTTCGGCACAACGTTGTTGTCACAACCACCCGAATCCCAGCCGGTTGTTTGGTTGCCGCGGGAATGGCTGACGGTTTTTTCATTCGAATGGTGGCAAGCATTTGGGGCTTCCTTGGCCTACCTGCCGTATATCATTCCGTTCGCCATAACAACAGTCATTGGCGGCATCGATTGCACGGAGAGTGCGGCGTCGGCCGGCGATTCTTATTCGACCCCGAGCGTCATCGGCGTCGAAGCAATTGCCACGCTGTTGGCTGGTTTGTGTGGTGGCGTGATTCAGACGACTCCCTACATCGGTCACCCGGCGTACAAGGCGATGGGGGGGCGGGCCGCCTATACGCTGGCCACGGCCCTGTTTGTGGGGGGCGCCGGGGTGATTGGATATTTCGGTCTTCTGTTTGTGCTAATTCCAAAAGCCGCCGTGCTGCCGATCCTGATTTTCATCGGGTTGGAAATCGCGTCGCAAAGTTACCAGGCCACGCCGCGACGGCACTACGCCGCGCTGGCGATTGCCTGCCTGCCGGCATTGTCCAAGTTGATCATGATTTATTTAGGGCAGTTCGCCCATCATCTGTCGTCCGACGCTTTGGATGATCGCCTGCGCTTGACGCTTCTGTTTTTGAATGTCCTGGCGGGTGGATTTATCATCACCAGCTTATTGTGGAGTTCCTTGTTGGCAGAGTTGATCGATCGACAATTCGCACGGGCGACTTGGTACGTGGGAATTGCCGCGGTGTTGACATTGTTCGGCGTGATCCATTCTCCGTTGGCCGGTGACAAGATGTTTTTGATCTGGCAATTGGCAGCGGGTTGGGAAAGCCGCATCGTCGTTGAGTTGGTCGTTTGCTACGCAGTCATGGGCTTGATTTTATTGGCCTTTGGTATTTGGACTCGCCATCTCAATCCGCCAATCTCCAGCGACGAGGAATTCGAACAGTTGGGAGAGTCACTGTGATTCCGCGGACCTTGGAGCCCGAATACATGGACTCCGCGGACGACGCCGCCGAGTATGATCGGATGGATCATAGCGCGGTGAATTCCCTGTTTGTCGCCGATCTGTTGGCGACCGGTTTTGAATCGGGGGACGTCTTGGACGTAGGGACTGGTACCGCATTGATTCCCATCGAGTTGTGTCGCCGCCTATCCCAATGTCGCGTAATGGCGATCGATGCCTCGGCGAGCATGTTGGAACGCGCGCGTTACCGGGTGGCGGCAGCAGAATTAGCCGCGCGCATCCAATTGTCAAAGGTGGACGCCAAACGGATGCCGTTTGACGATGGGCGGTTTGATGCAATGATTTCCAATAGTATCGTGCACCATATTCCGGAACCGATCGAGGTGCTGCGGGAAATCGTCCGCGTGGGACGCCCGGGAGCGTTCATTTTCGTGCGCGACTTGATGCGGCCTGAAACAAAGGAAACCGTGGATGTGCTGGTTGCGACCTATGCGGGCATGGAGTCCGACCGGGCGCGACAGTTGTTTGCTGATTCCTTGCGCGCGGCGTTGTCTTTGCCCGAGATCCGTGGACTCGTCGCGGAACTCGGTTACGATCCGGAGCACGTCACGTGCACGTCTGATCGCCACTGGACGTGGTCCACACGATGTTGATCGGAACTCGCGGTTATGCGATAGTAGATGCCTGAAGAAGTAACGTGCTCGAAGTTGGCATGTTGAAGAAGGAGGTGACTCGCATGGACGGCCTGTGGTTGTTGGCCCGATTGGCTTGGTGCGCAACGCGGCAGTCGAGGTGGACGCTGGTAGTTTCGGCCTCGTTATTGCTGTTGGGTGGCTGGGGTGTAGCAGGAGGGCAAGACGCAGCCCCCGTGGAAGTGAATTTCGAAGTCGATATCAAGCCTATTTTTGAGATTCATTGTGTTCATTGCCACGGCCCCAACAAGCGGGAAGAGTTTCGCATCGACAACCGAGACGAAACGATGGGCTACATTGAGCCCGGTGATCCCCAGAGCAGCCCGCTGTACGAATTGGTCAATTCCAAAGACCCCGAGGAAGTTATGCCCCCACCGGGGGACAACAACCCGTTGTCCAGGGAACAGATTCGCACTATTCGCAACTGGATTCGCCAGGGGGCCGAATGGCCGGACGATGTGGTGATCGTTGACCCGGCCGATGCCAACAAGCCGGTCGTGGCTGACGACGCGCCCTTCGCGTATCGCCTGTGGTTAGCTGTCGGTGCTTTCCATCCCGCGGCTGCACATTTGCCGATTGGGTTGTTGATGGGTGCGGGACTATTTGCACTGTTTGGTCTGCGCGGCAACTTTGTCATGAGCGACTGCGCGTACTACTGCTTGTGGCTCGGCGCGATTACGGCCATGTTGGCCAGTGCGGTCGGTTGGTCGTATGCCATCAGCACTGGTCACGGCGGCGATCCAAGAGAATTGTTTGACATGACGAAATCGATTTTCTGGCATCGACTGGCAGGACTGATCGTTTCTATTCTGGCATTGTTGGTAGCGCTGTTTGCGGCAGCGGCCCGCGCGCGCGATCCCGACAACGGCCTGCTTTGGAAGTTAGGGGCGATTCTGATCGCCTGCGCCGTTGGTTTCGTCGGTTATACTGGGGGTAAACTGCAGTACGGACCTAACCATTACCAACAGCTCAACCAAATCATTGATTCCTGGACGGGCTGGAATTGGTCTGGCAGGCAAGCCGATACCGATCGCGACACGCCGCCGGATGCACGGCAAGCCGGTCAAACCTCTAATGAATGACCGGTGCCTGGTTGAGGATCACCTGGGCCAATTCCACCGGGTCATCGTGCGGTGAGGCAATATCGATAAAACGGCATTCACTGAGCCCGCGAAACCAGGTTTCCTGATGCCGCGCGAACCGTCGTGTGCGGATCAACACGCGTTCTTGAATGGTTGCCAGATCTCCGCCGTTATCCAAGTATTCCAAGACTTCCCGATACCCGACGGCCTGGCTGGCCGTGCGACTCAGCGGCCGGCCCGCAGCGCGCAAACGGCGGACTTCGTCCACGAAACCTAGTTCGAACATGCCATGAACGCGATTGGCAATGCGTTGGTGCAATTCCGCGCGCGGTCGGCGCAACGCGAATACGTGGCATTCGTCCGCGCGATGTGCGTGATCGAACTCCATTTGCCAATGGCTGATCGGTCGGCCGGTGATGTGATACACCTCCAAGGCCCGAATGATGCGGCGCCGATCGCGAACGTGCAACTGGTGCGCAGCGACAGGATCAATCGCCTGCAAACGGCGATGCAGTTGTTCGTCGCCAACGATGTCCGCCTCGGCTTCGATCGATCGGCGGAATTCCCAATCCGCCGGCGGACCGCGAAAAATGCCGCGCAGCAAGGCCTTGAGGTACAAAGCTGAACCGCCAACAAACAACGCTTGCTTGTTTCGGCTTTGGATGTCCAGGACCGTTTGCAAAGCCAGTTCACGGTAACGCGAGACACTGAAAGTCTCCCAGGGGTCACACACGTCGATTAAGTGGTGAGGCACGGCGGCCAAGTCGATTGGCGATGGTTTGGCCGTTCCCAAATCCATGCCCCGGTAAATCGACATCGAATCGAGGGAGATGATCTCGGCATTCAGTCTTCGCGCCAACTCCAAACTAACAGCCGTCTTGCCGACCGCCGTAGCACCGGTCAGATACCAAGCGCTCAGAGCCAACGTCACGTCGCGTCGCTGGTCATCCGGCTCACTCATCGTCGCCATCTTCGTCGGCTGTCGCGTCGTCGAAAATCGAGATGCGATTGGGTCGGTTTTCGACCGCATTCTTGAGCGCCAAAATCTCGCCGTTAATCAGCTCTTGGGTTTTGGATTTGGCGATGGCGGCCTGAAATCGGGCGATTCCGTGCAGCGCTTCGTGGACGGAGTAATTCACGCGTGTCTTTTCTCCCGCTTGTTCCAGTCGGACCACAAGTGTCAATTGGGCGGTGGGAGTTTGGCTGCGAATCGAAACCATTTCGTTCACGTCGAAACGAATGATCGTTTCCTCGGCCTCGAAGGGGTGTTCCTTGCGTTCGTATTTCGTCATAAACACCGACTCAAGTTGCACCGGTGGGTCGGTTTGCAGCTTGGAGTCGCGGAGCCCATCCACCCACTTTTTCCGCAGCGCCGGTTCGTAGAGGAATGGAAACACGTCGGCCGGCTGGGCGTCAATCAACAACTCGGTGCGGAAGTCGCGCGGCTTGCCACCCACCAACCATAGACCGCCCAATACCAGGACGATGATGACGAATGCAAACAGCAAGAACTTCGATAACCCCGTCACGGGCGCCTCACATCAAATGTGTAGGAATTTTAACGGAAACGGACGACGTCCACTAGCGCACTGACCAACGTCACGGCAAGCTCCCAGTTGGCCGGCGACGGCACGTCTTGCCATCATCGTAACGATTGCCCGTTGAATGACAACCGTGGAATCGATTGAACCCCAACCGGTTTTGTCGTGTCAGTAGATGAGGCAGTCCTTCGCCGCTATTGACCGCGCAGCGCCGATCAAGGTTGCTTTTTCTCGGAATCGCGAACATACTTGTACGTCAGCACTGCGCGGCCGTAAACGGTTGGGGCTGTTCCGAACGGCTGTATCGAGGCCGGCCTTGAAGGGATCGAGTCCAGGACTGAATGCAGGATGCCGGGAGTAGAATTGTGGGAAAAGTTTTAAGACGTCCGACATTAGTTTTGAACCGCAGTTGGCAACCCGTCAACGTGGCTACGGTGGCGCGGGCCATCACGTTAGTATGGAACGAACATGCGCGGATCGTCGAACCCACCGATTTTCAACTGTACGATTGGAGCGATTGGGCAAAACTGGAGCCGCAAGCCAATGAATTGTTCGTACAGGCGGTATCCCGCCGTTTTCGCGTGCCGGAAGTGATCGTGTTGCTGAGGTTCGATCGGCTGCCCAATGCCCGTGTGGCCTTTAACCGGCGCAACCTATTCCGCCGCGATCGATTCATGTGCCAATATTGCGGGGCTCAACCGAATCACGATGAATTGACTATTGACCACGTCGTCCCTCGTTCGCACGGGGGAAAATCGTCGTGGGCGAATTGCGTTTTGGCCTGCACCGATTGCAATCACCGCAAGGCCAATCGGACGCCGGACCAAGCGCGAATGAAACTCAAACGCGTGCCGGAGCAACCAGCCTGGAATCCCATGTTTTGGCGCGATATGGTGCGCATCGACAGTTGGCAGAAATTCATCAGCGACGCCTACTGGAACGCGGAATTGCAAAGTTGACAGCGCTGCGGCGATGAACGGTTACGGTTCATGGCGATGCGGTGCCGCTCGGGCGCATTTCGAGTAGTTTCCCGTCACGACGGCAAACGTCGCGAGTGTAACGGCAAACTCGGCGACAAGGCATGGAACGTATGTGTCGTCCGCATTGGCGGGACATCGCGGTAATTGATCGCTCTCGCTGCGCCGGCTATTGGACGCCTTGAATCGCGGTGTCGGGCAACTGGGCCGAGTCTGCGGCGGGTTTCGCCGGAACATCGATGACCATGTAGCCGCTCCAGAACAAGGGATGTCCGCCTAAGGTCTCAGGGGGATCGCGGACTGGTTTGATCCGCGATTCGTGGGCTAACGTCAACGGCTTCGTCTGAAACGACAGTGATGCGGCGCGCCAAGCCGCGGCCGCACTGGATTGTTGGTCGAGCTGGGCAATGTAGTCGCTGGTCAATTCTAACGTCGAACTACCGGGGACAGCCCAACGGCTAATCACCACGGTTCGGCAACCCGCTGCTAACAAGCCGCAGGAAGTAAAAAATAGTTCATCGCCATTCAAATTGGCTTTGAGCCCCTGCGCCGCGTCTGCCTGAAAAGTAGGCAACACCAGATGATCGATTCCGCGCCAAGGCAAGGTCATCCAGGCAGCCAAATGGCTTTCTGGGCGTCCCTTATCTAATTGCAAGGGGAACAAAGCAAACGGGCCTCCTTGGTTGGGGCGATCGATGGCATTCCATACGACGGCTACATCCATCACACTGCCCAGCAAATTCGAGGGTATGTCGGAACGCCCTTCAAACCGCGCGACGTCCGGCGAGCGTTGTTCCAAAGCTTGAACAAAAGGCTCCGTAATCGCCGCATCCCAGCGATTCTCCAACGGTCCCACGAATACGCCCATCCGCAGGCGGCGCCGTTCGGGGCGCTGTGCCTTGATGGCCGAACCCAACGTGGGCGAGTACCGTACGCTCCCGCGCTCGATTAGCATTCGGCTGTCATCGAACGACGCGCCGACCCGCAAAAGTTCAAAGGGTACGTACCAGAGCGGTCCGTCCGGTACCACAACCACCTCCAGTGCGTCGTCGAATCCGCTCCAATCGATATCGGGAAGCAGCGCCTGTGCCAAATCCCAACTGACCTGTTTCCATTTGTCGCTAGTTAATGCTGCTTGATCCAACTGCCGATCCGCCAGCCCACATTCCTTAAGCGTTTTCAGGACCATGGCGTGCATGGCTGGCGTTCGGTGCCACGAAATCAAACGGGCGCCCCGAGCGGTCATCCCAATCACGTACGCTGCTTTGGCCGTTTGCACGCAATATAAGACGAGCTGTTGATCGTGCATCGCCGTGCGAACCTCGGTGCACGCGACTTGGGGCGGGAACACCATCGCGGCCGGCTCGCGGCGCAGGGCAAGACTGGCCAAAAAAGCTTCTTGCTGCTTCGAAACATCCATCAATTCAGCCAGAGCCGACACTTGCTGTTTTCGTTCGTCCGAATCGGCGGGAGCATTCAACGGGAGCGCTTGTGCCTGCACGCGCAGCCGTTCCGCCCGTTCCGTCAACTGACGATACTCAGGAAATCGGCCGAAGAGGTTTTGTCGCTGCTGTTCCGCCCCGCTGGGAATGGCCTCGACGGGTGCATGTAACATCCATCGGAACGCCAGGTCGCGGCCGCCGCAAGCAAACGCCGAGAAGAATCGATGGCGGCGCAACAATTCCGCAATCTCAATCGCCC
>JACTND010000267.1:886-4079 GCA_014584305.1 Planctomycetota bacterium | reverse complement strand
ATGGGAAAGGAGCTCCAAGCGTTCTTCGATCCACTGTTTGCGGTGTTCAAAGCCTGGCCCACAGAGCATCGCTTGCCGGACACAGCGGGAAACGCAGTGGTAATAGCGGGTCACTTCGATATCAACCAATAGTCTACGCGGTATGGTCACTGTATGGCCCCCCAAAAATCAACGAAACGTACACGTCCAATCGGCAGGATTTGGCATTTCCAAGAAATCTAGATAAATTGAGACATTTTGATTTTCTCGCCAAAGGTACTCAAAACGCAAATGAGAAAGTAGGTGACTGGCAGCCCAAGGCGAAAATTAGCCAGTCAAAGCCTCCTAATCTTGTCCACCAATCTTAATGAATATTTAGTACTTGTCAATATAATAATGCCTGTCCTTTTCATAAGCACTATTGGCGGGGGCCAATAGTGGGGAGGAGGTTAGGTGCGGCGGCGATGCGTCAGGGCGGAAACGCCGAGCAGGCCGAACAACGCTAACAGGGTCGAAGGTTCAGGAATTCCCGTTATGGCCTTCACTCCCAATCCAAACACTTCGGGCGTCAAATTGTAATTGAAGATTAGCCAGAAGGGTTCCGAATCGCCGATTCCAGTAGCATCGGTCTTCAGTTTCATGACGACCCCGTACGCGCCCGATGGAGCGGTTCCCGAGAGCTGAAAATTGATGTGCTCGTGGAACATTCCGCTCCCCGGAGCAAATCCAACCAAGCCCGTGCCGCCGCTAGAAGCCGTCACATTGACACTGCTGGCCCCTTTAAAAATGTTCAACGAATATGAGTGGCTAGAAAGCACTGAACTGCTCAGCGGGTCGAAAGCCACCAGAAAAGTCCCAAAGCGGTTCAACAGCACTTCATAGTCGATGCGATCACCCGGTCCGATGGGGTCATGGGACTCGAAACCCGGATCATCGGTGAATCTGTCCAGCGGACCGCCCACGCCGAAAGCGCCTTCAAAAAAAATCCGGGCATCCAGGCGTCCGCGCTCTCCATTTTCAATAGCGATAACACCACCTTCATAGGCGAACTCGACATCGCCCTCGTGCTGCGCGATCGCTGGCAACGAGCCGAGAAGGGAGATCGCCCCAACCAAAATCACGTTCCAAGTTCTGAATATGTTCATCATGTTGAAATATCTTTCAAAAAAAATACTTATTGCTAATCAACTTCGCCAAGCAGATCGCCCGAGTCACTGCTGCCCATCGCCCACCACGTGTTTTTGTCTATGGTGTTCGTGATGAACCGCGTCGAGCCGTCAGCCAGCGCCATATTGACGCCACCGGCATGGCGGCTGCTAGGGGAAACAACAAAATCACCTTGGACTTCGCTCGAAAAAGTATTGTTCAGCGAAGGGCCAATGTGTCCGTTATTCGTATTGGGTGGCTTCAAATGGCAATACGTATTGCCCGCAGGAGGCCAACCCAATATCCACGCGCGGCCGACAAACAGGGAGTACGGCGTATCCGCATGGGTTCCTTCCGGACTACACAACTGGTCCAATTGGGACAACGTTCGTGTGTTGCGGTTGTTGACATGATACGAACGCAAACGTCGTTCACTGGCCTGCACTTCCTGGATTGATTGTGCATTTTGCACAAGTCGTTCCGTGATGAAGCACGTGTTGGACGTTCCATCCGTCACGTCCGTCAGACGCCGTTTGCCGCGGGGATGCCATTGTGTGGCACCGGCCAGGGACGGCGAAACGGATGCAGGTGATGGATGCCGAATCGGGATCACGCCGTTGAATGCGCCAGGAGTGACGCGTTCACCGTTGTAACCGCTGGCCACTGGCGTCCAGCCGATGTTGGCCGTATAACTTCCCGAAGCGGGATTGGCCGAGCCGAGCGCCCAAGAATTGGCGTGACTGACCGTATCCGACGGACAAAGAAAGGTTTCGATGACCGTACTTGCCGCCAACGCATTGGGATGCGTCGATTGGATTTGCACCGACATCGGCGAGAACGATCCGTTCGGCACGACATTACTCGACATGTTGAATGTCAAGTCGATATTGTCGTACACATTCGATTGCTCGATATGCGGCAGAATCCTCACCAGCCAGCTATAATAGCCTTGTCCAACTTTCGTTGGGCTCACGGTGATGCCAGGCCCGATTTGGTTCACCGGGTACGCTTGATGCGAACTATGATAGTTCTGCACTCCCAGGCAGAGTTGCCTCATGTTGTTGAGACAATAGGTGCGGCGGGCCGCTCCGCGGACGGCCTGAACCGCCGGCAACAACAGGCCCACCAAAATCCCAATGATGGCGATTACCACCAACAATTCAATCAATGTAAAACCACTGCGCGGGGGCGAATTGCCCGTTGGCCCGCGGGTCCACAAACACCTCATTATTAGTTTCCTTTGTCCTCGACCGTCACCGCGCATCGCGGCACGCGACGCGGGATTGGTTTAGTCACCCCAACACGGAACGTGACGGCGCCGATCGCGCAAGCCGCAAAGTGACGCGCCTAAGCGCGCAAACGAGAAGCTGTTGACGATAGCGCCGTTAGCCGACTAGAGGCGGACCGCGCGCATTTGCCGCACGGTGCACTACCGATTGAAAGGTATCTGGCAGGAAACACGTCGCTGCCAACACAGAGGGCGTGGAACGCCAAATGAAAATCGACTCGGGGACGACCGAGCGGCCGAATACAACGCACAGCGAGCACTGACCTTGAAGATTTGCCGCAGGACGATGCTTGTGGTCGTGCGGATGCCGCTGTGCTGCCGGAGATTCATGTTGGCAGTGGGCCTGGCAATTGCAATGACCGGCCGCAGCGGTTTCGGAATGGTCCCGCAGGCAACATTCGTGGTCACCCACCAGCCAGCGATCTGCGATGTGCCACCAACCCGTCCCTAGAGCTGACAGCAACCACAGGGATAAGGCAAAAATCGCTCGCCAGTTCGCCTTCAAACTCCTACACACTATATTCACCAAGCACAACCACACCAACTCGCCGCGAATTGCGTTGCCGATTCCATCATATACCTCATTACGCATCAAGTAAACATCCAGCCTACCAGTGAAACAGAAAAAGTTCAAGAAATTTCAACGATGGAAAACGCCTATGGCCATGCGGTTGCGATTATGAAAGCAAAAATGCTCCGCGTGGCGTCGGCAACGCTCGACGGGAGTTTGTCAGAGTTGCTATATGATACGGCATAGGACCGGCCGCTGAGCTAGGCACT
>JACTND010000267.1:0-861 GCA_014584305.1 Planctomycetota bacterium | reverse complement strand
TGGTTAAGGGACTCTTGGGCTTGGTTGTCCGCGTCCCCAGCAATATTCCGTTTCCAGCGAATTGAATCCCTGATCGGACGGCCCATCATAGCGGGGCCGATCAGAATTGGACGTGGGGAGGGGGTAAACGAAATGCCAATGTTGAAACCGATCAAGACGGAGCGATCGTGAACACCGCTGTTCCGTCTGCCGACAGCGTCCCAGTCCGCAAAAGGCAAATAATCGCCTAGCACGGCGGTTGATTTCGCTGCGGACTAACAAAACTAATCGGTTGCGAGCAGATTGCGCGTCGCCAATGGCCTTCATTTCTATTTCCAGAACGCCGGCGACATTCAGCAACACGGTGCGGAGATAGAGCCATTCGCCCGCCGGCAGCGGCTCGGAGAATCTCACCGTGCCGATTTCCTGTGCTTGATGGCGAACTGTGAATTCGATATTGGCAGAAGGACTTTGCACCGGCGGGACTTGCACAAAAACATTGTATCTGCCCGGCTGCGCGAGCGATGTGCTCCATTTCACCGACACGGAATCACTTGGTGCCACTGTGGCAATGCGGCTATCTGTGCCCCAGGCAGCAGTGCTGGAGGTTGACCAACTCCCGGAGAGTTCCTCAAAGCCTGCATCGCGATTGTCAACGTAAATGTCATCCGGCAAAAAGTTGATGAAGCGCGTTGTTTGATTGCCCATGGTGTCGCACAGCGCGACGCCGGCTTTTGCCAAAGCGCTGCGCGGAAACGACGCGGTGGTTCGCCATGTGTTTGTCCCCGCTGCTTCACAGGGAACGACGAGGTATTTTTCGTAGATATCCTTTACTGCGACAAACGGCGCGCGTTGAAAGATGGGTTCATCGGCTTCGATGGA
>JACTND010000324.1 GCA_014584305.1 Planctomycetota bacterium | reverse complement strand
ACATCGACCAGCAACTTTCGTGGCATTGTCATGGTCCAACTCCCGTAATCAACCGACCCGCTCTCCCCACCAGATTTCCACAATGTATCAAATCCAGCCGGGCCTGTCAACATAACTATGCCTGTCCTTTTAGATTATGGGGAGAGGTGGTGGGCAATGAAGGGGGCGTGGCGGGGGTGATTGACGAGTAGGTGGTCGGCATCGCGGAGGTTGATAAGGCTGGCTGGTCCGCCAGACCAGGTCAACATGTTGACGGCATGGTCGAAGGATATTGTCTCGTCCCGAGGCGAGGAAAAGATCATTAATTGCTTCGTCAACTGGCGAATTGCTAGCGGCAGATCAAACCGGCGCAACGTTTCGATCATTTGCTTAGTGATGACATAACGCCGCCCGCCAATTTCGACCTCACCCTGTCCAGCCGTTTCTATGTCAGGATTGAGCCGGCTTAGTGTCGTCGCCAAGGGTTGCGTAGTGGATGGGGTAGCAATCGTGGCCACTGTCTCGACAAAGTCCATGGCTTCGGCAACGGCAAGAACCGCAGCCCCTCCCAGGCTGTGCCCCACCAACAAGCGCGGTGGCTCATAATTGCGTACCAGAAAACTCACTGCGGCCCGGACGTCGTCCATGTTGTCCTGGAAACTGGTATTGCGAAAGATACCGCCACTTTCCCCGAGTCCGGTAAAATCGAATCGCAGCACAGCAACTCCACGATGTGCCAGTTGGCGACTAATGTGGACGATCGCTTTCAGATCTTTGGTACAAGTGAAGCAATGCGCAAACACAGCAAACCGTTGGATGGATCCCGTTGGCAATTCCAGGATGCCGGCCAGCGAATGGCCGGCCATGGCAGGAAAACGGACTCGTTGACTGCGGAAAGCGAGATCGCGTGTAATCACACTTGGAGGACCCCCACGCGAAATGGCTCGTCCACCGCGTGCCGGGTTACAATGCTCAAGGAGCGGATCAAAACATTACGCGTTTCGGACGGTTCGATAATAGCATCAACCCACAGGCGCGCGGCCGCATATCGGATGTCAGTGGACGTTTCGTAAGCTTGCGTCACGCGTTCTCGCAGTTCTTCCAATTCCGCGGCATCAGGTTCGCGGCCCGAACGTTTAAAGGCTTGAATGTTTATGTCTAGCAATGTCGCGGCTGCCTGCCGCGATCCCATCACCGCGTACCGTGCATTTGGCCAGGCGAAAATGAAGCGCGGATCGAAGGCTTTACCGCACATCGCGTAATTTCCGGCCCCGTAACTGCCGCCCGTGATGACCGTGATCTTGGGGACACGGCTGTTCGAGATGACGTTCACAACCTTGGCGCCAGCACGAATGATCCCAGTTTGTTCACTATCCCTGCCGACCATGAAGCCCAGCACATCGTGCAAGAAAATCAACGGCGTCCAGGTTTGGTTGCAATCCATAATGAAACGAGCTTCTTTGTCGGCGCTATCGTGGTAAATCACCGCGCCGAATTGCATTCCCTCTTTCGGGGTCATGACCGGCTTCCGTTGGTTCGCGACGATGCCCACGTGATAGCCACCGATTTTTGCATAGCCGCAAACAATTGTTTGGCCGTAATCGGCCTTGTATTCTTGGAAGGTGTCGCGATCACAAAGCGCGCGAATCAAATCGCGCACATCATAGCGCGCCTGAGGATCCACCGGGACTATTTTCCGAATATCGGCCTTCGCCGAAGGCGATTCACCATTTGCGTCTTGTCGAAACATTGGCGCAGCCGTGATCGCCGGAGTCAGTTCGATGAGTTGTTGCACGCGTCGCAAGGCAGAATCATCGTTGGGTTCGCGGAAATCGATAGTTCCGCTAATCGACGCGTGCATCGAAGCACCACCCAACTCCTCGTGCGATACCTCTTGGCCGATGGCGCTCTTTACCAGCGCAGGTCCGGCCAAATACAAACCCGACCCCTCCGTCATGATCAATTTGTCGCAGAGAACGGGCAAGTAACCGCCGCCAGCGACACAATTACCCATGATCGCAGCCAGTTGCGGAATCCCCATGGCACTGATCACCGCATTGTTGCGAAAAATGCGTCCGAAGTCGTCTTCATCCGGGAAAATCTCGTCTTGGAGGGGAAGGAACACGCCTGCCGAATCGACGAGGTAAACCAATGGCAGTCGGCAATGCATGGCAATGCGCTGGGCTCGCAATACTTTCTTGCACGTCAATGGAAAGAACGCACCGGCTTTTATTGTTGCGTCATTGGCAATGATCATCACATCGCGTTGGCGAATTCGGCCGACGCCGCAGACGACACTGGCCGACGGGCAACCGCCCCACTCGCGGTACATATCCCAGGCCGCCCACAAGCCAATTTCGAGCCAATCGTTGGGACAATCGAGGAGCCGCGCGATACGTTCGCGCGCCGTCAGGCGGCCCTTATCATGTTGTCGCTTGATGGCCTTGGCGCCACCACCGGCCTCAATCACCTTGCGCTGAGATTCTTGTTCTGCAATGACAGCTTCCCAAGTCGTCATATTTCTCTCGACTTATCGCGGTTTCGGTTTTCAGAAATATCAACTCGCCGTGACCAAATCATCGACCGCGAGCCCTCTGATGAGAACCAACGGAGCCCCTCAAAGATAGAACAACGGGATGGCATCGCCCAGGGGAGAAGGCAAGCGACGGGGACTCAAACTCGGCGCGGCCGCGTGCTCAATATGATTTCTGTCCATTGGGTCCCGACAACTCTGCCGATATAATGGGATCCAGGAAGTAGCGACCGTATGCCAGGTCAATGCAGTCAAGATTCATGCCGGAAATCAGCTTTCATCCAATCGTGCAACCGACGGCAATTATCGCCGTCATGACTGCGCTCGTGGCTCTGCTGTGGATAGGTCCATCGTTTACGCCTGTTCCCCCGATGCGGCGAGGAATTTTGATTGCGCTGCGCCTATGTACGATCATAGTCCTCGGGGTTTGCATGTTCCGTCCGGGTTGCGTGGCGCGCGTGGAAAAACCACAAACGGCGGTACTGAACGTGGTCATCGACCAATCCCGATCGATGGAGTTGCCTCACCGAGAGGACCAATCGAGTCGGTGGACCACCGCCGAGCAAGCGGTGCGCGCCAATCGGGTCGCTTGGGAGACTCTGCGAAATGAACGCCTAGAAGTGCGATTTTTCTTTTTCGATAGCCAGATTCATCCGGCCGAGTATGACGGCATTGTCCCTGTC
>JACTND010000323.1 GCA_014584305.1 Planctomycetota bacterium | reverse complement strand
ATAACAACGACACCGAGCGCGATCTTCGCCGGTTGACGATCGGTCGCAAGAACTGGTTGTTCCTCGGAAGCGAAGCGGGTGGCGAAGTGGCCGCGCGCCTGTACACGATCATGGGTAGCGATCAATCGCCATCAACTGGACATGTGGGCTTACCTGGACGACGTGCTTCGGCAATTGGCGGGCGGCGAAGGCGATCTGAAATCGCTGTTGCCGGACGCCTGGGCTCAAACTCATCCCGACTCGATCCGCGTCTACCGCCACCACGAGTCGCTAACCCGATCGGCCAAAACCAAAGCCCGCCGCGTCCGCTGCCGACTTCAAGCACGATAGTCCGGTCGAACGCTTACAAAGATTTGAGGTAAAAGATCAAGAGAGCCGGGTGTCAGGTTGCGCAAATCGTCCTGGGCGGTTTTGGGAATGAGTTGGGCTTTACCTGTGAACCACTACATCCGGTCGGCACGTTTCTTGTTTCTTCGTCCGGCAAGAATCAGCGCCAGGACAAGGACCAAGGAAACGTTGGGTTCCGGAATGGCCGACGAGAAAAGCGCAATGTCGTTGCCGTCGCCAGCCTGATACGTAATGTACAGCGGCATCGGGCCAAACAGCCCGACATACGATCCTTCGGACAATCCTGCGAATTGACCGCTGCGCGTGCCGCCGATGTCGGCAATCAGGAACTGTTGGTTGCGAGTGACTCGAAATCCGTCAATGTGGTCCACCCACAATCGACCAGCAAGGCCCAGATTTCCGGTGACGACCAGTTGGTCAAACAATCCGTGATCGGTCCCTCCCAGTTCAATAAATACATCGCTCAGGTGACCGAGAAATAAGTTGCCATCGAACAAGACCGATGAAGGCGACGCGCCAGGACGAAGATCGCCCAGGGCATACAGGTCGCCCCCGCCAATGAAGCCGCCAGAGCCTGAGAACTCGCCAAAAACGACAGCCGTGCCGCGCGAGGCGCCCGTTGCGCCAATCACCAACGTCCCGAACTGACTGAAGTCATCGTAGAACGTGACCTGGGCGCCGCCGCTCAAATGCACGTTGCCGAAATTCTCGATGTCACCCATCACGTCGGACGTGCCAAAGCTGAAACCGAGGCCGCCATAGTTGGCGAGGCTCGATCGAAAGCGCATCGTGGAGTCCCGCGCCGTGATCACGCCAATCATTGCATGATTGAAAACGTGATTATCGAACTCAATCTCCCCGCCGATGACTTCCACCCGTCCCATGTTGGAAACGCTGCCGGAGATCCGTCGATATTGGCCGCTCGCTACGCGAATCTCGCCGCCGTCATAGTTGTTGTTCAGTCCCATATAGGAGTTCACTCGCAGCCAGCCGCTCCCTTCAATTACGCCGGAGTTGCCGACAGAATCCTGGACCGTAATATACCCTCCGCCAATCCTGCCGAAGTTGCTGAGTCCCGAGCCGATGGTCAAATGCTGCGAGCCATCGAAGCTGGTCTCGATGCGCCCCGAATTGACAACGAACGAGTCCAACCGGCCATCGCCGGTGAGCACGCCGTTGGCCAGTATGCTCGTGGTCCCCGAGGCGCTCAGGGTGGCCCCGCGCAGGCGGAGAGTCGCCAAGCCATCTCCTCCACCGATCGTCAGCGATTGTATTTGGGTATCCTGAGTTGGGCCATTCACGGTCAGGCTCGACTGAGGACTGATATGGACAGCATGAGGGTTGCCGGGGGCCAGTCCCAATGTCCAGGCCTGGGAATTGGACCAACTGCCGCCTGCCATCTGCCGCCAATTCAGGATGGGGGTGTACACCTGAATCACCTCGTCGCCATTGCTGAGGACGGCCCTGTAGGCAAGTTGTCCATACTTGTTCAATGCTTGTTGATGGTGAAAATCCATGTGCGACACCGTGTCCCCGAACAATGGCTGCCCAGCACGCACGACCGGCAACATGTCGATGCCATCGCCGAGATAGATTCCCATGTTGGATCCAAATCCGCCTCCTGGGATCTCCATGATTGCTTGAATCGCGACGACGCCTGAGTCACTGAATGCCAATTCCAAAATAGAAACAAACTTGCCGCCGTCAGGTGCCGCCTGTCCTTTCCGCACAATTTGCGTTAGGCCCGTCTGGTCGCGGCGAAAGGCGCCAACATTGTCATTCAGGCCGCCCAATGTCTCGCGCAAGGACGCTATGAACGCAACGGAACCGTGGTTATTGAGCCGCAAGCCACTAAACCAGTTGAAGCGTCCATCTCCAGCGGGATTGAGTGCACCTTCGCGCGCGATTTCCGTCAAACCGAATCCGCTACCGCGATAAATGCCGGAGTCATCGAGTGATCCCATAGGAGTGTTGCTCAGATTCGCAATGAAGGCGACTTGGTTATTGTCATTCAATTGAGTCATCGAATGAAACGATCCGATTCGCGCTGTCGCATCGGGTAACAACTGATGCGTCCGGGCAATCTGAAAAAGCTGATTTTCATCTCCGCGGAAAATGCCGTCCCGATCGCTTACTCCGAAGAGCGTGCCAGCAAGTCTGGAAAAGAAGCCGACTTGTCCCTGCCGGTTGATTCCCAAGTTAGTGAATCGGTCAAATGAGCCATTGCCGTCAGGTGAATCCATCCCGTCAAACGCGACAATCCCAAGACTGCCGGCTTGGGAGCGGAACATTCCATAGTGGCTTACGGTTGGTGCACCAGGAGAAGCTACGGTTGTCCCGGAAAAGGAGATCGCACCGTGCACGTTGGTGGTCACGTCCGAGATATCGAGAAAGTATTCCCCCAGTGATGGGAACAAATCCCCACGGCGGACGACCTTTGTCAACGCGCCGCCGTTGATCGCAAAGACGCCTTGGTCGTCTGCAACCCCCCCGCTGGTACCATCCAAGAACCCGTAAAATAGCGCGGTGCCACTGTCGTCGATAAGGGAGTTAATGAAGTTGCGATACCAGCCGTTTCCGCCTGGTTCCAACTGACCTTTGCGCGCAATCGTAGTCGAGGTAAAGCCGAACGGATGCAGTTGGTAACTGAAGACTCCTAGGTTGTCCGTTATTCCGCCGGACGTCCCCGTCATCGAACGGCTGATCAACGCGAGATAGCCCAGGTCGTTGATCATCGGCGAGTCGAAGGCACCATAGAATCCGTTACCCCCTGGGACAGCGACACCGGTCCGAGCGATAGTCGTCACGTTTTGACCAAGACTGGACGTTGCTATCAGGCACAGTAATCCGACGCAGAATAATGTTCGAATAGCTCTAAATCGCATGGGAAGCCTCTTGAGTTAATCCCCCCGCCTGCATCTAACCTGATGTGGTTCTGCCTTCGCCTGCGCAGTGGGGACAGGTAATCCGTGGGATTTCCCGATATTCTGCCGCAAAGGATTCAAAATCGTACTCGTACTCGTCCAATGTGTTTCGAGTACGAGTACCGCCTAAAGGTTGGGCACAAGAGCCCCACTGTGGGGATACTTTCTGCTCGCTTCGAATCGGAAAAGCGCTAGCTCGATAGCGTTAGCGAGCAAACAGTACTGCGATAGACTCTAAGAGGAGTGGACCGAGTCTCATTCGCGTCCGGGAAAAAGTAATTGGTGTGATTACCTGTCCCGGTTTCCAGGTCTCTCGCAGATACCCTTGACACAGCGACTTGAGAATGTCGGAAGTGCTGCGAGAAGACCAATGACCAGTCAATTGTTTTTCAATTCGGAAAGTGACCGTGTGGAGCGAATGACCAGGCGCCAAGCGCGGGCGTTCTTTTGGGCATTTTGCACCGGCTTAGTGGCGAGTATTCTCGCTGGCTCGCTGATGCGCGAAGCTCTGGTTCAGTGGACCTTCGGCTGGCGACAGGCGGCGTCTTTCGTAGTATCGTGCATCTCAGCCACATTGATTGCGGCGGTGATCTATCTGTTGCTGTGGCAGAATGTTCAGCGCGGTCATGATTCAGGACCCGGCGGTCCGGTCAATACGCCCGTTGACGGCGGGCGAATGGTTCGCGCTCTGATGGTGCTCTTCGTTACCTTGATTGGGATGATCGCACTATTGGCAGCGTTGGGTGCATTGTTTTGGCAATCATCGGAGATTCGATAGATATGAGTACGAGCCCCCGTAATATTCGCTGGATCGCGATCCTGTCGTTGATCGCGGTAACGATTCTGTTAGGCGTGGTCGTAGCGCGCGCCTTAACACGAACAGCCGCCAGCCAAAACGGCCATGAATCTACAAGTCAGATCAGAATTGCGGCGTAATTATCCACGATATCACGACGCAGGCGATGATCGCGGCCATGTTCGACCGCGCGTACGCCTACGGCTGACGGTTAAACCGCGTAATTTCCACTGGATGGTTGCTGTATAATGGACGGCATGCCTGCGTTCGATGATCGCCATTCGGATTCTACGGAGGAACTTTGGCAACGCGCCAAAGCAGGCGACCAGGCTAGTATCGGACAGTTGTTGGAATTGAATCGCCAAAGATTAAAACGCATGGTCGCGCTGCGCATCGATCCCTGCTTGCAGCGGCGCGTGGACGCCTCGGATGTCGTGCAAGAGTCGCTATGGGAAGCCGCGCGGCGATTTCTCGAATACACGCAGCAAGACGACATGCCGTTTCTGGTTTGGCTGCGGCTGATTACTCAGCAGCGATTGAACGCGCACTTTCGCCAACACCTGGGAACGCAGCGCCGGGACGCGGGTCGCGAAGTATCGATCGACCGCCGTGGACTCCCGGCGGCAACCTCAGCCGCGTTAGCCGCCCGGCTCTTGGGCAAGCTGACGCAACCGAGCGAAGCGGCGATGCGTGCGGAGGCCAAGATTCGCTTGCAGCAGGCGATCAACCAGCTCGCGGAACTCGATCGCGAGATTCTTGTGTTGCGGCACTTTGAGCAGTTGAGCGCCCATGAGGCGGCATTGGAGTTGGGGATCAGCGACGAAGCGGTCAAGAAACGCCATGTCCGGGCGTTGCAGCGACTCAAACGGGTCCTGACGTCCGGAGAACCGGGGAGTGACTGAGTCGTGAACGACAACGCGCGACAGACGGCGATCAGCGTGGAAGACGTTCTCGAATTGATGATAGCGGAGCAACGTGCCGGTCGATCGCCATCGCTCGACGAGTTTGTTGACCGTTTTCCCCAGTGCGCCGACCAACTGCGCGAACTCTATCCAGCGTTGGCGGCATTGGAGCAGTTCGGTTCCGCCGAACTGATGGGGGCCTCGACGGGTGCTCCGCGGGGTGTTTCCACAACACCGACGCCCGATCGGTTGGGCGATTTTATTATCGTCCGCGAAATTGGTCGCGGCGGGATGGGCGTGGTGTACGAGGCGATACAAGAATCACTCGGCCGCCATGTGGCCCTTAAAATCCTTTCGCCACAACTCTCGGCGAATCGTAGTTTCGTCGAGCGATTCCGACGCGAGGCGCAGTCGGCCGGACGATTGCACCATACGAATATCGTGCCCGTCTTCGCCATCGGTGAACACGACGGCACGTATTACTATGCCATGCAATTCATTCAAGGTCACGGACTCGATGTCGTGATCGAAGAAATGAAGCGGTGTCGGCAGGTCAAGTCCAGCCAAGGCCGCAGTGGCGCGGATCACCTCGCCACAATGATCGCGCGGTGGACTTTGGCCATGGACGGCGCGCATAACATCGAAGCCCCGCAATCGGATGCTGCCCAGAGTGTCGATAGAGAAGCGGGAATTCCCTCTGCGACCAGCTTGCGCCCGTCGTCGGTGTCAGCCGCAAACGCTATCAGTTACGACAGCGCGCTGTCGTCAGTGACCGGCGATGGGTCTGAGCGGACTCGCGTCCACTCGTTCTACGCCAACGTCGCGCGCATCGTGCTCCAGGCGGCCGAGGCACTCAGCTACGCCCATCGGCAAGGCGTGATTCATCGCGATGTTAAACCTTCCAACTTGATGATGGATCTCAATGGCGGAGTCTGGCTCACCGATTTCGGGTTGGCCAAGGAACACGAGTCCAGCAATTTGACAGTCGTCGGTGATGTGTTGGGTACGTTGCGTTATATGGCGCCGGAACAACTCGACGGACGCGCTGCTGCTACCAGCGACATTTACGGCTTGGGTGCCACGTTTTATGAGTTGATCACATTGCGCGCGCCCTTTGAAGAAACGTCGCGCGGGGCTGTAGTCGAAGCCATCCGCCAGCGGGACCCGTTACCGCCCCGTGCGCACGATCGCAATATCCCACGCGATTTGGAAACGATCGTAGTCAAGGCCCTGGAGAAGGAGCCTGCGCGACGCTATCGGTCGGCGGCGGACTTGGCGGATGATGTGCGTTGCTTCCTAAACGACCGGCCCATCCATGCACGTCGCGTGAACGCGTTGGAGCGCGGCTGGCGCTGGTGCCGCCGCAATCGGGCCTTGGCCTTAGCGTTGACGGCAGTGCTGTTCCTGGTGAGCGTCGCGCTGCCTGTTGGAATGTTCGTCCATAACCTGCGTTTGGGTCGCGAAGTGGAACAAGTGCGTGCGGCTCAAAGTGGCGAACTGGCCGCGCGCCTGGATGCGCAAGCGAAACTCTCCCAAGCCTACTTGGAACAGGCGGCAGCTACGAGGTTATCGAATGGAGTCGGCCGGCGCAGTGAATCGTTGCAGTTAGTCGCCAGTGCCTGGCAACTGTTGCAGGAACTGCCCGACCGTGCGATCGACCGCGAACACCAGATGGTGCGCCTGCGCAACGAGGCCATCGCGGCGCTGACTTCCGTCGATTTGGTCCGCGTTCAGGGGCTTCGCGAAACCGGACCTGCGACGGGCTATCAAGTCAGCGACTCGTTTGCGTCCTATCTCGCGCCAGAATCGGCGCAGGATGGATCATTTTCAATTCGGCGAGTGAACGACCAGTCCATCGTGGCCAGGATCGACGGAGTGGACCGAACGTCGCCGCTACTGAGCCCCGACGGGGATTGGCTGGCTGTCTGGCGGCCGTCGCTCTCGGCTCGCGAGATTTGGCGAGTGGGAGAGGATGCCGCGCGGTTGACGATTCCCTGCCAGGGTGACGTTGTCGGTTTCAGTAATCAGACGCGGCAGATTGCCGTTGTCCAAGGTCCAGTCGTCGAAATTTGGGATATCGAACAAGCACAATGTATTCAGAAGGTAACGATCGGAACGAGTGCCGAGATTCGCGCATTGGCCTTTGACGCCGCCGATCGGCGTTTGGCAGTGGCGGCTGATGCATCGGTGGAGATCATCCACCTCGACGCGGAGCCTCCATATGCCTGGCGCGCCTTCGACGCCGGGGCGCTCGTCAATTTTCTAACATTTGATCGACAACAGCACTGGTTGGCGGTTGGCGACATCGATGGGACGATTTCCATCTGGGACGCGGCCACTTGGCAGCGCCGCCGTCTGCTCACCGCCGATCGCGGCGGCGAGATTCGATTGTCATTCAGCCACGATGGACAATATCTGTCTGGGATCGGTTGGTCGGGAGTGCTGCGCGTCTGGCATGTGCCGACCGGCCATCTCGTTTTTTCCGTCCCGAGCATCGGATTTGCTTCATTTTCCAGGCAAGACAATCGGTTGGCGCCAGTCGGGTTGGGCCCGTTGATCGGTGTCTGGCAATTGCAGTCGCCGATTGGATACGAACTGATCAAACGAAATGATCCGCAAGCAACGGGTTCCGTGCAGATGGCGATTCACCCCATTGGCCGATTGGTGGCCGTCACTTCGGACTCCTCACTGGCGTTGTTTGACCTCGACAATGGGCGGGAGTTGGTGGAACTTCCCTACCGCGACGGCGCCCCAACATTCGATCAATCGGGCAACTTATGGCTCAGCTCGATTTACGGCGTATTGCGGATGAAGGTCGCACAAGATGAAGTTCATTCCAGTGAGTGGTCGATCGGCGCTCCTGAAGTCATCGCTACCATACCTTCAACACTGCAATTAGCTGTCCACGGAGATGGCGCGACGATCGCGATCGCCTTGGGAGATGGTGTGATGGTTCAACGCGGCCACCAAGTCGATCACATCGGATCGGGCGACACGCGCTACGTTTCACTCAGTCCCTGCGGACGTTGGTTGGCGATCGGAAACCACAATACGGCAGGAAGCCAGGTCTTTGACTTGAATACGAACGAACCGGTTGCCGAACTGGCGCCGGATCACGTCGGCAACCTGGTGTCATTCAGTTCCGACGGGCACTCGTTGCTCGTCTGGTCGGGACGGCATCGGGTGGTTGATATCGAACGGTGGAGCGACCGGCTCGCCGTGGCCGGTGGGCGATTGCAGCGCGCTGCGTTGACGCATGACGGACAAATGCTCGCCAGCGATGATGGGCGCGGCAACATTGAACTGCGCGCGATGGCGACCGGGGCCGTGGTCGCGGTATTGCCCATGCCATACGGCG
The DNA here is from genome assembly GCA_014584305.1 of Planctomycetota bacterium. Taxonomy (GTDB): domain Bacteria; phylum Planctomycetota; class Planctomycetia; order Pirellulales; family Pirellulaceae; genus BJ22. The sequence goes on along the minus strand of JACTND010000323.1, from coordinate 8,960 downwards.
AGCGGTCGCGCGATTTAGCGTTCACTCCCGATGGTGTGCGACTCGTGGCAACCAGTTTTGATAGCCCTCATTTGCACGTTTGGAATGTGCTGGAGTTGCGTCAGGAATTGGCCCGTGTCGGGCTCGATTGGTCGAGTATTCTCGGTCCGACGGCAGAGAGTGACGGTCGACCAACGGCCGAGATATCTATTTCGGTCGAGTGGGGGCCGTTGGGATTGAATGGACTGGCCTTTCGGGCGTTGACCCGCGCGGACTTCGAGTCGGCGATTGCTTTTTATTCTCAATCTTTAGAGATCCATCCCGATCAACTGGGCACAATGAATAATCTCGCGTGGTCGTTGCTGATTGCTGAACCTAAGCATCTCCGCGATGCGCAGCGCGCGGTGGAACTCGTCGAACGCGTGCTGGAAGTGGTGCCCGACCATGCGCCGTCGGTTCATACGTATGCTTTGGCGCTATTTCGCGCTGGTCAATTCGAAAGGTCGCGCGCCGCACTCGATCCGTTGCTGACGTATCCGCAAAACGTCACAGCCCATGAATGGTATCTCCTGGCCCTGTTGGATGTGGTTGCGGGCGATCTTCCGGCCGCGCAAACGTCGCTTCGGCTGGGCGATGACTGGCGGCATTCAGGCCGCTACATATCGCCCGACGATCATCGAGTCTTCACCGAAATCCGCCGTGAAATTGTGGAACGGCTTGGCAACTGACGCGCCCGCGCGCAATCAATTGACAATAGCGCTTTGTCCGATCAAGTTTATGAGGTCCGTCCAAGAGGAGTCGCGTGTTTCACAATTCGGTGCCGCGTGATCTCAGCCGGCAACTGGCAAAAATTGGCACCCGGGAATGAAACCTGCCGACGCAAATCGCATCTTTACACGAGGAGACCTTTGCTTAACCGTTAGCCGCAGGCGTACGCGGAGTATTTCGAAAGTCCATCCAGAGTTTCCGTGCACACCTGCGGGTAACGGTTAAACGAGTTGACATCGATAGAGCCAATGCAAACAACGCATACTCGTGAACGGTTTCCGCAAAACCAATCCCGTCGCGCGCCTGAACGCCGATGTGCCTGATTGCCATCCTCCATGCCGCCTTGGCTTCGGATCGATCGGCGTCCATACTTACCCGCCATGAATGAACGACCAGTCCGTGAGCATCGTGAACGTTTGGATCGTCCACTTTCCAGTGGATTGGGGATCGCGATGGTCGTGATGACACTGGTCGGATGGTCGAGCGTCCCACTGTTTTTGCGCTTTTTTGCGCAGCACATCGATGTCTGGACGAGCAATGGTTGGCGGTATGGGGCCGCGGCCGTGTTCTGGGCACCGGTCGTGATCGTCGTGGCCCTGCGACGTGGCTTGCCGCTTGGTCTCTGGCGGGCGGCGCTTATTCCCAGCTTGATTAACGCCGTTGGTCAGGTCTGTTTTGCTTGGGCGCATTACAAGATCGAACCGGGGCTACTGACGTTTGGTCTGCGCAGCCAGATTCTGTTTGCGGCGATTGGCGCCTACTTGCTGTTCCCCGGTGAGCGCGCGGTGATTCGCACGCCCGGTTACCTAATGGGTGCTCTGTTAGTTATTGCCGGGACCAGCGGCGCGATGTTTGGATCCGGTCAATCGATCGATGTCGGTCAATTGACCGGTGTGGGATTGGCGATTGGCAGCGGATTGTTGTTCGCGTGTTACGGGTTGTCGGTTCGTCGATTCATGCGCGGAGTCAACTCGGTGATTGCCTTTGCGGCGATCAGTCAGTACACGGCGGTGGTCATGGTCGGATTGATGTTGTGGCTGGGGGAGCGCAGGGGTTACGCCGCTTGGGAGTTGACGGGCGAGCAGTTTGTGTGGTTGATGGTTTCTGCCCTGATCGGCATCGCGCTCGGCCATGTCTTCTATTACATGTCCATCGCCCGATTGGGCGTTGCCGTTTCGGCGGGCGTCCTGCAACTGCAGCCGTTTGTAGTGGGAATGTTTTCCTATTTGTTGTTTGCCGAAGTCCTCACGGCGACTCAGTGGGCCAGTGGCGCTGTGGCGGTGAGTGGCGCGATGATGATGCTCGGCGTTCAATGGCTAGTCCACCGCCGCACCGCATTAACCGCAGCAACCTAATTTGCCAATCCACCATCTTGTCGGCTCGTCTATCTTCCGGCACAACGGCGCACTCGAGTAGGGAAAAGCGAATCGGCGGTTTGTGGCCGACACCTCCCTAGGGGGGAGTTGGAACCCGTTGGCACAATACGAAGCGAATAGGCATGGCCGACGAGGTGGTCGCGAAATCGGCAAGAACCAGTCTCGAACCGCGACACATTGCCAGCAACAATATCCCCGGCAGGATTCGAACCTGCAACCTTCGGCTCCGGAGGCCGACGCTCTATCCAATTGAGCTACGGAGACGTTCACTCTGGATTCATCGTAGGCGATCGGTTGTCGAATTCAAGCCGCCGGCGCTTCGCGATTGGTTCAGGTAACGCAATATTGTTGTCACAATCGAGCTACATCTGACCGGCATTTCCGATAAAGGTACTAGCGAAATCCAGATAGTCGCGATCCCCACGTCCACAACGACTGCGCGTCTTGACCGAAGTGTAGATGCAACGCAGGCCAGTGACCCACGTTTCGCGAGCGTCCGGTGTACCAAATACCGCGGTAAAAACCGTTGCCAAGCGCCTGATCAATTCCGAAGTCAAGGGATCTGAGTCCGGCTGGTTTCGAATTGCCGCGCTCAAGGCGTCAACGACGTGACGATCATCGAGTTCCTCGTGGTCGTGCCACATCTGGTTGATGCACGTCTCGATTTTCAACAGCACCGGTGCGTGCGCCTGCGTGAAGGCATCCCGTTTGGCGGGAGATATCGTCAATGAAACGCCAAAATCCAAGTTGGGTGCCGGACGTTTATCGCGTCGCTTTTTCTCCTTCAGCAACTTCTGACGTATCCGATCTTCAGGATTCATCGTTCGTCCACTCCCTCGCGGTTCGATACTCGCGGTGATCAAATCCCTGGCCTGTGCAGGCGACACGACGGAGCGGCGTTGTTGGCGATACGACTGGACGGTCCTGCTTCCGTATCGGTCGTTTCGAACGTCAACCCGCGCGCTTTAATCCATCGTTCCCAGGGACGCCATTCCGTTTGTCAGCTAACAGTCTAGCATAATCTCAGTCCCCGAGGGACCGGGTATGTGGTTCGATCAGGGGCTCCACGGGGTATTGCCAAAAGCTGACAGAGAACGATTGTGTGCCATCGGTTCGATGCCAAACCGAAGCGGTTTTGCCAGCACGGATTCCTTCGACAAATAGAATTTCGGTGCGCCCCGATTCGCAATTACTCGCTTTGGAATATCATTATCTGAAGTGCGGCAGTTGGCAGTTTCAGTCGAGATGTTTTTCAATTTTATGACACACACGAGTTGGCGGTTCCAATGGTTATTGGCGTTGGTCCTGAGTACAGGACTTTGGGAGTCACCGGGAGTGGCCGCGTTCGAGGACGGTTGGTTATCGGATCCGGACGTCGCCGCGCTCCAAGCAGTTGAAAGCAAGAAGGACGTTCTGTTGCTGTTTACCGGCTCGGATTGGTGTCCGCCCTGCAAGCGTTTGGAGGCGGAGATATTGTCTTCGGAAAAGTTTCTGCCGGAGATCGGTCGCGATTTTGTCCTGGTCAAGTTGGATTTTTTGCGGAACTCGCCTGTACCACCCGAACAGGCGCGAATGAACGAAGCGTGGTCGCAACGGTATGGCGTGGCTGGATTTCCCACCATTGTTTTGGTGGACCGCGAGTTGCGACCGTTTGCCTTCGTCGGATTTGTCGAAGGTGGATTTGACGCCTTCTGGGGCGAGGTGGAAAGCTGGCGGCAAAAACGCATTCGCCGCGATGCCGCGTTTGACGCGGCCGCAACGGCCGACGGCATCGAGCGCGCCCGCCTACTCGATCGCGGTCTGAGCGAATTGGATGAAAACCTCGTCCAGGTGTATTACGAAGAACTCGTGGAAGAAATCGTCGAGCTCGACGCCGCTGACGAGTTGGGATTGCGGACCAAATGGAATGCGGCCAAAGATGCCGAGTTTCGCCGGATTGTGATGCTGGACATTCTCACGTTGAGTCGATTGGAGAAACCCGATCGGGTCGTGGCCTTTATCGATGAGGTTTTGGCGGAGATCGAGTTTCCCTTGGAGCAGCGATTCGACATCTTGATGATCAAGTTGGGGATGTTGCAACGTGGCGGCAACTTGCAGGCCGCGATTCAACTGTTGGATCAGATGGCAGCGCTGGAAGGTGTGGCGCCGATGTCGCGCGAGCAATTGATCAGCCGCAAAGCCATGCTGGTCGCCGGGGCCGAGGGACTGCCAGCGGCGCTGGCCTTGATTGACGAGCATCTGGCAGCGAACAACCGGCAACTGCATCTAGTATTAACTAAAGTCCAGTTGTTGGCCCGCATGAACCGGCATACCGAAGCGTTGGAGGAGGCGGATCGCGTCTTGACAATGGCGCGATTCCACCCTGACGTACTGATTGAATTGGTCGCAGCCAAGGCCGAATCGTTGATGGCGATGGGAAAAGTCGATGACGCTTTGTCGGCATTGGAGAAGTTTACCGAGGATCAGCAGATGCCGGCCGACCTGCGCTGTGAGGCGCTATTGCAACAATCGATGATCATGCGCGAAACTGGGCGGCGCCGGCCAGCGGCCATGACCGAAAACCGCGCTATCAATACGGCTGACCGCTCCGATTTGAAGCGGGAGATCAGCCACGTGGTCGAGCAATTGCAAAAGCGATTTGGACAATAACGCATGAAAGTTCACGCGACAACCGTGTTGACGGTCCAGCACCAAGGGATCGTCGCCATGGGCGGGGACGGCCAGGTCACTTTGGGGACCGCCGTCATGAAATCCGACGCCATGAAGATTCGCAAGCTGCTGGAGGGGCGAGTTCTGTGCGGCTTTGCCGGCAGCAGCGCCGATGCGTTCGCTTTGATGGAACGATTCGAAGCAAAACTCAAGGAATCGCCGAACAATTTGTTGCGTGCGGCGATCGAACTCGCCAAATTGTGGCGAACGGATAAAATGTTGCGGCAACTCGAGGCGCTGCTGACCGTCAGCGATGGACAACATGTGCTGCTAATCAGTGGTACCGGTGATGTCATTCAGCCTTCGGATGGTGTCGCGGGAATCGGCTCCGGGGGCAACTACGCGGTGGCGGCGGCCCGGGCGTTGAAAAAGCATTCGTCATTGTCGGCTGCTGATATTGTCCGCGAATCATTGTTAGTCGCCGGTGAACTCGATATTTACACGAACACGCAAATCGTAGTGGAAACACTCGTATGTCCCAATTGACTTTGGCTCCGTTGACTCAGGCGACGGGAGCGCCCATGACACCGCGCGAAATTGTCGATGCGCTGGATCGATTTATCGTCGGCCAAGCGGATGCGAAACGCGCAGTGGCCATCGCTATTCGCAACCGCTGGCGAAGGCGTCAACTGCCGGATGAGATGCAAACCGACGTCTCGCCGAAGAATATCCTGATGATCGGCCCAACCGGCGTGGGCAAGACGGAAATCGCCCGGCGACTGGCCAAGCTGACCGGCGCTCCGTTCATCAAGGTGGAAGCGACTAAGTACACCGAGGTCGGCTATTACGGCCGCGATGTGGAGAGCATGATTCGCGATTTGGTCGAAAACGCCGTGAACCTCGTCCGCTTCAGTCAACGTGAAGAGGTGAAACAACTTGCGGAAGAAAAGACGCGCGAGCAGTTGCTGGATTTGCTCTGCCCGAAACCGACGCAATACGAGTTTCATACGCCGGTGCGCGCCGGTGAAGCAAGTGGCCCCAACGAAGGAGCCGATACGTATCCCCGCACGCGGGCCCGCATCGGCGAGATGCTGGACGCTGGAGAGTTGGAACATCGCAAGGTCGAGTTGACCGTGGAATCAAAATCGACGCCGGTGATGTTGGGTGGCATCGGTGTCGAACATATGGACGTCGATTTCCAGGGTATGCTCGAGAAAATCATTCCCAAATCAAAAGTCCGCCGCGAGATGACGGTGACGCAAGCCCGTCGCGTGATTTTTGAACAAGAATGCGATCGTTTGTTGGACGACGAGAAGATCAATCAAATGGCGATTGAGTTGGCGGAGAACTTAGGCATTATCTTTTTGGACGAGATCGACAAGATCATCGCCAGCGAATCCAAAGGCGCCGATGTGTCGCGGCAAGGGGTGCAGCGTGACTTGTTGCCGATCGTCGAAGGCTGCACGGTACAAACGAAATACGGTTCTATCCGGACGGATCACATTCTATTTATTGGCGCCGGAGCCTTTCATCGACACCAGCCAAACGAATTGATGCCCGAGTTGCAGGGCCGTTTTCCCATTCGCGTCGAATTGCAAGACTTGACAAAGGCGGACTTCGAGAGAATTCTTCGCGAACCGCAGAATTCGCTGACGCGCCAGTACGAAGCGTTGATCGGGACTGAAGGCGTGGAAGTGACGTTCACTGAAGATGCTGTGGAAGAAATGGCCCGATTCGCGTTTGTTGTGAATCAGTCCACACAGAATATCGGCGCTCGGCGTTTGTACACCATTTTGGAGCGCGTATTGGAAGAACTGAGCTTCGCTGCCCCCGAAATGAAGCGAGGCCAAGTAGAGATTAATGCGGCGTATGTTCGCCAGCGATTGCAGGCGATTGCGGACGATGAAGACTTGAGCCGCTACGTGTTATAGGGAACCGCCTGGTGTCGCTCGCCGTTGGGGAAATGCGCGTTTGGACGTTGTGCGTATGCATGGTGCTGGCCGCGATCAACTGCCCGGCATACGGAACGCCCAACGCATATGCTTGCGACAGCGGTGGCAATCAGCTTCGTCCACATATTCTCTTAATAAACTTGGACGATGCCGACCGAGATCTCGTTGAAATCGACTTTGTAGATCCACAGGCCGAACCGCGATTGCCAAATATTACCCGTCTGGCCAAGGAAGGGAGGCGATTTTCCAATTTCCACGTCACGACTCCGTTGTGTGGGCCGTCGCGCGCTGCATTGCTGACCGGACAATATGCACATCAAACGCGAGTCATGACCAATGATCCATCGTTGCCTAACAGCCGAGGAACTTCTGGCGACTTCAACGTGTTCCTGCGGTCCGGTCCCCACGGCAGCCGCGATCAGGTGTTCTGGAATAATGATCTTGGCTGTTGGATGCAACAGGCGGGCTATCGCACAATGTTTGTGGGGAAATACTTGCATGTCGGTTATGACCCGAAGTCGGCAGGAGTTGCTTCGTGGCGAGATCTGCATCCCCCTGGATGGAACGAATTCATAGCCACGTTGGGCGGCGACTATTATCGCGCGAATGGCATGCGCAATGGTGTTTACATTGACGGGAAAAATAACCCCGCCGAAAACGACCGGCAAATGTACCGGACTGTCGCGGAAGGACGCGACGTGCAGCGACTGATTCGCCGTCATGTGACCAGCGACCAACGACCATTTTTTATGTACTGGGCGCCGTTTGCCCCGCATCGCGAGTCGCGAGCGACGGCTGACATTCTGGATGAACTTCCGGAAAGAGGGATGATCGAGCCGTTGTACAGGCAGTTGTGGCGCGGGATCAAACAACCTTGGGCCGCAAACTTCGACGAAGCGGATATCGACGATAAACCCGTTACGATTCGGCAATTGCCCAGGCTCGCGGGACGCAAAGTCGAGCGAGGTTTGGATGAAACGGATTTTATGGACGTCTTGTTTCGTAGGCGCTTGCTCGCCATGCGTTCGGTCGATGACATGTTGGGAGAAATCATGCAGGTGTTGCGTGCGCTGCGGATTGACGATCGCACAATCGTGTTTCTCACCTCGGACAACGGATATCACTTGGGACAAACACGGATGTACGGCAAAACAACGCCTTACTTGCGCAGCACCAATGTCCCGACAATCGTTTGGGGCCCGCCCTGGGTGTCGCCACTGGCGGATCCCCTGCCGCACTTGCTGGCACACATCGATTTGGCGCCAACTATAGTTGAGCTGGCCGGGGGCAACGTGCCGGAGCACGTGCAAGGCCGCTCGTTTGTTCCCTTGTTGGCCTCGCGGGAAGTCAACGATTCCGCCAGTTGGCGGCCAGATGGCATTCTCATCGAGCATTGGGAATTGACGGCGAGTCGCGGTCAATTGCTCGCGACGACGTATTGTTCGCTACGGCTTCCCAAGGAAGTCTATACACAGTGGGCCGACGGCGATCGCGAGTATTATCGACTGGAATCGGATCCCTACGAATTGGAAAACCAGGCTGCGTCGCTTGATCCCCTGCGCGAAGCTCAGTTGGTAAAGATGATTGAGATGCTGCGCGGTGGTCTCAATCAGCCGATGACCTTTATCGAAAGTCCATTCCCTGCCGCGTCAGAAGTAGGAAGTGAGTTTGAGCTGCGCGGTATTGCCGACTATCGATCCCCGCTCGACACCGTTGAGGTGACAGTCAGGGAACGTGAAGGCCAGGAAGACAGGTTCTGGGACGGGAAATCATGGGGAACTCGACCGACGTCATTACTGGCTGAGCTATCCAATTCAAGAGGCGTAATCTCCGCATGGCGGTGTCCCGTCAGCATTCCTCAATCCGTGGGCAAGCGCCTCGAAATTACTGCTCGAGCGGTGGGCATGGACGGTCTTCGCGATGAAAGGGGCGTTACCCGACAAGTGATCGTACTTGGGGATTTTCCCTGGTTTGTCGTCGATCGCCCGACCCTGGAGGAAAAGACCGAATTTTACCGCACCCGGACACTTGCAATCTCTGGCTGGACCGAGGACGTTTCCCCCGTCCGTAGCGTTCGCCTGGTAATTGCCGACCGAACCAACGGGCAATTTTGGAATGGCACCAATTGGCAATCAGAATCCACGTCGGTCGTCGCCAGTTTGCAGAGGCATCCCGGATCGAACCGCGTGGCTTGGGAGTATCACCTGCAATCGTCGAGCACTCCGGGCGCAATCGA
>JACTND010000157.1 GCA_014584305.1 Planctomycetota bacterium | reverse complement strand
GAGCGTATCGAAGCGATTGCCAAACGACATTTTCCCGAATCCCGCACGACGGGAATTTATGTCTTGATGGTTTTTCTGGTGGAAAGCCTAATGGGGGACCAATGGACCACATTTGCTATTTCCCTGGCGGCGATTCTCATCATGATGATGGCGGCCACACGCAGTTGGCGGTTGGGATTGGTGGCGCTGGTGCCGAACGTAGGGCCCATCTTGATGGTGCTGGGAACGATGGGTTGGTGCGGATTGAAAATCAACATGGCGACGGCGATGCTCGCCAGCGTGTCGCTCGGCCTATCGGTCGATTTCAGCATCCACTATCTGTCGCGGTTTCAGCAAGAGCTGCGCGCCGGTCGCGATTTCTCTGGCGCTCTGGCCGCCACGCACGGCAGTGTCGGATTGGCGATGGTCTTGGCCAACCTGGCGCTGATCGCCGGTTTCTCGGTGTTGTTATTGTAGTCGCTGATCCCCACGGTCCATTTCGGACTCCTAGTCAGCGTCGCCATGCTGGGCGGGTTGATCGGCAACCTCGTCGTGCTGCCGCTGCTGTTGCAATTGCCGTCGGTCGGCGTGAACCGCAAGTAGGGGCTGCGCGGTGCACGCCCCACCCGAATCGCGCAACGAACGTCTCCGTTCTAAGGAGATTCGCAATCGACCCCCGCTTTGCGTGCCGCACGGTAGCGAATGACTTGGACTTTTTCTAGGGTTACCAGACCCTCTTGGACCATTTCGTCGATATGCGGGAGCAACAAATCGATCTTTTCTTTGCTGTCCACAATTTCGATGATCATCGGCAAGTCTTCCGACAGCCGCAAGATTTTCGTGGTGTGCAAACGACTGTTCGCGCCGAAACCCATCGGCCCACGCAACACGGTGGCCCCGGCCAATTGCAATTCTCGGGCCTTGAGCACCAGGGACTCATACACTGGCCGGCCCTGCCACTGATCGCTTTCGCCGACAAATACGCGCAACAAGTAACCTTCTTCTGGTATCTTCATGGTCCTTTCCTGCAGTGCTGCCACACAGTAATTCAACCAACCTCCGCCCAGGGCCTTAGAGGCCGAACCAGCGCTGGGCCAAACGATGCCCCGCCCACACCGCCGCCAAACAACAGACGTTGGTCAACACAACATTGGCCAATGCGTACAACCATTGGTTGTCGTTCACCAGCATCAACGTCTCGCGACTAAACGTGGAAAACGTCGTATAGCCACCGAGCAATCCAAGTAGAATGGCGAAGCGGTACTCTTCGCGAACTGACCAATACTCCGTGAGCGCCGTTCCCAAGAAACCAACCAGTAAACAACCGGATGTGTTGACCACCAAAATTCCAATCGGAAAGGTGCTGGTCGTCAACAGATGCGCCCAACCGGAAACCAAATAGCGCAGCACCGATCCAACGCCTCCCCCTAGGCCAATCAATAGCAGCTTTGTCAACATGGTCGGTGTTTTCCTTTCCTGAGATTGCCCATTGCGCGCGTCCGACCATCGCCACCCGTTCACAGCGTCCGCATTCATGCGGGCCGGGAAACACCCGATGAATCGAGTCACTACGAACCGTGCGCAGGAACGGCATGCAGGACCCATTCTAACGCCATACGTTTCTGTGACAAAGAACGCCTTCGTTCGGCGATCGTTCACGCGTTCATCCTTGGTTCCACCGAGTGGCAACAGCGACTATGCGTAAAACCGGTTTTTCCATTGCGTGAGTGGCGAAGCCATGATTGGTGGCAGCCTTGGACGTCCGTCTGCCGTTGCCGACGGAATGTTTTCGAGTCGCGCAGCGACGGCAGGCATAGGAAACACCAGCGGAACCAGATCGAGTCACACCGCGCCATCGCCAGCGGCTCATTCCTCGATCAATCGGCGCGTCGCCGTCACCGTACCGAAGGGAAACCGCAATTCGCTTTGCAGCGTGTGGCCATCCGGCCCGGTCCAAGTCTTGATGTTCATTTCTCCCATGTTGGTTTTCAAAACACTGTGATAGACCCGCGCGGACCAGCGGCGCCCATCCAAATCCAACGCTTCATCCGCCAACCGCGTGATGGTCATCGGTGCGGCCGCCGGTTTCCAATCGGGGTATCCGAAGCCAGTGCTGTGGAGTTCGATCGACTCGCCCGGCGCCAACTGGAGCGGTCCGTAGAAGCCAAACTCAGACGCATAGACCGGGGTCGAAATCAGATACGGTTCCGTCAGCGCCAACCGCGATTCACCAAGCGCTTGATCGGGCAACTTCGCCTCGCCTACCAGCGCGCCGGCATCGCGTCGGTACTGGGCGCGCAATTGGCGCCGATCCTGAGTTTCCCAGGTGGCCTCCACAAACGTTCCATCGGAACCGAAGTGCACCGTGGTAATGGCCGGGATTTGGCCCCCGCCCTTCGGTTGTTGATGCGCCCACACGCGGAGGCCGTCCTCGGATTCGGTCACGACGAAATCCTCGACGCCCGCATCCAACTGGCCGAACTTCATTTGATACTGCCCGCGGAGAACCACGCGCCCGGGAATATCGGGCTGCGGGCCGGCCTGGGTTTCCGGAACGGTGGCCCCGCGCACCGATTGCTCCACCTCGGCCAGCAACGCGTCGAGGGCGGCGCGATCGTAGTATTTGCCGCGCAACCACACGGCGCGAATGTGGCGCACGGCCTCGATATTCGACAAGGGATTTGCGTCCAGCAGGACCAGCGACGCCGTCTTGCCGACAGCGATCGAGCCGCGCTGGTCGGCAACGCCGCACAACTGGGCCGCGTTGATCGTCGCCATCCGCAACACGTCCGCCGGTGGAATCCCCGCTTCGACAAAGTGCTGCATCTCATCGTGGACGGCGCTGCCGGCGAACACAAAGGGATTGGCCAAATCGGTCCCCACGACTAAGTTGACTCCGGCGCGATGCAACTCGCCGACGAGCGCTTTCATAGCGGGCAATGCTTGCCGCGCGCGGGGGCTGAAGTCGATGTAACGCCCCGAGTCCCAAAAAGCCAACATCGCGGGGCTGACGTACTTCAATCGCGCATCCTCATTGGGATTCCGGTTGGGATCGGTGATGCGGCTGATACTGTCCATGACCACCAAAGTCGGACAATGCGTCACGCGATGCACGGCGTTTTGAAGGACAACCGCTTGCAGGCGGTCGCGATCGACTTCCCGCCACCGCGACCAGCCGCGAAAGGCGGCGATCATCGGGTTGCGCGCCGGTTCTTCGTCAATGACCGGCGCCAACTCGGTCAGCAGGGGACCGAATCCCTCTAGATGTTCGATGCAGTTTTGTCCCGCGTGCAGAGTTTCTTCCAACCGGATCGAGTAAGGGACATGGCCAGTGACCGGCAATCCCAAACGCTGTGCTTCGGCCACCGCCGCGCGGTACGCGTCGGGTGCAAGAAGCGAATAGACCTTGATCTGGTCCACTCCCGCCGCAGCCAAGCGTTGTACAGCCGCGCGGGCTTCGTCGGATGAGGCGCACGGTTCGGAAAATGGCCACACCGGAGGCGTACCGTCGATGATGGATCCAGTAGCCGTGATATCGGGGATGGGTGTCGAACTGTCAGCCGCCGAACGTTTGAGGGCCAAAATCAGTTCGGTAGGGCCGCCCAGATCGCGCACGCTGGTGACGCCATGCGCCACGAGCAGGGGCGCAAAATGGTCGGCGTCCGGTACGAGATGGACGTGCGCATCGAACAGACCAGGGATCAAATAACGCCCCTCGGCATCGATCCGCACGACATCGCCGTCGGCAGGCAACTCGACCGCGCCGACGGCGACAATCCGCGCGCCATCGATCAACACGCGTTGCGGCGCACTGGCTTTCCCGGCAACGACATCGACCACGCGGACGTTCTCAATGATTTGTCGCGGGGAGCCAGCGTGCTGTCCCCAAGACTCACGCTGAGCAGCCATTAATGTCAACCACAATACACAGATTGTCCAGAGTCTCATGTTTTCCCGATCAAGTCCCAAGTTAATCTCAGCGGCTTGCCGTCGCAGAAACATAGTAGCCAATCGCCGCACGTCCTGCGACAATGCCGCCCGTGCATCGTAACGGATGGAATTTACGGTAGCCGCCTTCGCTAGTGCGTGTGTAGTCCACGGTTTGGCAATTGCAGGCTACCATATCATGGTTGAGAGCGGGTTCTGTCATCACGCCCCTTTCGAGTACGAGTACCGTTGCACTGAGTATGAGTACGAATTTCCTGACGAACAAAGCACTGTTGGTACAATACACATTCTTTCGATTGGGGTTACAGAGAATTGGTAATGCAGGCAGATAAGCGAGTGGAGAGTCGGCCAGAAGGTTTACGGAATTGGTCCCGCGCGTTTACGACCGCCGTTGGTATATTGGCCATTCTGCAGGTGGCGAGTTCGATGGCGGACGACAAGCCGCGCCCCAATATTCTCTTTATCTTTTCCGACGACCACGCGATTCAAGCGCTGGGCGCCTACGGTTCCGCCATCAACCAGACGCCTCATCTCGATCGGTTGGCACGGGGAGGTATCACTTTCCAGCGGGCATTCTGCGGCAACTCGATTTGCGGGCCGTCGCGGGCCTCCGTGCTGACGGGGAAGCACAGTCACCTCAACGGCTTCCGCCGCAATGGTGATCGGTTCGACGGGTCGCAGATGACCTTTCCCCAGTTGTTGCAAGCGGCCGGCTACCAAACGGCATTGATCGGCAAATGGCATTTGGCCAGCGATCCAACCGGCTTCGATCATTGGGAGATCTTGCCAGACCAAGGGCATTATTACAACCCGGAATTCATTCGCGCCGACGGCACACAACATCGTCGCGCGGGATACTGCACGGATCTCATTACAGAGATGTCGATCGAGTGGTTGGAACACCAGCGACGGGCCGACCGGCCGTTCTTGTTGATGGTGCAGCATAAGGCGCCACACCGCAACTGGTCGCCGCACCCGCGCCATTTCCATCGCTACCCGCATGGATCGATTCCCGTCCCGCCGACATTGTTCGATGATCACGCGGGACGGACAGAGTTGTTGCGTTCCGCCGAGATGTCGTTAGCCCGCCACTTCTACTGGCAACACGACTTGAAGTTCTCCGGCCAAAGTCCGGACACCACACATTTTTTGGACGGTATTCCCAATGCGGAGTATCAGCGGATGAATGCCGAACAGCGCGCCGCGTGGGACGCGCACTACCAGCCGGAAAACGACGCTTTTCTGGCGGCATTCTCGGGAGGCGCGCTGACCGACCGCGACATTCTGCTGTGGAAGCACCAGCGGTATCTGCACGATTACCTGGGGGCGGTTCAAGCGGTCGATGATAGTGTGGGAAGCTTGCTCGATTATCTGGACCGCACCGGGTTGGCGGAGAACACGCTCGTGGTCTTTTCCTCCGACCAAGGATTCTACTTGGGCGAACACGGTTGGTACGACAAACGGTGGATGTTCGAGGAATCGTTGCGGATGCCGCTGATCATGCGCTGGCCGGGACATACGGGAGCGAACGCGCGTTGTTCGGCGCTTGTTCAAAATATTGACTTTGCGCCGACCATCCTGGCAGCAGCCGGTGTCGAGGTTCCTTCGGAAATACAAGGCCGCAGTCTGCTGCCGCTCATGGCCGATGGTCAACCTCCGGCGGACTGGCGCGACGCAATCTACTATCAATACTGGGAGAACGACGCGGTCCATCAAGTCCCGGTGCATGATGGCCTGCGCACCGATCGATTCAAGTTGATGTTTTTTCCGCGCACCGACCAGTGGCAGCTGTTTGACTTGGAAAAAGACCCGCAAGAGTTGACCAGCCTGCACGAGGCGGCGGAGTATCGCGAGGTCTTGGCCGGTTTGCAACAGCGTTACCGCGATCTGAAGAAATACTATCAGGTCAATCCCGCAACCATTCCGACATCGCGCGGCGATGAAGCGTGGTGGAAGGCTCGCCAACAAGCGACCGTCCGCGGGGCGCGCAACGCCGAAGCCGCTGTCGTTTGGATCGGCGATTCGATCACGCAAGGCTGGGAAGGATCTGGTGCTGACGCATGGCGCGAGGCATTCGGCGACATCCCCTCGTTGAATATGGGGTTCAGCGGCGACCGGACCGAGCATGTGTTGTGGAGGTTGTCGGCGACTCCGTGGGCCGCCAGCCAGCCGCGCGTGGCCATCGTCATGATCGGAACGAACAACACGGGGCACCGGATGCAGGATCCGGCGGAGGTAGCCGAAGGCATCGCCGCGATCGTTCGTCAGATTCGCGCGCAATCTCCCCAGACGAAAGTCTTGTTGTTGGGTGTATTTCCTCGCGGCGCGACACCCTGGGACGCCGGTCGATTGAACAACCGGGCGATCAATGACCGCATCCGTCATTTGGGAGACGAGCAAGAGATCTTTTATCGCGATGTGAGCGATTTGTTTGTCGAGCCCGACGGGCGGATTCTGCCGGAGATTATGCCCGATTATCTCCATCTTTCTCCCGTTGGCTACCAACGCTGGGCGGATGCGGTGAAATCCTTCTTGGAGTTTCTGAACGCCGAGCGGTCAGCGGCCTTGTCATCGAACTGTCCGCGATTGACAGGTGTCGCCCATTCCGAAAACCCCTGTGATATTCTCCCGTGAATGGTTGGTTACCTTTTTTGAAACATCGATCGAACGGCATGCGCGACGCGGAGCATTGGATTGACCGCGGCCAGCCGGTTCTGGGCTTCCACCTTTTTTTGCGGCGCGTTTGACTTACAATGCCGGACGCGAGCGTGGCCCGAGCGGGCGAAAAAACGCGCGCACATCAACCCGACAGGTTTTAATATGACGACGTTGCCAACGCTCGAATTGATTCTGAAAAACTACAAAAACTTCAACGCCCGGGTCACGCGGGATGCGCTGGTGGCCTATTGGAAACACCTGCAAAATGGCGGCAAGATGTTGTGGACGCTGGCCGGCGCGATGTCGTCGGCCCAGTTGGGCATCACCTTGGCCCCAGCCATCCGCGCTGGACTGGTACACGGTATCTCGTCCACGGGCGCCAACTTGGAGGAGTCGCTGTTTCGCCTGGTGGCCCACAACCACTACCGCGATTTTCCAGACTATCGGTATTTCACGAAGGCTGACGACACGCGGATTCTCAAGCAGCGGATGCGGCGCGTGACCGACACCAGTATTCCGGAAGACGAGGCGTTTCGCGCCGTCGAGAAATTTATTGTCCCGATGTGGGTACAGGCCACGAACAGCCAGACGCGCCGCTTCTGGCACGAGTATTTTTACGAGTTGGTTCTCAAGTTGCCGGCGCGGTTGCATCAAGGAAAAGCCGACGAGTCGTGGTTGTTGGCGGCGGCCCGGGCGCAATTGCCGATGGTTGTTCCCGGTTACGAGGACTCGACGTTCGGCAACATTTTCGCATCGCATGTCAAGCTGGGCGAATGCGCTGCCTCGATCGTCAAATCGGGGATCGAGTACATGGCCGAGTTTTACGATCAGTACGGGGAGCTATCGAAGGGGGCCGGGGTAGGGTTCTTCCAGATCGGCGGAGGCATCGCGGGCGATTTCCCGATCTGCGTCGTCCCATCGATCAAGTACGACTTGCAAAAGAAGGTCAAACCGTGGGCGTATTTCTGTCAGATTTCCGATTCGACCACGTCCTTCGGATCGTATTCGGGCGCTACGCCCAACGAAAAGATCACGTGGGACAAACTGACGGAAAAGACACCGATGTTCGTCATCGAATCGGACGCCACGATCGTGGCCCCGCTGGTATTAACCGCCCTTTTGGAATGCCAACAGCATCCCAAAGAAGCCAATCGTCTGATCGGTCGCCACAGTTAGTCGCCTCGCCCACTGAGGCGTGGCGGATTCACCAAAGAACTTGACAACGTGGCTATTTCGCCAACAGGTTTTTGTAAATCTGCCCGTCTTTCATGACGATGACGAGTTTGCTATTAGGATCCGCCAGTAAGCGGATGTCGTCCAGCGGATTGCCGTCCACGAGGAGCAGGTCGGCCAGAGCCCCTTCTTCCACTACTCCGAGTTTTCCGGAATAGGGGCTGCGCGGACCGGACAAAGCTAACAACTCCGCATTTCCCGAGGTCGCCATCCGCAAGACTTCCGCTTCCGAATACCAGCGGACCATTTTCGCGAGCCGCTCGTTCTGCAGCAGGGCCGACTGCGGCGCAAACAAGACATCGGTCCCCCAAGCGGTCTTGATTTTGAACTGCCGAGCTAAACGATAGGCCAGATCGGTTCCTTCGGCGACTTGCAATTCCTTCATGCGATTGGCGGAACCTTCGGGATAACGCCCAGGATTATCGTCGGTGAACGGCTGCAGACTCCACCAAACGCCTTTTTCCGCCATCAATTGCGCTGTCGTGTTGTCGAGCAATTGCCCATGATCGATGCACAACACGCCCGCTTCGATCGCTTGCCGCACGGCGCGCGGTGTGTAGGCGTGAACGGCGACGTATGTTCCCCAATTCTCCGCCGCTTCGACCGCTGCGCGCAGTTCCTCGACAGTATATTGCGTGACATCGAGCGGATCATAGTGCGACGAGACACCGCCGCCGGCCATCAGTTTGATATGCGAAGCGCCCAGTGCCAGTTGTTCGCGGACCCGTTGCCGCACTAGGTCGGGGCTGTCGGCAATAGCCGCGGCGCCGACCCGTTCACTGTACGTGAAGTCGCCGGGCCGGGCCGGCATGTCGTTCGGAAAACGAAAGTCACCGTGTCCTCCCGTTTGCGAAATAAACGCGCCTGCCGGCCAGATGCGCGGGCCCGGGACCAAGCCGCGGTCGATGGCTTTCTTCAAACCGAACACCGGCCCCCCCATGTCGCGGATGCTCGTGAACCCACGGAGCAGCATATCCTCCGCAGTTTTGGAGGCCGCGATGTGCACAAAGCCCATGTCTTCCAATAACAACGCCTGTTGCGGTAAGCCGAAAAAAACGACATGCGTATGCGCATCGATCAACCCCGGCATCAGCGTGCGCCCCGCGCCATCGATCAGCTGGGTATCGGCGCGCCGATCGGTGGGAATCGGATCGCTCGAGATTTTCTCGATCGTGTTCCCGCGCACCAAAACATTCATCGGCGCCGAGAGCTGATCGCCGACGCCATCGAAGATACGGACGTTCTCAAACAGCGTCACGGAGTGATTGGTTGCCGCCTGACCAAAGGCCAGCGACTGGGTTACGACAAGGCAGTATGCCAGCGCGAGAAATTGTTGTATGCGACTCATGGACCTATTCCGCAGTGCGACCGTGACAATTCCGTGCAAGCCATTGTAGGAAATGCTCCCTGAGTGGGCCAACGGGGTTCGCCTGGAGGCAAGCCACGCGATCCATCATTTCAACAAGGTAACAACCTTCACATTGTCGTCCGGGACACGGTCGATTTGCAGGCAAAACGGATCGACTCCCGCGCGTTGCGGCAGCTCATCGACGACAAACGTCGCTTGATTAAGGCCGGTTGTTGCGCGGACGCGCTGTCGATACAAGGTTTGGCCATAGCGCTGGCCGGCTGGCGGCGCGGCAAACGCCCCGATTTCCACCCACTCGTCCAGCAGTTCCTCGACTTCTTCCCAGCGATTCGACAAGGCCGCGCCGGTGGACGTTGATGCCGCAGCATCGCGGACTTCCGTCAAGACAAACTTGCGGCATTCAAACTCCAAGTCAACTTGATACTTGCCATCGGCCAATGGTCGATACGTCGCTTGCCGCGCGCGCAGATCGAACGTGACAATCCGTTCAAACAAGTCGGTCAGCAGTTCCTGATGTTCGGGCCCGGCCACTTCGCGAAGCGCATCGAGCAAATCCAGCGAGGTCGGGTACGGAGCAGCGGCGTAGCCGAAGCGCTCGACGAGTTTTCGCAGCGCCGCGTTGACGCGGTCTTCGCCCAGGATCTCCTTGAGTTGGTACAACACAACGCTTCCTTTGTTGTAATGGATGTAACCTTGACCGGACTCGACCTTGACCAGCGGATTCTCGCGCAGCAATTCGTTGCCGCGGCTGCGCAGGTAGCGATCCATCTCGTACCGTAGGAATTTGCGCATCATGTCGCGGCCGTATTGACGTTCCATCACCATCAGTGCTGAATACTGGGCCAACGTCTCCGACAGCACCGTGGCCCCCTGCATGTTGGCGCCGATCACCTGGTGCGCCCACCATTGGTGCCCCATCTCGTGGGCAACGACGTAATAGACCATATCGATATCTTCGGGGTCGCGGAGGTCGGCAATGAAGCCGATCCCTTCGGAGTAGGGCATCGTGCCGGGGAATGCTTGGGCAAAGGTGGCCGTCCGAGGGAACTCGATGATCCGCGCCTGGCGGTGCGCATAGGGCCCGAAGTGCTCGGTGCAGTATTCCAGCGTGTTTCTCATGCTGGCCAGCATCTTATCGACGTTCCAATGGTGTTCCGGGTGGTAATAGACCTCAAGAGTCACGTCATTCCAATCGCGGACAGCCACTTCGTACCGCGCCGACATGAAGGAGTAAAAATTCAACGACGGATGGTCCAATCGATAGTGGTAATAGCGTCGTCCGTTTTCCGTCCACTTGCGCTGCAGCGAGCCGGGAGCGATGGCGATTTGGTCAGCGCTGGTGCTGATGATCGATTCAACCTCGACCCAGTCGCTGTGGTTGCTGATATAGTGGTTCGACCGCGCGGCGAGATCGTTGCGATCGAGCGGCGGCATCATCCGCGGAGGCGTCATTCCCCGCCGCCGGCGCTCGTTGGGGTTGGTCAACTCCTTCATCGGTTGATATCCGAATTGCGGAACGATCATGTTGTTAAAGAAAGTCCCATTCTGGACCAACTCCGGTTGGCTCAAGGTGTTTTCAAATCCCTGGGGCTGGGACTTAACCGTATAGCCAATTTCGATCTCAGCGCCCGGCGCCAGCGGTTCCTGCAGACGATACACGAAATAGTGCAAATCCTGGTAAGCGTTCTCCAAGCTGGCGCCGGGGATAGTCAGCGCCGTTTCGTATTTGTCAGCCGTATTGACGTAGAGCCGTTCGATAGGCGCCGGCGAACGATTGACCATCCATTGCTGGCCGCGCAACTCCAAGCCCCGTTGCTCGGGGTGAATGTCGATTTCGTAGCGCACCCGCGTCACCCGGGGCTGAGGAAACTGCGCGTGGTCGCGGAACTGTGATTCGTAACGCTCGGAAGCCGTTTGCGTTTGTTTGCGCGTGCGCCAGGTGTTCCGAACCTGCGTGTTGTAATAGACCCAACCGGCAACACAGAACCAGGCTGCCAGCGTCGCCAGGGAACCCCAGCGCAGCGCGCCCTGCCAGCGCCGCGTTCCCAACCGCCAGCGTCGCCAGGCCCCGCGTTCCTTGCCGCGCGGCCACCACATGATCGCCGCCCACCCCAAGAGCCCCGCAAACAACAACCAGTACGCACTGAACCAAACCAACGAATTCCAATAGGGCGCGACGCCAAACAAATCCGAATAGGTATAACCTGGCAGTGAGCCGAACATCCACATCCGACTTTCCCACCCCAGGACGCCCCACACGAACTGATTGACAATCACTATCAAGACGAACCCGAAATAACCGACGTACTTGTTCGGCGAGACGACGTGCGCCAGCATGGCCAATACCGACAAGCAAACAAAGACGATCAGATCCCATCCCAGGAGTTCGCCCAGATAAACGCTCATTTGAAAGCGGTGATAACCCCGCGCGGCCTGCATGACAACTCCGGACAGCAACCCCAGCGCGAGTACGATCACGACAACCCACAGCAGCGCCGTCAACTTGCCGACGCAAACCAACCAGGTGCGGTGGGGAAGGGCGTCATACACCTCATCCAAATGGGAGTCACGCTCTTTCCAAACCAAGTTGCCGGCGAAGAACGTCACTATTGCCAACAAAAAGATGTACAAGGAACCACGAATGATGTCGATCATCTTGTAAGTGATCGGCAGCGACGCCAAACCAAACATTTCGTTATCGGAGAACCATAGGTTGGTGGCCAACATGAAGACAGCAAATCCCATCACCACCCGGAACACGTTGCTTCTCAGAATCCCGCGCGCGTCCACGCTGAATTGACTTAGCCACTGCCAGCCTGAGGATAAGGGTTTGATGTCCGCTGCCGCGACGGAAGTCCGCGACAGGCGCCGCGCCGAAGCGGCGTTCTCCTCCGGCTTGGTGGGCCGGCTCCGTTCGGTAAACGAAAATCGCCACACGGACAACGCGATGACCAACCCGCTGACGCCCAACCACAACACGCGATTCCATACGAGCGGTGCCGGCCGGGCCAGATACTGGGTGTTCATCTCCGCCACCGTCCAATACTTGGTCAAGGACTGGAACAGCGAAATGGCGAACGGATCAAGCAAGCCGGCGACCGCTTCATACTCCAAGTTGCGCGTCAGTTGCCCGGAGATCGTGTATCCGATCAAGATCACGAGCATTCCCAAGAACGAGGCGATCGTGCTGCGGGTCCAGACGGCGATCGCGAAGATCAGCGAGGCGATCAAAAGGCAATTCGGGGCGGCGATCATGAGGAACCCCCAGAGGTGGGCGCCCCACACGGTGGGGCCGATCCGCTCGGGTTCTTGCCATGGCATCACGGCCCCCAGCAACACGCCCAATGAAACACCCAACATGGGAATCAGGGCGACCAGCACCGCCGCCGAGAATCGGCCCAACAAGTAGGGAACTTTGCGAATCGGGTACGAAAATACATAGGGCGCTGTGTGATAGGTGAAATCGCGGCAGGCCGCCGAGTTAACGAACGCCGTTACCATGACACCGGCTAATAGGCTGATAACCCCGTAGAAGATCTGGACGGTATGTGCGGCGTTGCGATAGGTGCTTTCGGAGGAACCGCCCACGCGCACGTTGTCGCTAGCCACGGCGCCGAACATCAGCAGCGCGATGACTCCGACGAACACCCAAACCATCATCCCCCGCAGCCAGAACTTGGTTTCAAACCAAAAAAACTCACGGAACATCAATGGTGCGCCTTTTTCATGTTCATGCCGATTCCGCCGCAGCGTTTAACCTGCGCAGCCAGATGATCCTCGAACTCGAATCTCTCTCACCTGCCTCAGGTTGCTCCGACTGCCACTCCTGCGGCAGTTAAACCTTAAGCCGCCAAGTGAACCTTGCTGAAGAATACGTCTTCCAAGCCAGGGTCCACAGGTGTGAATCCGTCCGCGAGGGGCTGATCGCTGAAAACGTGAATCAATGGCGCGCCGGCTACTAATTTCGTGGAGATGATCTGATACTCCCCACGGTACCGTTCCAGGTCGCGCTTGTCGATCGACTTGCGCCAGACCTTGCCGGCCAGCGATTGCTCCGCGGCGGCAGGTGTTCCCGCATACAAAACGCGCCCCAGATGGATAATTGCCATCTGCGAGCAGAGTTCCTTGACGTCTTGCACAATATGCGTCGATAGGATGACAATCACGTTCTCGCCGATCTCGGACAGCAAATTGTAAAAGCGATTCCGCTCGGTCGGATCCAGTCCGGCGGTCGGCTCATCGACGATCAACAATTGCGGGTTGCCGATCAAGGCTTGGGCGATGCCAAACCGTTGTTTCATGCCTCCCGAGAAACTGGCTACCGCTTTCTTGCGGTGAGCGTACAGGTTCACGCGATCCAACATGGCATCGACCAGTTCGCGTCGCACGCGCGCCGGGCCGATCCCTTTCATTACGGCGATATGATCGAGCATGACCCCCGCGGAGACTTTGGGATAAACGCCGAACTCCTGCGGCAAATAACCCAGTATTGCGCGGACCGCCAAATGGTCGCGCAACATGTCGATGTCATCCAATCGCGCAGAGCCGCTGTCGGCTTCCTGCAAGGTCGCCAGAGTCCGCATCAAGGTCGATTTTCCGGCGCCATTCGGCCCGAGCAGACCGTACATGCCGCGCGGAATCTCCAACGATACACGGTCGAGCGCCCGTACGCCATTGGGATAGGTTTTCGAAAGATCAGCTACGACCAGGCGTTGACTCATACACGTCCTTCCGACACCGAAATGAATTGCATCCCATTGCGAGCAAAGCGCACGGCGACAATTATAGAGACTTTACCCCGGTTGTGCCCGACAGGTTTCCAAGATCCTGTCCGCCGTGAATCGCCCCGGCGAGACTCCCGGTGATCGCCAACTGACCAGCCGCGCTCTGCCAACGAAAAGGGTGATTGGAGACAAGACGTTTGCGCATCGCAGGCATCATCGGGCAATCGCTGACGGATGCGACATGTTCGACCACTACCGGTCGGTGGCTCGCAGGCGACGACATCGGCCGCGCGCGGATATGACCGGGTTTTGACCCGAGATTCGATCGTTGACTTGATTCGTTGGGCAGACGGCAACACAATGCGTCAGGTCGGTCAGTTCGGGCTCGCGCGCATGGGACAGACATTCGCGCCGATAGTAACCAGCATCAAATGTGCGAGAGGACTTCACGATGACTTCCGTTCCAATAGTATTTCACGACAATTGGGAAACCTACGTGTATATCGCCGAAGACCGTCCGGCCTACGTTTCGTTTTACGCAGGATCGGACGAAATTCCGCGGGAGGACTTCCCGTATTGCGCCCGAGTGCTGATTTCCATCAAGGCGCCCAACGAGAATGGCGGCCCTGTCGGTAACGAGGCCGAGGTCCTGTGGCAGATGGAGGACACGCTGGCGGACGCTTTGGCCCAGCAAAGCGTTCCGTGCATCTTGCTTGCGCGGCTAACCCATGCCGGAATCCGAGAGCTCATCTTCCAGTTGGCGGACTGGGACCGATTCCGCAGACCGGTAGGGAACTGGATGCAGCAGGTCGAAGACTACGAAGTGGACGTTTCCGAGCATAACGGCTGGGATTTCTTCGACGAGTGCATTTGGCCCGACGACGAAAGTTGGCAGTTTATTTATGACCGGCGCGTTGTCACCGACTTGATCGAATCCGGCAGCGACCCGGAGAAGGAACACGACTTGGAATTCGTGTTCTATGGCGACGACCACCAGGTGCAGCAACTCCGCCAACGACTGGAAGCGCGCGGTTATGTGGACGATGGCTTATCGGATGGTTCGGACCGGCTGGTAATGATTAAGAAGTTGCCCTTGGATCTAGACGCTATCCACGACGAGTCGTTGGAGAATCATCGCCTGTGCGAGGATCTGGGCGCAGTATTCGACGGCTGGGGCGCGTCCGTCGTGAAGTGAATCCGTACGCGACCAAGTAATGATCAGACGATACGTGCATCGATGAGGTCAACGGTTACAATCAAGTGGTGTTTGCCGAGGTATTGCGGATGTCAACTCGTTTAACCGTCAGCCGCAGGCGTACGGGGAAACGCGCGATTAATCAATGAAAAACTCGGCGCACGCCTACGGCTAGCGGTTAAGCAATCGACTCCTAGTGAACGGTTACCAAAGATGAAGGTCATGACTCACACACAAAGGACGAGACTGGCGCGGCGTGATCGTTTATTGCCCGCTCGTTGGGTGCTCGCCTGTACCTGTTGCTGGCTGCTGGTCGCGCTGAACGGTGCCGCGCAAGACTTGACCGGCTTATATCTCACCTGGCAGCGCGATCCGACTACGACGATGACCATCAATTGGGTCAACCTTTATCCGCGGCATACGATGACCGTCTATTGGCGCGCTGTGGGGACGGAAGAATGGCGCGAGGCAACCGCGACCCAATCGACAGCGGGGCCATCGTCGCTGCAAATCCGCCGCGTCGAGTTGACGGGACTCCAACCCGCGACAACCTATGAATTCGGCATCGGCCGGCGCGTGGAAAAACCAACCGATGGCTGGCGCTTCCGCACGATGCCATCTTCGTTGGAGACGGGAATCCATTTCGTCGCCGGCGGCGACATGATGCACCGCCGCAGTTGGATGGAGCAGATGAGCGCCATAGCCGCCAAGTTGGATCCGGATTTTGCCCTCTTTGGCGGCGATCTGGCGTATGCCAACGGCGAGTTGGCAACGCGCTGGGTCGATTGGCATGGGGCCTGGATGGAGCGCGGTATGGCCGGCGACCGGCGCCTGATCCCGATCGTTGTGGCGATCGGCAACCACGAAGTCCGCGGCGGTTATCACGGCAAGATTCCGGACGACGCGCCTTACTTTTATAGTTTCTTCCAACTCCCCGAGGACCGCTCGTACTATGCCTTGGATTTTGGCAACTACTTGTCGCTGATCGTGCTGGATACGGACCATACGCAGCCAATTGCCGGCGCGCAAACGGAATGGTTGCAACGGACACTGGCGGCCCGCACGAATCAGCAATTCCTGTTCGCCTGTTATCACTATCCCGCCTACGGCACGACCAAATCACCCGAGGATGGTACCCCGCTGGATGCCAAACGTGCGATCGCGGTCCGCGAACATTGGGTCCCCTTCTTCGAACGCTACGGTGTCACCGCGTTGCTCGAGCATGATCACCACAACTACAAACGGACGCACCGCATCCTTCACCATCAACGCGACGACGAACATGGTTTGCTGTATCTCGGCGATGGCGCGTGGGGAGTCGAAACGCGAACCGTCCCCGATCCGGCTGACGCTTGGTGGTTGGCGCGGGCCGAACCGCGGCGGCATTTGTGGCACATCGCCCTGGCGGCTGACGGGGGCGCCGCATTGCGCGCGATCGACGCCGACGGCGCCGTTTTCGATGAGGTAGTGCTTGATCAACCTCGTACCGCGCCTGTCGAGCCTGCCCAACGCTGATATGAATCCGTTTTTGGAGGAGTCGATCGCGGCCGAGTACGAGAGCTGGTACGTCCACCGCAATCGCAATCTGGATTCGTACGAACGCAACTTGTTGGCGATTTTGTTGCGGCAGTTGGACGGCGTGAAGACCGTGTTGGACATCGGCAGTGGCACGGGCCATTTCACCCGCTGGTTTAACGACATGCGTTATCGCGCTACAGGGATCGAGATTTCGCCTGCCATGCTCCACCAAGCCCGCGCTCGCAGCCAAGGAATCGATTATGTGGAAGGGGATGCACACAGCTTACCTTTCGGCAATAAGTCGTTTGACGTCGCGGCTATGATCACGACCTTGGAGTTCGTCGCGGAGCCAAGTGTGGCATTGGCCGAAGCCGTGCGTGTCAGTCGCCGCGGTCTGCTATTGGGAGTGATGAATCGCATCAGCCATTGCGGTTGGCGTCGCCGTCGCCGGGCCCAGCAACCGGTGTGGCGTCAAGCGCGAATGTTGTCGCCGTTCGAGCTGGTGCGGCTGGTCCGCGCGGCCGCCGCCGACCGACTCGACACGCTCTGTTGGCGCACGACGACCTGGCCAATCCCGCGCCATCCCCATTTGCCGTTACCCTGGGGCGGCTTCATCGGTCTGCTGGCTCAACTGCAATAAACCGCATTCTTCCGCCGGTTGGAGGACAGCAGCAAGAAAGGGGACACCCAGAAAGGGGA
>JACTND010000177.1 GCA_014584305.1 Planctomycetota bacterium | reverse complement strand
CGCTATTTCGGCGCCACCGTGCAGGTGATCCGCTTGGCCTGTTGCACGGGAGGGCTTTCCAACTTGCCGTGCTCGAGCAACTTTTCCAAAATGCCGGTCATTACCTTTTGGCCTTCCTCGACATGAGCCAACTCGCGTCCGCGAAAAACTACGGTCACCAACACCTTGTCCTTGTGTTCCAAAAACGAAATCGCTTGGCGAATCTTGACCTCGATGTCGTGCTGCCCCGTCTTGGGCCGCAAGCGAATTTCTTTGAGCTTTGTGGTGTGCGATTTACTCTTGTGTGAACGCTTGTTCTTGTCGTACTTGAATTTGCCGTAATCCATGATTCGGCAGACTGGAGGACTCGAGTCGGGCGCAACTTCGACCAAATCCAGCCCGGCCTCGCGGGCTCTGGCCAAGGCATCTTTGACGGGCAAAATGCCCAATTGTTGTCCATCATGGTCAATCACGCGAACGGGACTGATACGAATCTGATCGTTCACGCGGTTCTGATCGCGAGCGGCTTCTTTGCTAATAACCACAAACCTTTCCTGCTAAATAGTCGATGCGGATGGAGGCCAACGAAACGCTTTCGTTGCTTCACCCCGGACCGCCGGTCACTTTTCTCAATACTCGAACTCCGCGCGACCGCTGTCCAAGCTCGCCGAATTCTTAAACGTCTTGCGCACTTGCTTAGTCGCCACTTCGTTCTGCAATCGTTCGAGCAAGGCATCCAGCGGCATAGCGCCCAAGTCGCCGTCGTAGCGATCTCGGACCGAAACGGTCCCCTGTTCCACGTCGCGCGGGCCTACGACCACCATGTACGGCAACAATTCTAGTTGCCCATCGCGGATTTTCGCACCCAGTTTTTCCGACCGGAAATCACCAGTGGCTCGGAAATCGGCCGCCAACAAACGGGCCAATACCTCTCGGCCATACACCTCCGATTTATCGCTGACGGTCAATACGCGGATCTGTTCCGGCGCCAGCCACAACGGAAACGCCCCAGCAAAATGCTCGATCAAGACGCCAATGAAGCGCTCCATCGAACCGAATGGGGCGCGGTGAATCATCACCGGCCGATGAGGTCGATTGTCCGGACCAATATACTCTAAACCGAACCGTTCAGGCAAATTGTAATCGACTTGCACCGTTCCCAATTGCCAGTGACGGCCAATGCAGTCCCGGACGACGAAATCGATCTTCGGTCCATAGAACGCCGCTTCCCCGATCTCCTCGGTAAACGGCTTTCCCAAACTGGCCGCGGCTTCCCGGCAGGCTTGTTCCGCCAAAACCCAGTTTTCCGCCTGGCCCACATATTTGTCACTGGCCGGATCGCGCAAACCCACGCGGACTCGGTAATCCTCCATCCCCATCGCGGCAAACACGATCTTGACCAACTCCAAACAGCCGGCCAATTCGGCCCCGACCTGCTCTTGCGTCACAAATAAATGGGCGTCGTCCTGAGTGAACCCCCGCACGCGCGTCATCCCACCGATCTCGCCCGATTGCTCCCAACGATACACTGTGCCGAACTCAGCCAAACGAATCGGCAAGTCGCGGTAACTGCGCTGCTGCGAGGAATAGATCTTGACGTGATGCGGGCAGTTCATGGGCTTCAGCAGGTAGCCGTCGATCTTACCTTGCGTCAACCGGTTGGCCAATTCGCCGCACGAGCACCCTTCGGCCGCCAGTTGCTGCAACTGTTCGCGCATCACGATCGGCGGATACTGGCTTTCTTGGTAATACGGAAAGTGTCCGCTGGTTTGATATAACTCCAATTTGCCGATATGCGGAGTGAACACCTGCTGGTAGCCCTGCCGCCGCAGATGCAGAGAAATAAAGTCTTGCAACTGTTGGCGTACGAAGGCCCCTTTGGGTGCCCACAATATCAGCCCTTGGCCGACCATGTCGTCGATGTGGAATAGCCCCAGTCGCTTTCCCAACACCCGGTGGTCGCGGCGTTTGGCCTCCTCGATGCGCTCCAAATGCGCGGTCAGGTCGGCTTGGTCAAAAAACGCCGTGGCATACAAGCGCTGCAGTTGCTGCCGGCTCTCGTCCCCTTTCCAATACGCGCCGGCGATCGACAGCAGCTTAAACGCGCCAATCAATTTAGGGGACGGGACATGAGGGCCGCGGCAGAGATCGATAAATTCGCCTTGTTGGTAAAACGAAACTCGCTGTTGGTCCGACAATCCGGTTTGCAGATGTTCGACCTTAAGCGTTTGTTTCAAATCCGCGCAGACCTGGATCGCCTCTTCAATTGGCCGTTCGACGCGCTCGAAGGGTTCATCCAATTCGATGATCCGCTGCATTTCGGCTTCGATGGCTGGAAAATCCTCTTCGGTCAACCGTTCGGGTATCTCGAAGTCGTAATAAAATCCGCCGTCGATGGTGGGTCCAAACGCCAACTGTACGCCCGGTTTCAAACGCATCACCGCGCGGGCCATCACGTGGGCGCAACTGTGCCGCATGGTCGCCAAGGCTTGCGGTGAATCGCGCGTGATGATTTTCAAGGAGACCGGGTGGTTCCCCTCGATCACATGCGAAAGAGAGACCGGTTGCCCGTCAATTTCTCCCCACGCGGCCGCTTTGGCCAGACGGGGACCGATGCTCTGCGCCACTTCGGCCACACTCACGGGCCCGGGGAATTTCTTCTCTGCACCGTCCGGTAAACGTACAATGGCCATAATTGCCTCAAAAACAGCTCAACTCATGATCCGCAATGGCTGGTCAACCGTCGATTCGCCAATTTGCAATGGCTGACACCAGTTTCCATGTTGGACAGTATAGAATGTCTGGCAAAAATTAAAAACGCTGGAACATCGACACGATTCGCAGATCGCCGCTAGTCTCGGGATTGGAAATCGTTCTCCTACTCGAACTCGAAATTCGGGCCACGTTCGAGTAGGAGTACGCGTACCGCCTAAGGCCGGCCTGACGAAACGGAGTTACGCTAGTGTAGAAAGTTGGACTTGTTTTTTGGGGCGTGATTCTCGGTAAGCAGCGCTTTTTCGGGATGTTAGTGTGCTTCCCAGGTAAGCGTTCGACCGGACTATCGTGCTTGAAGTCGGCGGCGGACGCGGCGGGCTTTGGTTTTGGCCGATCGGGTTAGCGACTCGCGCTGGCGGTAGACGCGGATCGAGTCGGGATGAGTTTGCGCCCAGGCGTCCGGCAACAGCGATTCCAGATCGCCTTCGCCGCCCGCCATTTGCCGAAGGACGTCGTCCAGGTAAG
>JACTND010000115.1 GCA_014584305.1 Planctomycetota bacterium | reverse complement strand
CTCAGATGCGCTGGTTCGTTCGCTGCGCGTCGGCCTGTGATTGGAGCCCTCGCGGCGCAGACAACGGCAACTCGCCATCCACCGCAGTCGTGCTGCGGGTTTGCGTTTTTCCATTCGGTGCGGTGGCGCACTGCCGCCGCATCGCGCGCCCCACGTTGATGCGAGTTGGACTGGCGCTGGCATGCCCTCTGAATCTGGTCGTGCTGCGTTCGCTATAATGAACTCATGGCCATCATTGAAATTGAGCAACTGCGCAAGTCGTTCCGTGTCTATCAAAAACAAGAGGGCTTGTGGGCGTCGGTGCGCGGGTTGTTCCGCCGCGAGTACCGTGTCGTGGAGGCGGTACAGGGCATTGACCTGCAGGTCGAGGCTGGAGAGTTTGTAGCATTTTTAGGTCCCAATGGCGCCGGCAAAACGACGACGTTGAAGTTGTTGTCCGGCGTGATCAATCCGACGTCGGGGTCGGCGCGGGTGATGGGTTTCGTCCCGTGGTATCGCGAAAACGCCTATCGGCGCCGATTCGCCTTGGTCATGGGTCAGAAAAACCAACTCTGGTGGGACTTGCCGGCCGCCGATTCTTTTCGGTTGCACCAGCGCATTTACTCGATCGAACCCAAACGATTTGAACGGATGCGCGACGAGCTGTCAGAGATGCTGGAGGTCGGACCGTTGTTGACGCAGCCGGTCCGAGAGCTTTCGTTGGGTGAGCGGATGAAGATGGAGTTGATCGCCGCATTGCTGCATTCGCCCGAGGTCTTGTTTTTGGATGAACCGACGATTGGGCTGGACGTGGTGGCTCAACACCGCATCCAGCAGTTCTTGAAGGGATACCAACGGGAATTCGGTACGACAGTGTTGTTGACGAGCCATTACATGAAGGATGTGGCCGCCTTGTGCCGGCGCGTGGTGATTATCGCTCACGGCCGGATTCATTACGATGGCTCGCTCTCCGGAATTGTGGACGAGTTTTGCTCGGAGAAAATCGTCACGTTGCAATTGGCCCGGGAGGAAGATTGCCAACGCTTGCGCGACGTCCCCGGGTTGCTGGAGATCCGGCCCCCGGAGGTCCGATTTCGCGTGAGTCGCGATGACGTTGCCAGGACCCTCTCGCATTGGCTGGGCGCGTTGCAGGTGAGCGATGTGGTTGTGGAAGATCCTCCGTTGGATGAAGTCATCGCCAATGTGTTTTCCCAAGCGGCCCAAGCGCAGCGCGAGCGGGAGTTGGCTGCCGCGCGCTAACCAGGTGCATGACTTTCGAGAATTCCAGCGACCGACCTATGCGACAGACTCCGGCAATGCATTCTGCGACTCCTTGGCCGCGCGGCGCCTGGCGGACATGGCCGCAGCGCCTGGCGGTCTGGTGGACCTTCTTTCAGATTTCGCTCCATGAGCGTTTGGTCTATCGCGGCGATTTCATGTTGGGAACGCTGATGCGTTTTCTGCCGACCTTGACGCAGATTTTTCTGTGGTGGGCCATTTTCGATGTAATCCGTGGCGCGGGGGGCGAGGAAGGCCAGATTGCCGGTTATCGATTTGGCGACATGGTGGCCTATTACCTGTTGGTCACGATCAGTCGCGCGTTTTCGAGTATGCCCGGATTGACGGCGGGCATCGCCAAGCAAGTCCGCTCGGGTGAAGTCAAGAAGTTTCTGATTCAGCCGGTGGACATGATCGGTTGTTTGTTGATTCAACGCGTGGCCCACAAGCTGGTGTATTATTGGATTGCCGCAATTCCATTTGCCATCGTGTTTTTTCTATGCCGCGGATTTTTTCTGGATGGCTGGCCGAGTGCGGCCGTGATGGCTGTGTTTGTAACGTCGTTGATGCTCTCGTTTCTGTTGGGCTTCTTCTTGGAGTGTTGCCTCGGTCTGTGCGCGTTTTGGTTGCTGGAGGTGGGTTCCTTGAGTTTCATTTACATGTTGCTCAGTTTCCTCCTGTCCGGCCATATGTTTCCATTGGAACTGTTGCCGGAGTCGCCGGTCAACGTGCGCGCATGGGTAGATTTTTTGCCACTCAAGTATTTGGCCTATTTCCCGGCAGCGGTATTTTTGGAACGCATGGAATGGAATGCAATGGTCCGCGGTCTGTGGATCGAGTTTGCGTGGGTGGCTTTTTTTGCCGCGCTGGCCCGTGTGCTCTGGTCGCGCGGAGTGCGTCGCTACAGCGGATTTGGAGGTTGAACCATGCCCAACGCGCCCCAACCGCGAACAGCGTTGACACCGGTCACCAGATTGTCCTTGGCCGAAATGTGGCGCTATTTAGCGGTGTGGTGGATCTTTTGCCGCAATTCACTGATTCGCGACCTGTCCTTCCGCACGGATTTCGTGCTGCAGTCGTTGTCGTCCATGTCGTGGGCATTGATGAATTTTGCGCTCTTCAAGATTATCTACCAACATACCGAATCGATCGGACGAGAAACGGGCTGGCAACAGCACGAGTTCTTCGTGTTTTTGGGAACGATTTGGATCATCAACGGCATTGTGCAAACCTTGTTCATGTCCAATTTCGACGAATTCAGTGATATGATTCGATTGGGCAATCTCGATTTCGTCCTGGTCAAACCGATCGACCCACAATTTCTGATTTCGTTTCCTCGGTTGAACTGGTCGCAATTGCCCAACGTGTTTTTGGGATTGGGTTTAGTCGTCTATTCGACCTGGCAGCTCGCCCATGACCCGG
Organism: Planctomycetota bacterium; assembly: GCA_014584305.1. Classification (GTDB taxonomy): domain Bacteria; phylum Planctomycetota; class Planctomycetia; order Pirellulales; family Pirellulaceae; genus BJ22. The sequence goes on along the minus strand of JACTND010000115.1, from coordinate 543 downwards.
TGAAATCGTTGTCGTTTTCCGTTTTTACTGTCGTCGGTTACGTATTCTTCATCGGCTGTGGCGCTTTTGTGATGTACGGCGTCATGCTCTGTTTGGCCTCGACCAGTATTTGGTTGGGGCGCAACCAGAACTTGTATGATTTTTGGTTTTACATTACCAACTTTTATCGCTATCCGGCCGAGATCTACCAGCGCAATGGTCTCGGTTGGGCGTTGTGGGGCACGTTCATGTTCGTCGTTCCGATACTGGTGGTTTCCAACGTTCCAGCGCGGGTGTTGGCACAACCACTTGGTGCTCCGTGGCATACGTGGGAATGGTTGTTAGCCGGCTTTGCGGTCGTCGCCGCCGCTGTGACCTTTTTTGCCAGCCGCATGGTCTTCCGCGCTGCACTCAACACCTACCGCAGCGCCAGCAGTTAACCAACAGTTGCCGCATTAGGTGCTCCTCAAAGGCTTATTGCGATTGTGCCCGGGAAATGCGGCGGGTGCGCGGGGCGCGGGTGGCCGGAGCGCTGACTTTGGGTTCTTCCGCGCCGTTGAGTCG